>NZ_CP114904.1:6582500-6882500 GCF_027497215.1 Micromonospora sp. WMMD812 | reverse complement strand
TGACGATGCAGGGCACGGCGGGCGGCCAGAAGATCTCGGTGCAGGGCGTCATCGACCTGGGCGACCCGGTCAAGGCCGAGATGACGACGGCGGGCCCGGACGGCGCCCCGACCACCGTCCGGATGATCGGCGCCGTGATCTACGTCGAGATCCCGGCGGAGGAGCGCGCGAGCACGGGCGGGAAGCGCTGGATGAAGATGGACCTGACCGCCATGGCCGGTCAGTCGGGGATGGACTTCACCAAGCAGTTCGAGGATGTCGACCCGACCAAGCAGGTCAAGACGCTGCTCGCCACGGAGGGTGTGACGGTCGTCGGCGAGGAGACGGTGAACGGGGCGCGCACGGTCCATTACACCGTCACCGCACCCGTCGCGACCTACCTCGGACAGGTCGACGCCGCACTGCGGGCGGGCATCGAGCAGCAGTACGCCAAGCAGGGCGTCAAGGAGATCAAGATCGACCTCTGGGTCGACGAGCAGTACCGGCCGCGCCGGGCGGCCATGGTCATGGGCACGATGGGCGACATGACGGTCGACTACACCGACTACGGCAAGGCGGTGACCATCGAGACGCCGCCGCCGGCGGAGACGGCCGACTTCGCCGAGATGCTGCAGGGCCTGAAGGACCTGGGCACCGACAGCTGACCTGAGCCGCAATGCTGCCCGGCCGGCGAGGAGACCCGCCGGCCGGGCAGTGCCGATTTGAGCCCCCGCTGGCGCAGCTGCGCGCCGATGCGACGGGCGCTCGGCGACTCGAACACGCTGACGTCCGGTGACCTGTCGCCAGCGAGGGGGTCGCGGCTCATCCGCGTCTCCCCCGCCGACGCCCCCATGATCACCCCCGGAACCGGCTGATCTTCGGCGCCAGCCGAGCCGATCAGCGCTACCCACTTCGGTGACACGCAGATCGCGCACCTGGCCGTCGAGATGGGCGTGACCGCGCCGGTCTGCGCCTGCGTCGGCGCCGCGCCGAAGGCGTCGTGGGCGCCGCCGTCCTTCGAGGCGACCTCTCCGGCCCGATCCGCCCGCAGGTCAGCATGCCCTGGCGCGAGAAGCCGATGACCAGCCGACGGCTGGCGCGAGCGGACGGTGGCGCGAGCGCGCGTCGATGCAAGCCGTCGATCGGGGCGGCACGCGCCGCAAAATGGTTGGACGGTGTGACGGGTGGGCTGGTAGCTTCCGTCGCGCCGTGACACTGCCTGAGGAGGTGAGACCCGTGAACGTTTGTATCGATGTGGGTGCTCCCCTCGTCGTCACGGACCGGCCACTGACGTAGGTGCCGCCGGGAGCGCCCTCAACAATGGCGATCCCGAAAGGCACCAACTTATGAATCCTGTGGAGTTCAGCCACGCCGTGCTGATTTCGCGCGTCGGAGCCGGCCAGTGGCATGCGCTGGAGGACGACCTCGTGGTCGGCCGCGGCGAGGCATCGCACCGGCCCGACGGGCGGATGTTCGTCAGCATCGACGCCTGGCACGACTTGGCCTTCGACCGGCTGGCCGAGGCCATGCTGACGGCCCTGCGGAGGCCGCTGCACACAGTGGTCGACGAGGCCGACCTCGACCTGACCGCCCTGTGGCAGCGAACCGGCTTCACGACACGGCGCCGCGAGTGGGAGTACTCGGTGCCCACTGACCCACGCGCCACGGGCCTCGACTCGGCCCTGCCGCCGCCCGGTGTGACGATCAGGGCCTTCGGCAGTGCGGAGGAGGCTCCGCTACACGCACTGGACCGCACGATCCGCGACGAGGTCGAGGCCGGCCCTGGATGGCAGGACATGCCGGCCGAAGTATTGGCCCGCCCCGCGCTCGACCCTTCGAAATACGCCGTGGCGGCACAGTCCGGCCAGTACGTGGGTCTGCTGCGGGTCGCGACGGTGACCCGGCTGCCGCGCATCGGGCTGGTCGCCGTCCGGGCCGACCGTCAACGCCGCGGAATCGCCCGGGCGCTGCTGGCCCACACGCTGGGCGCGCTGCACCGCGTCGGCAAGGAAACGGCATCGGCCGAGGTGACCGAATCCAACATTGCCGCGACGGCGCTGTTCGAGGGCATCGGTGCCTGGCGCGCCGGCAGCACCCTCGAACTGGTCCTCCGCTGACTGCGAACGACAGGAGGCACTGACTATGGCAAGAACATCAAACGGCATCGAACTTGAGGGCACCGTCCTCGAATGCCTGCGCAACGCCACCTTCAAGGTGGAACTCCAGAACGGCCACAAGGTGCTGGCCCACATCAGCGGAAAAATCCGCAAGAACTACATCAAGATCCTTCCGTACGACCGGGTGCTCGTAGAGCTGAGCCCCTACGACCTGACCCGCGGCCGAATCGTCTTCCGCTACCGCAGCTAGCGCCGTTCCCGGCGGTGCGGGCAACCTGCCTCGGGGCCGGTCGCCCGCACCGCTGGATCCGCGCCAAGCTGGTCGGCGTTGGTCGCCCGGCCGGATATCGCCTTCAGGCGTCGCCGAGAGAGCTGAACTGTATGCCGGCCAGCCGCCAGCCCTCGGGCAGCTCAACCCAGGTTTGGCTGACCCGGACGGTCAACGTCATCTCCTGCCCACGCCAGGTCGAGTGGCTCCGCTGGACGCACCGCACGATGGCCGCGTGACGGTAGCAGCACACCTCGACGTCACTGCTCTCCAAGCTGGTGTACGAAAACTCGGCGAACTTGCCGACCCACCGTGCTTTGTCAAGCACGTAACCCTGCTCGCCGATGGACCTGAAGTCTTCGGTCAGCAACGCGTTCAACGCGTCGGTGTCGCCGCGTAGCTCGGCCTCGTCGAAGGCACGCTGGAGCCGGTGAACGTCGGAGATCATGAGCAGATCCTGCTCGACCGTGCGTCCGGCCGGAAGCCGGCCCCGAAGAAAGCGCGGCTCGCACGATCCATCCAGGCTTGGAGCATCCGCACATCGGCAGGACTGTGCACCGAGCGGCGACACCGCAAGCGGTCCTGCGGCATGGGGACGTCCGCGCACTACTCGTTGACGAGCTGCTCCCGAAGAATGTCTGCGTGCCCACAGTGCTGGGCAAGCTCGCGCAGCACGTGGAGATACACCCACCGCAGCGGAAGCGGACCCCGCCGGTGCCCGTGAAGGATGTCGTCCAGCCCCAGGGACGACGTCGCACGGCGTGATGCTTCGCAGGCTTCGCGGTGTGCGTGCTGAACGGTGGCGATCGTGTCGTCGTCATCGAGGATGAACGACTCCTCCGACGTGGCAGGGATGCCGATCTCAGCGCGCGACCGGCACGTGACGGCTTCGTCGAACCAGACCTTCTCGACGAAGGTCGCGTGCTTCACAAGACCCAGCAACGTGGTCCGGGAAGCCACCAACGATCGGCGCACCTGTTCCTCGGTCAGCCCGTCCAAGCAGCCATTGAGCGCGCCGCGGTGCTCGTCGAGGAACGCCTCGAACTGGGCACGGGCTGGCAGCGCGACCACCTGGTCGGCGAAGGTAGGCGGGTAGGAAGGCATGGGCGAAGCATTCCAGACCGTCGCCGGGAGCAACCAGCGGACATCGGCACGAGCGGTCGGCTGACTCGTCGGTCTCGTAGGTGCGGACCCTGACGCCCGCTCCTCGCTCGGCACCAGCGGGCTCGCCGATCCTGCTCGAGGACCAGGACCGGCGGCGGTGGGACATCGCAGCGATCCGCCGTGGGCTGGCCGCGCTGGCCAGGGCATCGACTCGCGGCCTCGGCCCCTGCGGCCTGCAGGCCGCGTGGACGAGCTGATCGCCTCGGACCGGCTCCCCGGTTCGCGTCTGGTCCCGACCGTACGCGGTGAGCTGCTGGCCCGGCTCGGACGGCGACCGGAAGCGCGCGCCGAGCTGGAGCTGGCGGCCCGGCTGTGCGCAACCAACGCGAACGCTCAGTGCTGCTGCGCAAAACGGCCGCGCTGAGCTGACTCGACGATGCCGATCACGGCGAGCTGGGAGGCTTGGCCTTCTGCGGGTAGATCGTCTCGTGACGGGCCAGCATGGCAACGAACTCGCCGATCTTCCGCTCGCGGGTCTGCGCCCGTTTTACGGCATTGACGCGGTAGATGAGAGCGAACCGGTTGGTCTTGGTGAGTACGTCGAACATGGCCTGGGCGGCGGGGTCGGCGGCGATGGCGGCGAGTAGGTCGGCCGGCACCTCGGCTTCCGAGGGCGGAGCGTAGGCGGCCGCCCACCGCCCGTCCGCCTTCGCGGCTTCTACCGCGACGCGGCCCGGGGGCAGCATTCGTCCCTGCGCGTCCAGCCGGGCCACGTTGGCAACGTTGCGTTGCGACCAGGAACTGCGGGGTGTGCGAGGGGTGAACCGGATCCAGGAGGTTTCCTGGTCCCGTTTACGGGCCTGCCCGTCGATCCAGCCGAAGCACAGGGCCTCGTCGACCGCCTGCTGCCAGGTCAGCGTCGTGACTGTGCCGCCCTTCCTGGTCAGGGCGAGCCAGACGCCGGGCGACGTGGCGTGGTTGGCCGACAACCACGCGCGCAGGGCGTCGGCGTCCGCGACGATCAACTCGTCCAGTTCGGCGCTCGCCATGACGGCAGGCTATCGCGGCTCTGATGCCGCAGCCCCGTCGCCGTCCACGGGACGCCGTGCGGGCCGGCGACGCCCGGCGATCCGGCCGCGCACCTCAACCGCTCGGTCTGCGGCATGCGCGGATGCGTCGGGCCGTCCAGTAGCGTCAGGGTTGTGGCAGCCACAGCGGCCGGAGCGTTTCGTCGGACGGCGATCGAGCGATCAAACCAGCGCGTCGCCTGGGAACGGACGGACCAGGCCTTCTTCGCGGCCGGGGCGTGTCACATCCTGGCCTGGATCTGCCAGGAGTCCTACCCAGACCGATCGATCGAAGTCGCGGCGGTGCGCCTCGCCGGCGAGCGGCAGGTCTTCCACACGTACGCGCTCTGGGACGGCTGGGCGTTTGATCACTCGGGCTGGCATCCCGAGCCGCAACTGCTGATGGTGAACAGGGATTTCGAAGGCCACCCGCTAGAGCGCATCAGGATCACGGTCGGTCTCGCCGAGTTCTGCGAGGAGCACCATCACCGGATGCCGCACCAGTATTGGCATGACCCGCTCCCCCGGGCTCGCGACTACGTGGGCCGATACACGCCACCGTGGCCGAGCGCCGCCGGCGCACCATCGTCGACCGGAGCACAGGCGTTCACTCACTGACTGCTGGGGACGCACCATTACGCACGTCAGCGGCCTGCGCGGACGTCTCGTTCGATGGTGCCGCTACCTGTCGAGCTCGCACCCAGCTTCTATCAGGGACACTGCTCGGCAATGGGCCGCCGCGCCGATCACTGTTGGCCGCGGCTACGAGGGGAACAGCTTCCAGTGCCCCTCGGAGACGACCTCGACGGTGCCGTCGGTCACCTTGATGGCCGTCTGGTCGTCGATTGCGTACGCCGGACCCGCGATCTCGGCCGCCCATCTCTCGGCACCACCCATGGTGTTGTCCGGCTCGAGACCTAGGTGCGGGAAGATCGAGAAGTCGACGACCCCCAGTGTGCGGTCGTCGGGCGCGGACTGCCACTCGACGAAGTCCGCACCGACCCGGGGGGTCAGCACCATGCTCCCCGCACTCAACCCCACCCAGACGGTGTCCCGCAGCGACGGCAGGAGGTCCGCCAGCCCGGACTGCCGCATCCAGAGGCACAGGTACGTCGCATCGCCGCCGGCCACGAGCATGACGTCAGCCTCCCGGACCCAGGGGACCCACCGCTCCTCGCCGATGCTGGGCAGCGCTGTCAGCTCGAGGACGCCCAGCGACTTCCAGCCCAGGTCGCACATGGGTAGCGACGTCTGACCGGTGATGAAGCGCCAGGCCGAGGCTGGCTCGCACATGGGGTGGCCGTACTGGGCCGTAGGGATGCAGAGGGCACTGGATTCGGCGATCGGCTTGCCCAGCAGGTCGACCAGCGCATCGCGGATGCTCGGGTTGCTGACGCCCGCGGACGTGAGAAGAAGCTTCACGCTTGCCTCCTGTACGTAGCGGTCATGACGCTCTCCCCGAGAGTCGGGAGATCGGGTGCCTGGGAATACAGACTGGACACCATAACGAAACTCATCGCCGTCGCGACCCGTCAACCCTCCGCACGCACACCGGCCATGTCAGTGCGCCCGCAGGCACTCAGATGTCACCGAGTGACCGTCGGCCGCCTCTCTCCGGGCTCGGCTGTCACAGTGCGTAACTGGCGGACCGCCTGTCGCTGGGCGTGCCATCCTCGATGCCGGTCAAGACGCCCGGTCAGCGGCCATGAGAGTGCCCGGTGCCGGCCCCTCGGCGAAGCGAAGCGAAGCACCCGGATGCCGGGCGAGGTCGCGCGAGGGAGAAAGGACTCAGCGGGCGGGCATCGACTCGGACGACGGCCGCCACTCTCGCCTGATCAGCCCGTAGACCCACGAGTCGGAGACCTCGCCGTTCACGACGCAGTCTTCCCGCAACGTCCCTTCACGCACGAAGCCGAGCTTCTCCAGCACGCGGGCAGATGCCACGTTGCGCGTATCGGTCTCAGCCTGGACGCGATTCAGGTCCAGCGTGTCGAATGCCCACCGCAGCAAAGCGCGCGCCGCCTCCGTCGCGTAGCCGTGGCCCCACGCTGCATCGTCGAAGCAGTAGCCCAGCGACGCGCTGCGGTAGTCCGGGTTCCACCGGGTCAGGCTGCACCAGCCGATGAAGGCCCCGTCGGAGACACGATCCACGGCCAGCCGTGCCCCGGCGCCTCCCTCTGCCATCTGCCGGCAAGCCGCGATGAACCGCTCGGCGCGCCCGCGTTCGCTCCACGGCGGCGCGTCCCAGTAGCGCAGCACGAAGGCGTTGCTGTGCAGCGCGAAGAGGTCGTTCGCATCCGCGTCGTCGAAGGGACGCAGTCGAAGGCGAGTGGTGTGCAGCGTGGGGGTGGGCAGCAACACGCGCGTCATGTTCTCTCCCGTCATCGGTGGCCGACCAACCAGACGTCCGATGCCGGTCACTTGCAATGGGTTTCTCGGTGGGGCGGGCGGAACGACGAGCCCGCTCATCGGCTACTTGTTTCATTGACCTGCGACGTGACCCGGCCAGGCTTCGGTCGAGGCGCTCGGGCTGTCGCTCTCATCTCGGCGGGCGCTGCCAGCGACTATTTCGAGGTCGGCGCCGTGTGTCGCCTACGAGTCCATTCCTCGAAGTCGTCAGGGGTGCGCACGCCGTCGTCAAGCACGGCGGCGTAGATGTCCCAGCTGGATACGCCTATTCCGTACTCCGGTCGCCCAGCCCAGGCATCCTTCACCAGCAGAATCGCTGCACGAGTCTCCTCGGTCAGCCTCGTGGGAAGGTCCCTTACATGGGCAAGATCGGGTTGGCGGTCGGGCTCGTCTACGAACCAGATGTCGATCTTCCATCGTTGGCCGGTGCGGCTACGGACCCGCAAACCCAGGTACAGACCGTCGGGATACCGGGGATCGGCGTTCCAGTCGCCGGTGTCGTTCCTGAAGCACACCTCACGCATCTGTCCATGGACAGCCAGTAGAGCACCCGTTTGGGCGACCCCTCGCGTGTCCAGGGTTGGGCAGACCACCGTCAGGTCCAAGTCACGCCACACCATCAGGCCCAGCGCGGCGCTACCGACTCCCGTGACGCGGCCATGCCGAGCCAGGACGCCATCGAGTGCGAGGTCCGCCCGCAGGTCGGCTGCCTCGGACTGGAGCTCGTGCTGCCGGCGGACGAGGTCATCGATCTTCACGGATGGATTGTTGCAGACCTCGGCGGCGAAACGACGCTGGTCTCGCGACCACAGCAACACATCACGCTCATCGGCTTCTTATCTACTGGTGCTACGACCGCAGCCCGGCCAGGCTGGGTCGAGGTGACCGGCGGGTCGCTCTCTCATCGGCTGCCCACCGTGGTTCTGGTGTGGCTCTCATTTGGCGTGCGTCCGCCGGTCACCGTGGCGGGGAGAGGCTCAAGAGGGGTCTGCCCAGCTCTAAGAAGCGTTGCCCTCCTCGCTGACATCGACTCGGTCTGGTGCAGGGGAGGACGGCGTGGGAGCAGTCATCATCGGGATGGATCCGCACAAGCGCTCGGCGACCATCGAGGTCATCGACCAGGCGGAGAACGTGCTGGCGCAGGGCCGGTTCGGGACCGACACCGAGGGCTACCGCACGATGCTGGCGTTGGGCCGGCGGTTCGGACAGCGGGTCTGGGCGGTGGAGGGCAGCAATGGCATCGGCCGGCACATCGCTCAACGGCTGGTCGCCGACGGTGAAACGGTGCTGGACGTGCCAGCGAAACTGTCCGCCCGGGCGAGAGTGTTCGCCACCGGCCAGGGCCGCAAGAGCGATCCCGTCGACGCGCACAGCGTCGCCGTGGCCGCCCTGCGGACCACGGGACTGCGGCAGGTGTCCGCCGACGACGCCACGGTGGCGCTGCGGCTGCTGGCCGACCGCCGGGACACGTTGGGTCGGGCCCGCACCGAGACGGTCAGCCGCCTGCACACCCTGCTGCTGGAACTGGTACCCGGCGGAGCGAAGAAGCACCTGTCCGCCCCGCAGGCCCGCGCCCTGCTCAACACGGTCCGCCCCCGCGACATCGTCGGACGCACCCGACGTCAGCTGGCCTCCGAACTGATCACCGAACTCGCGGTCATCGACAAGAAGATCAAAGACGCCGACCGGCAGCTGAGCGACCTGGTCAAGGCCACCGGCAGCAGCCTGCAACAGCTGCACGGCATCGGCCCCTCCGGCGCCGCCCGGCTCATCGGCGACATCACCGACATCGCCCGCTTCGCCAGCCGCGGGCACTTCGCCTCGTGGAATGGCACCGCCCCGCTGGACGCCTCATCCGGCGACCACACCCGCCACCGGCTCTCCCGCGCCGGCAACCGGCGCATCAACCGGGTCCTGCACATCATGGCCGTGGTGCAGCTGCGCCACGACACCGAGGGACGGCGCTACTACCGGCGCAAGCTGGCCGCCGGCAAGAGCTCGATGGAAGCCATGCGCTGCCTGAAACGACGGCTGTCCGACCTGGTCTACCGACAGATGGTCAACGACGCCACGCGGGGCGGGACGGGTCCGGGAGGACAACGGGGAGCGTCTATGCAATCCAGCGCGGCTGACCCAATCCCCACGGTCAACTCTTCGGAGAAGTCACTTCCCGGACCCGCCAGAACCCAGCGTAGGACACGCGCCGGCGTCCCCTCTTGACATAGAGGGGAGCCCGATGCGTACACGTGACCGTGGTCGACGCCGGGATGTCGACCAACCAGGGCGAACCCGATCTGCCGCGACAGTGGATCATCTTTCGGACTGCCTCTGGCGGGGATCCGCCGGCCCTCCGTGGCCGGAGGTGCCGTTTCAGTACTTGTCTGTGGAGGCTGGGACATGCACGCCCGCGACGAGATGGCGGACGACTTCGGGATCGCCGATGATGACGGCGCCGGCCGCTACTTGCCCGGCCAGGTCGTCGCTGCCGAATGCGCCGAGGAGGGCATCCGTCGTGGTGACCAGGACGGCGTCCGGCTCGTCGGGCGGCTCGTGGGTGACCTCGGCGCCGGCCGACGTGAGGCGCACGCCGAACACCCCGCCGGGACCGTGGTCGCGTAGTTCGATCCGGAGCGTCGCCTCGGGCTGCTCCGGCGTCGGCACGAAGAAGGTACGGATGCTCAGCATGGCGCTGTCCGCGCTCACGAAGAGCTGTTCCGCGGTCGGCGGGGCGGCGAGCGCCCAGGTGCCAAGCGCGACCACGATCGGCTCGAGGCCGCGACCCCAGGCGGTCAGCTCGTAGACCCGCACGTTGCCTGGCGGAGGCAGCTGCCGACGGCGCAGGACGCCCGCGTCGGCCAGCTCGCGCAGCCGGTCGGACAGTGCGTTCGGGCTGGCGGTCGGGAGAGCCTGCTGGAGGTCGGTGAACCGTTTCGGCCCGAGCAGCAACTCGCGCACCACGAGCAGCGACCACCGCTCCCCCACGATGTCGAGGCCGCGCGCGACACCGCAGGCCTGCCGATAGCCCCGCTGGGCTGGCATGGGACACCCCCTTCCGCTTGCTCGATCATACCAGCTGCTATTAGCCTCATAGTTGCCGAGCCGAGGAGGAACGCATGACCACGCCAGCAACACCCCCTCTCACCGACCGCGAGACCTGGCAGAAGCAGCTCGACGAGCTCCGGCTCCGCGAGAAGGCGCACACCTGTGAGGGCGACGCCATCGCCGCAGCCCGCCGGCGGCTGCCGATGGTCGAGGTCGACCCGACCACCCATCTGATCGGTGCCGACGGCCCGGTGCCCCTGCTTGACGTCTTCGAGGGGAGGACCCAGCTGTTCGCGTCGTACCACATGTGGCACACCGGCAGGCCAGCCGCCGACCAGTGCGAGGGCTGCACGTTCTTCACCGGCCAGGTGCTCGAGCTGTCGTACCTGCACTCGCGCGACGTCACGTTCGCGGTCTTCTGCCAGGGGCCGTTCGAGGAGACGTCGCGCTACCGCGACTTCATGGGCTGGCAGGCGCCCTGGTACTCGGTGCCCGCGGAGTCGCTCGTCTCCCTCGTCGCCGGGCGCGCGTTCGGGATGAAGGCGTGCTACCTGCGCCAGGGCGACCGGGTGTTCGAGACCTACTGGACCACCGGGCGGGGCGTCGAGACGATGGCGCCGTCGTACGGCCTGCTCGACATGACCGTCTACGGCCGGCAGGAGCAGTGGGAGGACTCGCCGGAAGGCTGGCCGCGGCGCTTCCGGACCGACGGCGACCAGTTCCGGCTCGACGGCCGACCCACATCACAGTGGTCGCGTCTCGCCACCGGCCGCGACGACGACCTGGGCGCCACCGGGCCCGCCGGCGGCGAGCACCAGTGCTGCCACTGAGGCTCGGCGCCCGCCAACGGATGAGCTAGGCCGCCAAGGACATGGACCGTCCGAGTTGACGGCCCACGCACCGGCGCCGCATCGCTATTGGCCTCTGCCGGTCCGTAAGGGCGCGCGGATGCTCCGCCGCTTATCGTGCGGGCATGCTGGCCCCCGCCTATTCGCGGGAGGTCCCCAACGCTGGGGAGTCAAGCCGGCGGGAGCAGACCACGTTTGGCCATAAAGGCTTGCAACGTCTCGGTGTCCTCGGCGGACATCAAGCGGCGTGGGATCACGGTCGCCGGCATCCGGCCGACGTACACGATCCAGAACTCCGGGGTGTCTTTAACCTGGGCTACCCCGTCCCAGGCGATGCCGCCGGATTCCGAGCCGCTGCGCATCATGATGTTGTCGTCGGTGATGTCGTAGGCGCCCGCGACGGCGTAGCGGCTGGAGCGGCGCCGGGCGCGCCACCGCACCCAGGGCGAGTACAGCATCGACAGCAGGCCCGCCACGACCAGCGCCAGGTACAGCGGCGAGATCTGGTCGCCCCACCCGAACCCCCACGAGACGGCGAGACCGATCGCCCCGACCGCCGCGAGCACCGCGCCGATGTAGCCGTACTTGCGCAGTCGAACACTGCTGAGCGCCGCCGCCACGCGGCCTGGATAGGCGGGGTCGGCTGGGACGTCGAAACGGATGTGCACGCCAGAACGATAGTGCCCCCACCCGCCCCGGGGCGGCGCCTGACTCGCGCCGGGCTGGCCGGATCGTCGGGGGCCGCCCGTTGTCAGCGGCACGAGCGCGCGTGTCGGGGGCGGTGATCCAGTGCGGCAGATGACGAAACGATCACTATGCCGCGGCAGATCCGGGCAATTCCGCACTGCGGAGCCGGCGACTCGAACGCCTCGTCGGGGCGCGATCCGATCAGGATTCGAGAAGCGCCAGGGTGTCGTCGGGCCTAGCCTTCTCCCAGGTGATCGGCATATGCCGAGCCTGGAACGGCGACAGGGAGCCCGAGAATGTCCGCGAAGAACTCCAAGACCGGGTCCGACGGCTTCAGCCCCGAGGAGCGTGCCGCGATGAAGGAGCGCGCCGCCGAGCTGCGCGCCGAGGGCAAGAAGGGCACCAAGAAGGCCGACGATCTGCAGGCGGTCCTCGACAGGATCGCGCAGATGGCGCCCGACGATCGGGCGCTCGCCGAGCGCATTCATGCGACGGTGACGGCTACCGCCCCACAGCTGTCGCCGAAGACCTGGTATGGGATGCCCGCCTACACGAACGCGGACGGCAAGGTTGTCATCTTCTTCCAGGACGCGGGCAAGTTCAACTACCGGTACTCGACGCTGGGTTTCCAGGACACGGCCAACCTGGACGAGGGAGACCTGTGGCCGGTGTCGTACGCGCTCCAGAAATGGAGCCCCGCGGTCGAGAAGAAGCTCGTCGAGCTGGTGAAGGCCGCGGTCTCCTGACCGTTGGCACTACCGGCGCAGAGCACGAGCGGCTCCCGGGTACCGGTTCGGGCGGCCGCCTCAGCACTCGCCGTCACCACCCACCCGTCCACCTCTCCAGGCGCCTTCGCGCCGGGGTGAACGACAACACCGACCGGATCCGGATACCCGCCGCGACACGGTTCATCTTCGGGCTGCCTCTGGCGGCGATCCGCCGGCCCTCCTCGGACGGTCCGGCCCGCCTGATCGGAGCCAGGCGGGCCGGAGCTGTCAGTTGGTGGTCAGTTGTCAGCAGCGGATCGGGGACAGTGCGAAGTTCTCCACGGTGGGCGTGCGGGTGTTGATTTTCGTCCGACGGGTCTGCGGCTTCCAGCCGTCCTTGGCGACGATCATCGTCATCGGGTTGTTCCGGCGGTCCATCCAGTAGGCGTACTTGCCCTCGGCGTCGGTGGCGTAGGTCCACGAGTTCGCCCACGAGTCGACCTGGACGACCGCACCAGGGATCGGTGCGCTCGCGCCCTGGCAGCTCGTGCCGGTGACCGTACCCATCAGCTTGCCCCAGGTCGTCGGCGGCTGCGCGTTCATCGTCACCGTGACCGGCTGCACCTTGTACGGCGTGTTCTCCTTGATGGTGACCAAACCGGAGTAGGTGCCCGGCTGGTCGACGTTCGCCGTCATCTCGACGGTGACCGTGACCTTCTGACCCGGCGCCAGCGTGGCCGACGTCTTGTTGATCGTCATCCAGCTGGCGTCCTCGGCGCACTCCTCGAACCCGGGTAGCGCCTCGCTGTCCGGCATGGCGTTGAAGTTGCCGGACGAGCCGCCGACCTTGTAGAAGCCGCAGGCCGCGCCCCCGCGGTACCGCGCGGTGTTGGCGTTCGGCAGGTCGGACCACCTGCTGGTGGCGGGGTCGTAGGCGAAGCCGGCGTTCGTGACGGCGCCACCCTGCACGCCGCCGACCACCAATAGCTTGCCGTTCGCCACGGCGAACGAGCTGGCCCAGCTGTCGGCCGGTGCGTCGGCGATGGCGGTCCAGGTGTTGGCGCCCGGGTCGAAGGCGTAGCTGGTCTTGTGCGCGGTGGACCCGTCGTGACCACCGGTGCAGTAGACGGCCCCGTCGATCCCGCCGCAGGAGGCGAAGGCCGCCGACTTCGGGTAGTCCGCCAGGGTCTCCCAGGTGTCACTGCCCGGGTCGTACCGGAGGACATCGTTCGACATCGGGGTGCAGGACGAGGTCGTGCAGCCGCCGACGGCGTACAGCTTGCCGTCGACGACCGCTTGCCCGGCCGCGGCGCGCGGCACGGGGTTGTCGGCCTTCTCCGTCCAGGAGTTGGCCGCCGGGTCGTACGACCAGGTGGTGCCCTCGGGGCCGGACGTTCCCCAGCCGCCGGTCGCGATGATCTCCCCGTCCACGACGCCCGCCGTCATGGCGACGCGCGCGGCGGGAAGATCGGCGATCGGTGCCCAGTTCTGCGCGATCGGGTCGTAGACGAAGTTCTTCGTCGTGGGTGCCGATCCGTTGGTGCCGGCGATCGAGTAGACCTTGCCGTCCAGGTTCACCACCCGGTTGTCCATCACGTTGGCTGGGAAGTCGGCGATGTCGGTCCAGGGCTCGGCCTGCGGGCCGACCGCGGCGGAGGCCGCCGTCGCCGACTTGCCGGGCGCCGGCGCGGCGAACGACGTCGGGACGGTGAGCCGCTGCTCGGGTGCGCCGGTGGAGCCGAGTACCTGCTGCTTGGTCATCCGGGATCCGTCGGCCCGGAGAAGCTCGAACCCGTCGTTGCGCTCACCGAACTTGACCTCGACGGGCGCCCCGCCGGTGTTGGTCACGGTAAAGGTCCTGTTGACCGTGCCGGTGGGCATCCGGACCGTGCCGGTCACGCCGGCGGGCTGCACGGCCAGCCGGCCGGCCGCGAGCTGGAAGCTCGCCGCCGTCGCCCGGTCGGCCCGGACGTCGACCTGCTTGCTCTGGCTGACGTAGTTGCCCGCCTTCGCGGTGAACGTGTGCGTGTCCGTCAGCGAGGAGAACAGCCAGTAGAAGCCGTCCGGCAGGTTGGTGTCGTCGGGCGTCGCCGCGGTGGTGGCCTTCTCCGCCGGCCGGTCGTCGCTGGTGACCGTGGCGCCGTTGACGTAGCCGTTGTCGTTCTTGTCACGGACGTGGCCGAGTACCAGGCCCCCGTCGATCGGCTGGCAGGTGACCTGGCTGCCGATCAGCACGTTGTCGACTTGCCACCACCATGCGAAGTGGGCGTCGTAGTAGTGGAATCGGACCCGGACCTCCGCCTTGCCCGCGGCCTGCGGGATCGGGACCTCGGTGACCCGCGGCCCGCTGGCGTCGGTCACCTGCCGGAGCACGTTGGTCCAGGTGGTGCCGCCGTCGAGGCTCAGGTCGACATCGGCCCGGTCGGAGGTCGCCCAGTTGAAGTCCTGATTGAACCGGATCACCGGTGCCGTCACGGTGGTCAGGTTGACCACGGGGCTGACGAGTGAGGTGTCCTGTTGCCCACCGGCTCCGTAGTGGTCGCTGTCGACCACGGCGAAGTTGCCGGTGCCGCCGGTCAGGTTGCCCCAGTTGCCGTCGTCGGTGAACTTCCAGACGTCCCCGTCGCCCAGGTGGTCCACCACGGACCAGTCGGCCGGCACGGTGGTGCCGTCGAAGGGCTCGTACTCACCGTCCGAGACGTACCGATATCCGGGTGCCGCCGTACAGGCGTTGACCTGCACCGGCACGGCGACGTTGGCGGTGACGTTGCCCGAGCCGACCACGACCTGCTTGGTCACGGTCTCGTAGCCCGGGTACTGCGGATCAACCTTCAGGCTGTACGTCGCCCCGGCCGGCAGCTGAAAGCTGTAGCGGCCGTTGGCGGGGGTGGTGTAGTCGGACACGCCCGAGGGGCCCTCGACGCTGACCTTCGCGTAGAGCGGCCAGCCGTGCCCGGAGCCGTCGGTGACCGATCCGCTGACGGTAACGGTCGGCAGCGCCGTCAGCGCGACGTTGATCGTCGTCGTCGCGCCCTTGGTGACCGTCGCCGTCACCGTCTTGTTCTCGAAGCCGTACGCCGCCGCGGCGACCTGGTAGTCGCCGACCCGCAGCAGCGCCGAGTACGTCCCGTTGGTGCCGGTCGTGAGCTGGCGGCTCAGCGGGCCGGTCAGGGTGACCGTGGCGCCGGGGACGGGGGTGCCGGTGGCGCCGTCCGTGACCGTGCCGGCCAGGGTGCCGGTGTCGCCGATCGGGGCGGAGTTGAGCAACGCCAGCGCGTCCAGCCGGCCTTCGCCGTACACGTTGTTGTCGTCCGCGGTGCCACCGCACTGGAGGTCTTCCTTGTCGACCGCCGAGTTTTCCAGCAGCGCTCGGGTCGCGTTGACGTCACCGACCAGCGCCGGTGCCGCCGACCACAGCAGCGCGACCGCGCCCGCGAGGTGCGGGGCCGCCATCGAGGTGCCGTTGAAGCTGGCGTAGCCACTGCCCGGAACACTCGACCGCACGTTCACACCGGGAGCCGACAGGTTGGGCTTGATCTCGCCGTCCTGACCGGCGCCCCGGGAGGAGAAGCTGGCGATGTTGTTGTTGATGTCGTAGGCGCCGGTCGAGTAGTTGCTGGTCCGGCTGCCCGGGGAGCCGCTGGTCTCGCAGGCTGGGCCGTTGTTGCCGTTGGACCAGGCGCCGAAGATGCCCGACGCGGCCCAGGCCAGGGTGATGTCCTCCATGAGCGGGTCGTTGGAGGGGCCCGTGGTTCCCCACGAGTTGTTGATGATGTTGGGCCGCCTGCTGGCGTCCGGGTTCTGGCCGTTGACGTCCGTCGGCTCGAGCATCCATTGGCCGGAGGAGATCAGCGCGGCCTCGCTGGGGCAGCAGCCGTTCGCCGCGATCCACTTGACGTCCGGTGCGACGCCGATCTGGTTCGCCCCGTCGGCGCCGGCCATGGTGCCCATCGTGTGCGTGCCGTGGCCGTCGCTGTCGCACGGCATCGCGGCGCAGAGGCCCGCGGCGTCGAACCAGTTGTAGTTGTGGTCGAAGGTGCCGTCGCCGTTGTTGCCACGGTACGAGTTCACCAGCGCCGGGTGGTCGAACTGAACGCCGGTGTCGATGTTCGCCACCGTGATGCCTGCGCCCTTGACGCCGTACTGGGACCAGACGTCGTCGGCGTTGATGTTGGCGATGCCCCACTCGAGGGCGTTCACCGTCTTCTCATTGGTGCCCTCGGTCACCTCGGGCGCCTTGTACTCCATCGGGGCGTACAGGCCCTCGACCTCGGCGTGGGCGGCGAACTTCTGGGCCATTGCCAGGGAGCCGCTGCTGACCTTGATGGCGTTGGTCGCCCAGTAGGTCTGGTACCTCGTGCCCGTGCCATCGAGCTCGGCTCGGATCTTGGCCTGGCTCGCGGCGGCGGTCTTCTTCAACGCGTCCGCGACCGCGGTGCCCCGCTTGGCCCAGTCCTTGATCTCACTGGCCGCGCGCAGGTCCGCCCTGTCCTTGAAGTGGATCCAGAAGTCGCCCTCGCTCTTCGCCTGGAACCGCTTCGCCAGATCCGGGCGGATCTTGTCCGCCGGGGACGCAACACCCGCTCCTGCCCCGGCCGCCGCCTGTGCGCCGGAGCCGGTGGTGGCCAATCCTGTCGCGACGATCGCTATCGCCGTGCCGGCGCTGACCAGACATCTGGCCAGCCGCCGCGTATACGCACGCCTTAACATCGGTGCTGCCTCCCTCAAGACGACCCGCCGTTGACCGAGCTGGACGAAGGGGCAGGAGGCTCATCTCCCGTGTGGATCACACCGGAACGAACGGTCCGCCGTGCCCCTTCAACGTGCCGCGCGGGTCACGCCAGCGGCCCGTTGGCCGCTCTCCAGAGATCGACCGGTCGAAGTCTGTGACGGGGCTCACGGAAAGATCACTAGCTGCGGCCTGCCGCATCGGCGACATGTCGCCAGGTGGACAACGGGCGACGGTGCCTGCTGACGGCAGCGAGCGCGGCTGGCATCTGCCCGCCCCAGGCGCGCCGGACCGAGCGCGACCGCGCCCAGCCGTGGATCCGCTTCTGACGCCGGCCTGACGCGGCGACGTCGGCCGCTGGCCGGTCGTGTCAGGCCATGACAGGTGGGTGGCCAGTTCGATCGGCCTGACAGCAGAGTTCTGGGCGGTGCATGTCATCCACGGCATGCCCGCCCGGCGGGGACCGTCATTCCGGCGGCGCCGGCGGTCCGGCATGGTCGGCGCAGCGTACTGGCGCTGCGAACCCTTCGTGACAGTGCTCAACCGCGGATGCCGCCCGACGGGCCGAGCTCAAACGCCGGTGACCTCGAGGCCGAGCCACGCGGCGAGTTCGTCGATCTCGGCACGGACCGCGGCGGTCATGGCCTCGGTGAAGTGGACGTCCTCGTGGATGGCGTTGATCACGAGCGTGCCGGCCTTGCGGTCGGCGGTCGCGTCGAGCTTGCCGACGAGTCGATCGCCGTGGAGGACGGGGAGGGCGAAGTAGCCCCAGCGGCGCTTGTCCTTGGGCTTGTACATCTCGAGGAGGTACTCGAAGTCGAAAAGCTGCGCGGCGCGGACGCGATCGTGGATGAGCCGGTCGAATGGCGAGAGTAGCGCCGTGCGCCCCTCGAACGGCAGACCGACGTACGCCGGGTGGACGCGCCAGGAGCCCGGAATGCCCGTGACGTACGCCTCCTCACCGGCGTCGCCCACATACGGCGGCTCGCCCGGCATCTGGGGACCGCTGGAGCGGGCGATGCCGAGCGCCGCGAGCCGGCGTTCGTTGCGGTGTTGCACGGCGGCGTCGAGGTCGAGGATGGGCAGGCCGGCGGGGTATACACGCTCGGGGAGGTCCCAGTAGCGCTGACGGCCCTTGCGTCCTGAGATCGCGACGTGCCCGCGAAGGGCGAGGGACTCGAGCATCTTCGTGACGTTGCGGTTGTTGGTCCAGCCCGACGACGGCCACGGCGCGACGCTCGTGTCGGGGATGTCGCGCGAGAGCAGCGGACCCTCCTTGCCGAGCAGGGCGAGGATGTCGCGGCGGAAGGGCTCGTTCGTCTCGAGCCACGATGCGGTGAAGGCGTACGTCGACGCGTCGCGGACCTCGGCGATCACGGCCGGTACGTCTCGCGGGGACCGGATGTAGGCGACGGTCTCGACGAGGGTACGGTCGCACTCGATGGCTTTGGTCAGGTCGGCGGGGTCGTAGGTCGAGCCGAGCCGGCTCCACAGGACGAGGTCGGCGCTCGGTGCGATGATCGCGGTGGGGTCGATCTGCAGGAGCGTGAGGCGGTCGACGATGTCGACGAGGTCGGTCGGGCGCGGCGCGTCGAGCAGCTGCGCGTGGACCGCGATCCGGCGGGCCTCGTCCTTGGTGAGACGGTGGACGACCATGCCGCCGACCTTAGCGCCGAGGTTGACCGGTGGCGGGGGCACATGACGTCCGGGCAGTGTCCGAGCCCAGGCTCTGTCTCACGTACCCGGACAGTCCCCTCCGACCTCGGTCGGCAACACCCGGGTGGGCGCGGGGGCGCCGGCGCGGTCGCCGTCCGGTCAGCAACGGGAGCCTGCACCATCCGCGGACGGGTGCTCCGTGGCGCGACCTGCCCGACCTTGTATGGGCCGTGGAAGATCCGCCACGAACGCCCGCGCCGACGGACGGCGGACAGGACGTGTCACTCACGTTGACAAGGAGGACGCCCGGCCCGCGTGCCAGCTCGGCGGCTTGGGCGGCTGCCCGGTTGAGGGTGTGCCGGGCCGGACGCGCGCCGCCGCGACCGGCCCGGTGGTCACCGGCGGTAGATCGTCAGCTCGGACATGTTGGTGTAGCTGAGCGCTGCGAAGTCCAGCGACTGGGCAGGGTTGGTGGTGCCGCCCGGGGCGTTGTCCTGTTCCCAGTTGGCGTGGCGGAAGTCCGCGTCGCCGATGGTCTGGAAGAACTGCTGGAAGTTGATGTCGCCCTCGCCGAAGGGCACCATCTCGTGGCCGTTGGTCAGGGCGCTGTTGCGGTTGCCGTCCTTGGCGTGGAAGAGCGGGAACCGCTTGCTCTGCGAGACGACGGTGAGAATCGGATCGAAGAGGTCGGTGCGCTCGCGGCCGTGCTGGTCGACGTACCTCTGGTGCTTGAACCGGGCCACGTACGCCCAGTAGATGTCCAGTTCGAAGAAGACGTAGCGCGGGTCGGTCTTCCGGAAGAAGTACTCCAGTCGGCGGGTGCCGGACGAGCGGGTGGGGCGGCCGTTGGCGTCCAGCGGACCCGAGTCCAGGAGGAAGGAGTAGGCGGCGTCGTGGTTGTGGGTGTACAGCCGCAGTCCACGCTTGCGTGCCTGACGGCCGAGGTCGTTCCAGACGTCGGCGGCGGCGTCCCAGTCGGAGGTGTAGCTGGAGTTGGTGGGGTCACTGCCGGTGCCGATGTTCTTCATGCCGAGCGTTTCGGCGATGTCCATCTGCTCCTCGAACGTGGCCGGGTTGATCCCGACGTGACAGCCGTTGGCGACCAGTCCGTTGTCGTCGAGGATCTTGCGGATCTCGGCGGGGGTGATCTGCCGGCCGAGGATGGAGGTGTGCTGGCTGTAACCGGCGAACTCGACCTCCTTGTAGCCGAGCTCGGCGACGCGGGCGAGGACCCGCTCGAAGCCGTACGGGACGCCGCTGTCGTCCGGGGCGGCGGTGATGCGGTCGCGGACGCTGTAGAGGATGATGCCGCGGTTGCGGGCCGGGATCAGGGGTTCGGCCCGCAGTTGGCCGTGGGCGATCGCGGGCTGGTCGGTCTGGAGCACGTTCATGCCGACGGCGCCGAGTGCAGCCGCTGCGCCTGCCGAGGCGGCGAGGATGCCACGACGGGTGAGTTGCCGGCGCAGCGCGGGATCCTTCGGTGTGACCGGTTCGGTGGTGGACATGTTCGTCCTCTCCAGCGGCGGGAGCCGCTCGGTTGTATCGTTTCAATTCCATCCGGTGGGCCGACCGTCCGGTTCGGAGCCCGGTCTGGGTGTTGTCTGGATCGGCCGGTTTGCCCAGTGGACACGGGACGCCGTGGCGGGGGCCTCGGCGTCGGCTGCGCGCGCAGCGCACGAGCTGGGGCGCGCAGTGCGTGACCCGCGGTCGCCGGTCCGCGGCTCGATTCACGTTAACCGCTGATCCAGCGGAAAGAAATAGACTCCGATGCCTAACTTCTGTCACGCCGCGCAAAACTTGACGTCGACAGATGAAAAGTCAGCGGTTGATGTCTCCACACCTCGTCGCCGCCGCCGTGGGATCGACCCCTTAGCCGACGTATGCCTGCAAGAGGTCGAGGTGGGTGCGGTCGAACGCCCAGAGCGTCTGCCCACCGCAGCACTGGGCTCTCAGCCACGAGGACAGGCGGAAGAACGGATCGACTGGACCAACCCAACACGAGCCCTGAGATCCTTCTGGGGACCAGGACGCCGAATACGCGCACCACGTGCACGTGAGCCGACGGGGCCATGAGGGCACCCGGCTGTCGCTCGTTGGCCGCGGAGCATTGACCGCCAGATGCCCGCAGCGCGGACAGACGACGTAGATGTCCTCGGCCGCGAGCTCATACAAACTGACCAACGGATCGCGGAACCGATCCTGCCCGTCGCGCGCATGCTCGCGCCCGCGCTCACCCAGCACGGCGGCTCACTGGCCAGCCTCGGCGTTCCAACTCGTCCAACACCCTGCCAGCGCGGACCGCCCAGAAGATCACAGCCTCATCCTGACCATCTCGAACGAACTTGACGCCGTCGGCCAGCACAGGGATACGGCCGAACCGAGAGATCCGCACGCCGTTCGTCCGAGTCACGCGGAACTCGCCGAACAGCGACGAGACCGTGACATGGATCGCGCCCACGCGAAGCCGCGCGAAGGGCCACGTGACGCTCCGGTGAACCTTGAAACCCGACCCCCACGACCGCACTCCAGCATCGACGTAGGCGACGCCCCCGCGAGCGATGAACTCCATGTCAACCACCCGCTGATCATCCCCGAGCCCGGCAACAGGTGAGGGACTGCCGGCTCGTCACCATCGCCCGGCGCAAGTTCTTCGGTACGACGTGATGGATGACGGCAGACCTCTTGCTGACACAGTGACCGAGGGGTCTGGCCACGACCGGCTTAGGCAATGCTGCTGCCAGACGCTGGCACCCCGGTGGGGAACCAGTTGCCCGGCAGATCACCGTGGCACAACACAGGCTTGTCGCGTGGTTTTCACCCAACGACCGCCAAGAAATCCGAGTAGAACAGGCCCAGGCCGACCGCCACGCAGACGCCGGCCACGATCCAGAACCGGACCACGATATTGACCTCGCTCCAGCCGGCCAACTCGAAGTGGTGGTGCAACGGCACCATCCGGAAGACACGTCTACCGGTGGTCCGGAACGAGACGATCTGGATCACCCAGGTCGTCGTGATGATGACGAAGAGCCCGCCGATCATGACCGAAAGCAGCGTCGTGTGGGTTGCTACCGCGAGCCCGCCGATCAGGGCGCCGAGCCCGAGCGAGCCCACGTCACCCATGAAGATCCGCGCCGGGGACGTGTTCCACCACAGGAAGCCCACGCAGGCGGCGGCCGCCGCCGCCGCGATCATGGCGATCTCCAGGGGATCCCGGACCTGGTAGCAGTAGTCGTTCACGCGGGCGTACGCGTCGTCGGCGCACCAATGCCGGTACTGCCAGAAGCCGATCAGCGCGTACGCGCCGAGCACCAGGATCGACGCGCCGGTGGCCAGGCCGTCGAGGCCGTCGGTGAGGTTCACGCCGTTCGACATCGCCATGATCACGAAGACGATCACGATCACCGCGCCGACCTTGCCGACGTTCAGCCAACTGATGTCGCGGATGAGCGAGATGTGCTCGCTGGCCACGGTCTGGCCGTTGGTGCTCGGCCCGTAGAGCGCGGCGACGCCGAACCCGCCGCCGACGATCGCCTGGCCGAGCAGCTTGCCCTTGGCGGACAGTCCGTCGGAGTTGCGCCGGCGCACCTTGAGGAAGTCGTCGAAGAAGCCGACCGCGCCGCAGAAGACGAACAGCCCGAGCAGCACCAGGGCCGTCATGGTCGGCCCCTCCTGCGCGATCTGCCGCTCGGGCAGGGTGGTCAGGGCGATATGCCCGGCGACGTAGGCGAAGACGGTCGCCACGATGAAGACGACGCCGCCCATCGTGGGCGTGCCCTTCTTGCCCTGGTTGCTGGCGAGCCCGATGGATCGGATCGGCTGGCCGGCCTTGAGCGCGGTGAAGACGCGAATCGCCACCGGCGTGCCGAACAGGGAGATGATGAACGCGACCGCGGCCGCGACGATGACCGCCCTCACGAGCGAACCTTCACGAGATCCGGATTTCTCACGGCGTCCCCACCGAGCGTCCAGATCAGCACCTGACGTATCGACCTGAGCCCGCCGCGCGGATAGTCCTTAGCGAAACCATCGATCACGAGACACGAGCTTGCCATCCGACGGCGAGCGGAGCAGCCCTGGACCTCACAGCGCCGTGGTTCGTAACTCGCCGACACGAATCCGACGACGATCTTGCAGCGCCAGGCCCGAGGTCCAACTCGGGTCCGAAGCGGGCCTCCTGTGGTTAGGCACAGTACGGGAAAGCTCGACCGTCGAGGGCATACGCGCAGGTAGGGCTACCAGCGCCGACTCGCTGAGGCACACCGGCTGCCGCTGAAGGAGACCACCCTCGAGTTGGTAGCCGAAGATCGCCAAGCGATTCGCGTCGTGACCAGTCCGGGCTTAGGCTGGCCGGTCCCGGACGCTCCCGAACTGCCCCCGGGGTCGGATGACCGCCGCCTCACGCAGCGGGCCCTGGGGTCATAGGACGCGGGTCAGTTCGTGCATCGTGGCGAACTGCGTGTGCGGGTGTGGTGGCGGCAGCCGCAGGAGGTCTTCGGCGTCCCGGTTGCGTCGTTGGCTGCCCAGCCAGATTCCGGCGCGTTCGAGTGTCGGATGATCAACGAAGGCGACGATCGCGTCGACTGGCAGATGCGACCCTGCTCCGGTTTCGGCGAAGTCCGAGGCGTCAGCCACCGGTGCCGTCCAAGTGACCCAGCGGCTGCTGCTGTCGGCTCCCGGACAGCGGCTCCGTAACCGGTCATCGGTGGTTGGGTCTGTCGGTGCTCC
This sequence comes from Micromonospora sp. WMMD812, assembly GCF_027497215.1. NCBI lineage: Bacteria > Bacillati > Actinomycetota > Actinomycetes > Micromonosporales > Micromonosporaceae > Micromonospora > Micromonospora sp. WMMD812. The sequence goes on along the minus strand of NZ_CP114904.1, from coordinate 6,859,159 downwards.
GCCAGACGCAGCGACGTGTTGCGCTCGTGCCCACGACCCAGCAGCAAGGGACGACGGCGGGCCGCGCCAACAGCCGGCGCTAACTTCACCACGACCGTCCGCACCTGCGTGATCCGGCCGCTGTTCTCCCGGCCGGATCCGCACCGGCGGGCCCGCACCCGGGAAGGAGCGGACGCGCGCTACGGTCGGGCTGCGTCGTGGATGCTGGTCAGGGTCGGTACGCGCGACAGGGCCACCCACAGCGTGGCGAGTGAGACGCCGACCGCGCCGAACGCCATCGCGGCGAATGCGCCGGCCTGCGTGGCGATGATGCCGCCGAGGGCGGCACCTACCGGTACGGCGCCCCAGGAGATCAGCCGGTAGGCGGCGTTGACGCGACCCCGCTGGTCTTCGGGTGTGGCGGCTTGCCGCAGGCTGACCGCGTGGACGTTGGCCATGCCGATGCCGATGCCCATGACGATGAAGACCGCGCAGAGCAGCGGCAGCAGTCCGGGGCCGGCCTGGTTGGCGAGCAGGACGCCGAGCGGTGCGCTGTTGCCGAGGACGAGCGTGACGAGCAGGACGCGGCCGTAGCCGAAGCGGGCGGTGAACCGGGCGCCGAACCAGGCGCCGGCGAACGAGCCGATGCCGCCGGCGGTGAAGACGGCGCCGATCGCCAGCGGGTTCAGGTGTGCGTCGCGGACCGTGTAGAGCAGGAGGCCGAGGATGAACGCCTCGTTGAAGAGGTTGAACGTGGCCGCTTCGCCGAGCAGCGGTCGCACGTACCGGTGGCGGACCGTGACGCCGATGCCGTGTACCGCGTCGCGCCACGTCGGGTCGTGGGCGACCGGCTGCCCGTTGGCCGGTTGTTCGGCGGCCGGCTGGCTGTCGGAGTCGGTCAGGCGGATCCGGCTCAGTGAGATCGCTGACACGAGGTAGCCGACCGCGTTGAGTAGTAGCGCGACTGGCGCGGAGAGCGCTTGGACCAGCACGCCGCCGACGCCACGGCCACCGATTTCGGCCGCGGATTGTGTGGCGGAGAGTTTGCCGTTGGCGTCGACGAGTTGGTCTTCGGCGAGGATCGTCGGCAGGACGGCGAAGTCGGCTACTTGGAAGACGACGGTCAGCACCGCGGCGGCGAACACGATGACGTAGACGCCGGGCATGCTGGCCGTTCCCGTCCAGGCGGCGATGGGGATGAGTGCGATGAGGAGCGCGCGGCCCAGGTCGGCGCCGATCATCAGGCGTAGCCGGCCGCGCCGGAACCGGTCCACCAGCAGTCCGACCGGCAGGGTGGCCAGGAGGAACGGCAGGAACTGGGCCACCCGGAGGGTGCTTGCCTGCGCCGCGGTGGCGGAGAGCGTGACCAGGGCGAACAGCGGCAGCGCGAGTTCGGCGATCTCGGTTCCGAGGGTGGAGGCGGCGGACCCGCGCCAGAGCCGGCGGAAGTTCGGGTTGGACCAGGCAGGCGTCGGCTGGCTGGCGCCGGGGAGTTGGTTCGGCGCGCCCGGCGTAACCGGTGTCATGGTTACGGAGGTTACGGATAACCGGTTAATCCCGCAAGCCGGTTATGATGGCTGCATGTCTACCGGGACCTCGATGGCAGCACCGGACCGACTCGAGCCGGTCCGGCGATTCGTCAACACCCTCGACATCGAGGCGGGCACTGACGCGATCGAGAATGTCGCCGGGCTGCGGACGTGGCTGACCGAAGCCGGCTTGTGGCGCGGCGACGGGCAGGTCGGTGACGCCGAACTCCGTCGGGCGCGCGGTCTGCGCGAGGCGTTGCGTACGGCGGCCGCCGCGAACCACGACAAGGTCGCGCTGTCCCCGGCCGTGCTGGCAGTCCTGGACGACGCCGCCGAGCGCGCCGGCATCCTGGTGTCCTTCACGCCGGAGCGAAATTGGCGCCAGGTGGCCGGCGCGTCCGGCGCCGACGGCGCGATGGGCGACCTCCTCCTGCGCGTGACCGAGTCGATGACCACCGGCACCTGGCCCAGGCTCAAGGTCTGCGCGAGCGACGCCTGCCGCTGGGCGTTCTACGACAACTCCCGCGCCGGCACCGGCAAATGGTGCTCAATGCGCCTGTGCGGCAACCGCGCCAAGCAGGAAGCCTGGCGCGACCGCCGCCGCACGAGCGGGTGATCGCGGACGCGCTAGCGACCGCGACTGCTCACAAGCCTGCACCGACAGTACGTCGAGGCGTGGAACGCGCTCGAGGCCACGTCGACAAGGCCAAGGGTTACGACCGAGGCGGGACGGAGGTGGATCTGGTTGGTAGCTCCTGGCGGCGCAGGAGCAGGATGACCAGCGCGATCGCTGCGAAGACGAGGGCGCAGAACGGGCTGGTGTGAAGCACCGCGAGGTTGGTGACGGTAGCGCCGAGGAGCAATGCCAGCAGGCAGAGCGCGGCCAGGGCACGCACACGTGGGATGAGCAGGCCCACCCCGCCCGCGATCTCCAAGGCGCCGACCACGAGGCGTAGCCACTGGCCGGCGGCGACGTCGGCGAACAGAGTGACCATCGCGGGGTCGCCGGTGAGCTTGAGCAATCCGCTGCCCGCGATGGCGAAGCCGAGCAGGATCTGCAGTGTCCAAGCCGTGATCATGGCGGCTCGGTGAGCTCTCGGAGATGCTTCATGCCTTGGCATGGTCGTCCTCTCTCCAGGCGGTAGTGCCTGTCACGAGAGACGTCGCCGCCGCCGCGGCGATCCGGACATCTGCCCGCGATCAGTTTGCGATGGATGATCGCGAAGGCGGCGACCCGTTCGTGGCAAGCCTTTAGGGCCCAACGAAGTACCGCAGCACCACCGCGGTGGCCATCGGCGCTGATGACGACGCCTTGGGAGGTGTCCCTGCGGCTAAATCGACCCATCCGTGGTGCTCGTCCTGGCCGACATTCGCACGTGGTCGAGTGCTGCCCGCGAGCAGTGCCACCGTCGACCGTCAGATCGAATAAGGACCGAACTGTCAATAAGCGAATCAAGATTGAGGGAGGCCACAAGCGACCCGGATCTGCAAGGCATTGAGATTCCCATCTCGGCAGGCGGAGTTCCTGGCCGACGAGGAGAAACCGACTCTATGCTTGCCGCCGGCATACGCTGCGGCTCGTTTGGGCCGAGGGACCCCAGTGCAAGGATTTGCGAATGCGCCGGAATTCTGCTCTGAACAACGGCACTGCTGGCATCAGCCAAGTAACACCAAACGGCGAACCGCCGCCCGCTACCGCAGAGGGCGTCGCACGCCGATCCGCGGTTGCCGTGGAACAGGAGTTTCTCGACTTGGCCACGGCCCGGCGCGACCGGCTGGCCGACCAGCTACAGGCCGAGCTTTCGTCAGACGCCCTGGACCCGTTGGAGCGGGCCCGGCAGCGCATGCTCCGCCAGCAGTACGAGGAGCTACGGCGAGCACGGGAAGGGCTGGTCTTCGGCCGCCTCGACGGCCTTGATGGCAGCGTGCGACACGTGGGCCGTGTCGGTCTCCGCAACGACGGGGAGGAGAGTGAGCCACTGCTGGTGGACTGGCGCGCTCCCGCAGCTCGGCCGTTCTACACGGCAACGGCTGTCGACCCACAAGGTCAGGCACGGCGCCGTCACATACGCACCAGGGGATCGGCTGTCGTCGGCGTGGACGACGAACCACTGGACGGGACCATAACGGCAGGACTCGTCGGTGAAGGCGCTCTACTGGCCGCCCTCGATCAGCGGCGCACCGGCCGCATGTCGACGGCGATCTCCACGCTGCAACGCGAACAGGACGACATCATCCGGGCCGAGGCGACCGGCCCGCTGATCGTTCAGGGCGGTCCCGGCACCGGCAAGACCGTGGTTGCTCTGCACCGCGTCGCCTACCTGCTGTTCGCCCACCCAAAGATGGCCGACCAAGCGGTCCTGGTCCTCGGCCCCTCGCCGCGGTTCCTCCAGTACATCGCCCAGGTGCTGCCCGCGCTCGGTGAGACCGCCGTCGTCTCGGCGACCTGCGACACTCTGCTGCCCGAGATCCGCGTGGGCCGCGACGAGAGCCGGCTTCTCGCCGAAATCAAGGGCCGCGCCCTCTGGCAACCCGCGCTCGAAAACTACGTCACGTCGCTGCTCCCCCGGCCCCGCGAGCTGAAGCTGCGCTGGGAGGGCGAGTTCTACGTCATCACAGCCGCAACAGTGGCGCAGGCACTCGCCTCGGCGGTGCAGGGACGCCCGTACCACCGCGCCCGCGCGGTGTTCGCCGAGCAGCTGCACCACCTCCTTGCCGAAGCCGTCGTCGAGCAGCGCGAGGCGCTGATGAACGAGATGGAGGAGGGGTTCGAGGACATCCTCGCCCGCGTCGACAGGGAAATGCGGCAAGACCACCACCCTGGCAGGGCGCCCACTGGCGTCGACATCGACGGATTACTATCCGACGAGGAGATCGAACATCTCCGTGATCGTATCGCCGAGAACGCCACCGTCGCCCGGTTCGTCGAGACATGGTGGCCCACCCTCGACGCCGAAACCCTGCTGGGTGATTTCCTGACCGATCGCACCCTGCTGACCCGGTTCGCCCCACAGTTGTCCCCGCAGGAGATCACCGCTGTCTCGGCTGAGCCCGCCCAGTGGGCATCGAGCGACATACCCCTACTCGACGCCCTCGCCGACCTACTCGGTGAGGTCGACGCCCCGCAACCACAGGGCGAGTTCATCGCCGACCGCGCTCGCCGGCAGCGCGACTGGGTGTACGGCCACGTCGTCATCGACGAAGCGCAAGAGCTGTCCGAGATGCAGTGGCGAATGGTCCTACGTCGCTGTCCCAGTCGCTCCATCACCGCCGTCGGCGACATCGACCAGGCGGAGGCAGCACACCGGCACATCAGCTGGGCACAGGCGGTGCAGGCTGCTTTCGGAGACCGCTGGACCGCCGCGGAACTCACCATCTGCTACCGGACCCCGCGTGAGGTTATGGACCTCACCGAACCGGTCTTGAAAAAAGCTGGCAGCCGCAACGCACCGCCACGGGCGGTACGCTCCTCCAGCGTCGCCCCCTGGGAACTCAGGATCACACCCGCCGAGCTTGCCGATGCCGCCGCCCAAACTGTGCGACAGCTGCAGCAACGGTGGCATGGCGGTACGGTCGGCGTCATCGCCCCCGCCGACCGCGTCACCGAACTCCTAGCCGTGCTGGACGATGTGTCGGTGCTCAGCGCGACCCAGTCCAAGGGATTGGAATGGGACGCGACGCTACTCATCGACCCTCAGGGCATCGCCGCTGAACCGCGCGGCTGGAATGGTCTCTACGTCGCGCTCACCCGCTGCACCCAGGAACTCGGACAGCTGGTGCTCAGGTAGCAATCGCCGCACCCAGGGACAGAATCCCCGGATGTTGGGCGTGCCCTCGGGGCGTGAGAATATTTACTCGGGTCGTCTGCGCCGGATTAGCGCCACGCGGAGTACGGGCGCCACCACCGCGGACGTCACGAAACGGGCTCATCTCGCCGCACGGCCGATCACTGTAGTTGGTCGTCCATGAAGGACGGACCCACACGTCCGCCTAGATCATTTTGTTGGGAGTCCTCAGGGCACGCCCCTGATTTGCACAACCACGTGTGCCCGGCCGGCGCAGACGAATGCGGCGCGCCGGCCGGCGACAGCGCGACACCGGCGCTGGGCACCCAGGGCAAGCAGGTTCGGCAGCCGGTTTGGATCACGCGACGGCGGGAAACTCGCGGCAGCGGACGGTTCGGGTAAGCGGGTCGTGCACGCCGAAGCGGTCAGATGGCGCATCGGAGGTGCAGTCCGGGGCGCGGCAGGCGGGTCGGGGCACCTTACGGATGACGTCGTGGGTGGCCGTGGCCGCGAGACCTGACCGTCTGATCTAACCGTTGGGGGAAGGCTCATGCGCTGGTACCGCGCGGTCCGCGGCACCTCCACGAGAGACGCAACCAGATCCAGCAACCCGATCGGCGCGGAACGGGACCCGAAGCGGGTTGTCACCTTCAGCGACGCGGTCATTGCGATCGCCGTCACCCTGCTCGTCCTGGAGATCCGGCCGCCGGAGGACACCCACCACCTGCTCCGCGGCCTTCTTGAACTGTGGCCCTCATACGTGGCCTACGGCATCACCTTCCTGCTGATCGGACAGATGTGGGTGAATCACCACGTCATGTTCGACCACATCCGGTCCGCCGACCGCATGGTGCTCCTGCTCAACACCCTGCTGCTGCTGGTAATCGCGTTCCTACCGTTCGCCTCATCCGTCCTGGCCGAAGCATTCGAATCCGGTCACGGCAAGCGAACCGCGCTCATCTTCTACGGAGTCACCTACGAGCTGGCAGCCGTACTCTTCAACGTGATCTGGGAATACGCCAGACGTGGTCGCCGCCTGCTGACATCCACCACCGACGACGACACCGCAGGAGCGATCAGCAGACGTTTTCATCCCGCACCCGTCTGGATCGCCGCCGGGACCGCACTGGGCGCCCTGCATCCGGTCGTGGGCCTCATAGTGGTCGCCGCCTTCATCCCCTTCTACTGGCTGCCCATCAAAGGCGAGATTGCCAGCCTGCAGCGCACCCGCGAGCAGAGTCGCGGCGATACCTAGCCTAGATCTCTATGTGGGAGCCCATGATCACGGTGCGGTCGCGTGGCAGGCAGAAGTGCTCGGCGGCGTCGGCGGTGATGTGCGAGGTAGCGATGAACAGACGCTTGCGCCACGGCGCCATGGTCGGCTGGTCTCCCGCCCGAAGCTCGATCTTCGACAGGAAGTACGACGCCTGATCCAGGTGCCGCAGGCCCTCCGTCGCGGCCGGGTCGAGCATCCGCAGCAACTCCGGCACGTTCGGGCTCTCCACGTAGCCGAAGCGGGCGGTGACATGGGTGATTCCGTCGTCGGCGTAACCGAGGTCGTCGATAGTGATCCGCTGGCCGGCGGGCACGCGGGGCACCGGCGCGGTCTCGATCGACAGGATCAGGACGTGTTCGTGGCGCACATGGTTGTGCTCGGCATTGGCCCGCATCGCCAGCGGCGCGGTTTCCTTGCCGCGGTTGAGGAAGACGGCGCTGCCGGGGACGCACACCGTCTTCGACCCGTCGTTGCGAAGCTCGTCGACGAACTGGCGTAGGGGGCCCTCGCGCCGTTGCCGCTGCGCGGTGACGATCTCGCGGCCCCGCTCCCAGGTGGTCATGATGGTGAACGCGGTGAGGCCGATAAGCAGCGGCAGCCACGCGCCGTGGGCCAGCTTGGTCACGTTGGCGCCGACGAACAGCAGGTCGACCACCAGCAGCGGGACCGCGCCGAGGGCGAGCAGCCACAGAGGTACGTTCCAGCGCCAGCGACCGACGTAGAAGAAGATCAGCGTGGTGATGGTGATGGTGCCGGTCACCGCCATGCCGAAGGCGAACGCCAACGCGGTCGAACTGCGGAAGGCGAACACCAGGGTGAGGACGGAGACCATCAGCAACCAGTTGATCCACGGGACGTAGATCTGGCCGAAGGTGGACTCCGAGGTGTGCGTGATCCGCAGCCGGGGCAGGTAGCCGAGTTCGGCCGCCTGTGACGCGACGGAGTAGGCGCCGGTGATCACCGCTTGAGAGGCGATCACCGTCGCCGCCGTGGCCAGTAGGACCAGCGGGAGGCGCCCCCATCCGGGCACGAGCAGGAAGAACGGGCTGCTGATGTTGGCCGGATCCTTCAGGATCAGCGCCCCTTGACCCAGGTAGCTCAGCACGCAGGCGGGGAACACCAGGATGAGCCAGGCTCGCGTGATCGCTCGTCGACCGAAGTGGCCCATGTCGGCGTACAACGCCTCGGCGCCGGTGACCGCGAGCACGATCGCGGCCAGGGCGAAGAACGCGACGTCGAAACGGCCGGCCAGGAAGCCCACCGCGTACGTCGGCGACAGCGCCTCCAGGATCGCCGGGTGGTGGGCGATGCCGGCCACGCCGCACGCGCCGATGGTCACGAACCAGACGATCATGATTGGTCCGAACAGCCGGCCGACAGCTGCGGTACCGCGGCGCTGCACCAGGAAGAGCACGATGATGATCACCGCGGTGACCGGCACGACGAGTTCCTGCAGCGAGGGCTGGACCACCCGGATGCCCTCGACCGCGGACAGCACGGAGATCGCCGGGGTGATCATGCTGTCGCCGAAGAACAGCGCGGCGCCGAAGATGCCCAGCGCGGCCAGCCCGGTGGCGGCTCGCTGACCACGCTCGGCGGTCATTCGCCGCAGCAGCGTGATGAGCGCCATGACGCCGCCTTCGCCCTGGTTGTCCGCGCGCATGGCGAGCAGCACGTACGTGACGGTGACGATGACCATCACCGACCAGAACACCAGGGACACCACCCCGAACACATTCTCGGCGCTGACCGGCACGGGGTGCGGGTCGCCCGGGTTGAACACGGTCTGGAGGGTGTAAATCGGACTGGTGCCGATGTCACCGAAGACCACCCCGAACGCGGCGACGACCACCGCGAGTCTCACCGTCTCGGCGGGAAGTGGACGACGGGGCCGCAACGAGCGTGAAGCCGCTCGCGATCCCGGCGTACCCGGCTGCTGTGGTTCGCCCACGGCCCTTCCCCTCTGCGTGACCCGCCACCGCGCCCTGTTCAAAGGTGCACTTCCGGCTGATGTCCGGACATTACCGATGATGTCGATTCACCCGTGGCCGCTCGCCGCGATCCGAGGAATCGCCGGCAACCTCCCGCGCCGCCGCACCGGTCTAGGACGGGTGACAGTGGCAGCCAACGAGGGGTGTTGCCCATGAAGCCTGACATCGAAGCCGACCTGCACAGGTTCGTCGAGTCCCGGTATCTGCACCTGCGTCGCACCGCGTACCTGCTGTGCGGTGACTGGCATCGGGCCGAGGACCTGGTCCAAACGGCCCTCGCTCGGATGGTCGTGGCGGCGCGTCGTCGGCGGATCGACAGCCTGGATGCCTACTCCCGCCGTGTGCTGCTGCGGGTGTATCTCGACGACAACCAACGGGGTTCGCGACGACGCGAACGGTTGGGGTCTGACCTGGCGGACCTGCCTGCTCCGGCAGGCGACCGCGTGGAGGCGCTCACCGTGCTCGCCGCGCTCCGAACCCTGCCACCCCGCCAACGCGCCGCAGTCGTCCTGCGGTACTGGGAGGACCGCAGCGTAGAGGAGACCGCCGAAGCGCTCGGCGTGAGTGAGGGCACCGTGAAGAGCCAGTGCGCCAAGGCTCTTGCCGCTCTGCGTCCCGTGCTGGCAGAAGTCCCGCAAGAACTGATGCTCAGCGAGGAGGTTTTGAGTGATGCAGCTCAATGACATGCGCGAGGCGCTCCGCTCCGCGATCGAGACGGACGAACCGCCGGTCGCTAACGGCCCAGCCAGGGTGTTCGCCACGGCAAAGCGCATCCGGACCCGGCAGCGGTTCGTGATGTTCGCCGCCGGGGTTGCCACGCTCGGACTGCTCGCCGGCGCCGTGAACGGCGTCAGCCTGGCGCGGGCCGGCGGCGACCAGTCCGGCGTACCGACGCCGCGAGTGGCAATCCCGTCGGCCAGCCCGACGCCCCGCGCATCGGCGGGGACCAGTTGCCCGGACTGCCCCGACCCCGCGGCGGACAAGGTCCTCGCGGCGCTGAAGGAACTGCTGCCTCCCGGTTCGGCCATCTCCGCGCCGTACGCGCAAGCGGGGTACGCCGAGGTGGTGATCACCGACCGCTCGGGCAAGACAAAGGTGATGGTGAACGTCCAGCCGCACTTCGCCGACAGGGCGAAGCCCGGGGCTGAGAACAGCGCCCCGCTCGACATCTTCAACTGCCAGAGTCGCAGCAGCCCGAGGGGCAGCACGTGCACCGCGAAGACCTTGCCGGACGGGACCCGCCTCGTGACCACCGTCGGACCCGAACGAACGGGTCACGACCGGATCATCCAACGGACCGTCGACATCTTCCGGCCGGACGGAGTGAGGATCGCCATCACCGCGTGGAACGCGGTGGAGCCGAAGACCAACACGGCCACCCGTGACGAGCCGCTGCTGACTCTCACGCAACTGCAGGGGATGGCCACCAGCCCCGCCTGGCCGACTTGACCACGACGTAGAAAGTCCGGCTCGGCAGGAGATCTCCCGGCTGGCGGCACACCGACACGACCGATGCCACGTGGACCGGCCCGGACGGCGGGCAGGTCCGTGTGCGCCGGCACAGCCTCATCGACGAACCGCCGCTCGGCGACATGGGCGGGAAGTGACTACTCCGAAGCGCCGGCATTCGGGTGCGAGCTGGTCACGCCACTACGCGTCACGGGACGAGCAACTCTGTACGGTAATCCGCGGCGAGCATCGCCGCACGCTTCTGGCGTTCGGTTCGCTCCTGGTCGGTGAGGGCCGGTGGAGACGCCGTAGGACCGTCGACCGCGTCCCCGACGCGCCCGAAGTACTCGTCCTGTCCGGCTGGGGTGCACATGCACAGCATGCGCGCGGGCTGGTCAGACGAGTTGCGGAAGAAGTGCGGCGCGTTCGCCGGGATGTTGATCGTCTCGCCGGCCCGCACCGTGGTGCTCTCTCCCCGAAACGTGAACTCCACCGCCCCGTCGAGCAGGGTGAACATCTCCTCGAAGTCGTGCCGATGAGGAGGCGGGCCACCACCCGGCGGTACCCGCATGTCGATCAGGCAGTACCGTCCTGCCGTCTGCTCGCCGGTAACCAGGATGGTGTAGATGCCGCCAGCTATGGCAATGTGCTTCAGCTTGTGATCGTCAGGGCGGACGTGGACGAGAGTACGAGTCCGGTCGTCGGGTGGGATCGCACCATTGGCCACCGTGTTCTCCTCGGTCATCGGGGCTGCGACTCGATGGTCGATGCCCCTCTCATTGCCGGCTGGGCAGCGGCTAAACCGCTGCGCTCTCGGCCACCGCGCACCACCTGGATCTGCGCGGTTGTCGGCGCTCGTTGGCTGGGCGCTCTGCCTGGTAGTCGGCGCGAGCGACCGCACGCCTACTGTTTCACCAGGTCTCGCATCTTCTTGGCGATCAGGGGGATCGCCCGTGCGGGCATGAGGCGAGACATGCGGTCGAGCATCCGAGCGTCCTTGCCGATCGTGACTCGGGGCGCCCCCGTAACGACGGCGTCGACGATCTGCCGCGCGGCCTCCTCGGGAGACGTGAGCTTGGCCGCCGCTTCCGCTTGATCGGCACCGACACCCCTCGCGTCGACCCCGGAGTTGCCCAGGATGTTGGTCGCGATGCCACCCGGGAAGACGACAGTCACCGTGAGCGGGCCGCTCTGGTGCTCGGCGATGAGTCCCTCGGTGAAGAGCTTCACCGCCGCCTTGCTCGCGCCGTAGGCGCCCTGCCCCGGGAACGGCACGAGCGAACCCATCGAGGCGACGTTGACCAGCGACGACGCCGGCCGCGCCTCGAGCAGCGGCAGGAAGGCCTTCGTGGTGTTGACGATGCCCCAGAAGTTGACCGCCATGACGCGCTCGATGTCCTCGAAACCGAGGTCGGCGATCGGCTTGAAGGCGTGCACGATGCCGGCGAGGTTGATCAGGCCGTCGACCTGTCCCTGGGCGGCGACGACCGTCGAGGGCAGCGCCAGCACCGCCGCACGGTCGGTGAGGTCGACGGGGATGATGGTCAGGCGATCACCGGCGCGGGCACGATCGGCTGTCTCCGTGAGGCCGGCTTCGCTCAGGTCCACCGCGGCGACCCGGGCACCACGGGCGAGCAACGTCAGGGTGACCTCCCGGCCGATCCCGTTTCCCGCGCCGGCGACGACGAAGACGCGGCCCCTGATCTGCACGGTGGTCCCCTTACTTCCCGTGCGCCATGTGGCGGGCGGCGCGGAGCCCGAACACCACGGCCGGGCCGATCGTCGAGCCGGGGCCGGGGTAGGTCCGGCCCATCACCGAGGCCGAGTTGTTGCCGGCCGAGTAGAGTCCCTCGATCACCGATCCGTCCTCGCGCAATGCCCGGCCGTCGGCGTCGGTGACCACGCCGCCCTTGGTGCCGAGGTCGCCGATGACGACCTTGACCGCGGTGAACGGTCCGCGCTCCAACGGGCCCAGATTGGGGTTCGGCTGGACCAGCGGGTCACTGTAGTAGCGGTCGTACGCCGAGTTGCCGCGGCCGAAGTCGCCGTCGACGCCGGCGCGGGCGAAGCCGTTGAAGCGTTCGACGGTGGCGGTCAGGCGAGCCGGGTCGACGTCGATCAGCTTCGCCAACTCCTCCACCGTGTTGGCCTTGAACAGCACCCCTTCGCGCCGCATCGCCCGCTTCGCCCTCGGATCCAGCAGGTAGTTGCGTAGGTAACGACGACCGTGCCGGCGATCGGCGATCATCCAGTAGGGACCGGCCTTGTCGTGCTCGAGCATGTGGTGACCGAGGTCGACGTACGACTCCGACTCGTTGGCGAACCGGTCACCGCGCGCGTCGACGATGATCGAGAACGGGAACGACCGTTCACCGACCATGAACGACGGCTCGGACACGCTTGTCGCCGCGACGGACGCTCCCCACCACGCGTCGTCGAGGAGTTCGGTGGCCGCACCGTGGGACATCGCGATGTCGATCGGCTTGCCGAGATTGCCCGGTGCGCCAGACGGGGAGCCGTCGATGCCGTGGTATTTCCGCCGCCACTCGCGGTTGAAGTCGAATCCGCCGGCCGCGAGCATCACGCCACGGCGCGCGCCGATCGTGAGCTGTCTGCCCTCTAGGGTGACGCGTACGCCGACGACCCGGTCGTCCGCGACGACAAGGTCCTCCAGCGGCGACTCCAGCCACAGCTCGGCTTTGTGCTTGACCACCACGATATGGAGGAACGATGCCGTCAGGCCGGCGCCGATGCCCCCGAGCTTCGCGCCGCGCAGCAGGCCGCCGGCCGTGCGGGCGGCGAGCTGCGCACCACGCAGGAAGCCGCTGGGCGTCGACCAGGCCCGGCCGAGCAGCCACACGTCGTCGGTGAGGATCGGCAGCGCCGCGGGCGCCTGCGACGCCTGCCACCACTTGCCGATCTTGCGTAGGTTGAACGGCTTGTGCTCGATCGAGCGGCCGATCTTGCCGCCCGGCCGCTCCGGGTAGTAGTCGGCGTACTCGGCGGCGCGGACGAACTCCATGCCGTACTTCTGCGCGGTATCGACGAAGTCGGCGACGCCGTCGACGAACGCCTCCTTGCGCTCCCGGCTGGTCGCGCGCCCCTCCTCGCCCACGGTGGCCTCGAGATAGGTCAGCGCCTCGGCGCGCGAGTCGCCCACACCGTCACGTCGCATGAGCGGGTTGTCGGGGAGCCACATGCCGCCGCCGGACTTCGCGCTGTTGCCGCCCCACTTCGCCGTGCTCTCCACCATCAGCACCGAGAGGCCCTCGTCGATCGCGCCCAGGGCGGTGGCGAAGCCGGCCGCGCCGGAGCCCACAACGACCACGTCGTAGGTCTTGTCGAAGGTCATCGGAAGCCTCCCCAACCGGACAATGTTGTCCGGTTACACTGCCAGTGTGCTCGGAAACCCTCGGAAGGTCAACCGCGGCCCGGCCGCTTCCGCTGACAATCGCCAGGCGATCCTGGCGGCCGCACGCGCGGTCTTCGCCCAGCGCGGGTACCACGCACCGCTCTCGGCCGTGGCGAAGGCGGCGGGTGTCAGCCAGGGGGTCTTCTACCGGCACTTCCCGACGCGGCTCGAACTCGCCTTCGCGGTCTTCGACCAACATTGGGCGGACTATGAAGCGATCTCCGCCGACCCGGATCCCCAGGCCTTCGCCCGCCTCTGGTCACTCATCATGGACAAGACCATCGACGAGGCGGCATTCGTGGAGATGGTCGTCGACGCGCGGCGCCAGGCCGTCGGCTACGACGGAGCGGACCGGATGCGGGCGCTGCTCGGCCCGCCGCTGGCCCGGGCGCAGGACGCCGGCCTGGTGGATCCCCGGCTCACCGTGGACGACGTGATGCTCGCCCAGCGCATGGTGTTCGGCATCGTCGTCACCGCGATCGATCCGACCGACGTGCGCAACCAGGTGTCGCGCGCCCTCTCCGCGCTGGAACTGCTGCCCCCAGCCTGAGACCGCGCCGGGGTTGACGGGACGACCGCCGTCGGTGGCGGCGCTCGCCGGTCCTGGACCTTGATCATCCCCGGTGCGGGACGGCCGGTGGGTGAGCCGCGGCATGGTCACCGACCAGCAAGGCCGATGATCAGACCGGACGGCACCGGCACGCCGTGACGTCCCGATGCCACCCCACGACAGGGTGGCGACCGTCACCGGCGGCACGAAACGTGCCGGCAACACGGCCTCGACAGCATGGCGGCATGCTCCTGACCATCGAGCGTGCGAACTTCGCCGATCCCGAACTCGGTGTGTTCCTTCGCGCGCACCTCGACGACCTCGCACCCACCGCTCCCCCGGAGAGCCGGCACGCGCTGGATCTCGGCGAACTGCAGCGACCAGGCGTCCGCGTGTGGGTCGCCTCCGTCGGTGAGACGATCGTCGGGACCGGCGCCCTCGCGGCGCTGGAGCCGGGGCACGAGGAACTCAAGAGCATGCGGACAGATCCCGAGCGACGAGGTCAGGGTATCGCCTCCCGGATCCTCGATCATCTCTTGCGTGATGCCCGGGGACGCCGCATCCGCCGGATCTCCCTGGAGACCGGCAGGATGGAGTTCTTCGCGCCGGCGAGAGCGCTGTACGCCAAGGCGGGATTCGTTCTCTGCGCCCCGTTCGGTTCGTACCTCGAAGATCCCCACAGCGTCTTCATGACGAAGGCCCTGTGAGAGGGACCGGCATCAGCGGCGCGTCGCAACGACCACGCCGGTGAGGCAGAGCGCGCCGCCCAGCAGGGCGAGGGGCGCCGGCGTCTCGCCCAGCAGCGTCCAGGACAGCAGGACGGTCACCGGTGGAGCCAGGTAGGTCGTGGCGGTGGTGCGACCCGCAGTCCAGCGGGACAGCACGTAGCCCCAGGTGAGGAAGCCGATCGCGGTCGGGAACACGCCCAGGTACAGCATGCCCAGTGTGGCCGGTGGTGGGGCAGCAGCGAGCTCCTCGACGAGGGTGGGGGCGAACGGCAGCAGGGCCAGGGTGCCGGCCAGCGCGCCGAGCCAGGTCATCGTCACGGCGCCCACGCGTGCCAGCAGGCGTTTCTGGAGGAGTACGCCGAAGGCGTACAGCACGGCGGAGAGCACCGCCAGCGCGACGCCGATCCCGTCGGCCTGCCCGGTGAAACCACCGGCGGCGATCAGGGCCACACCCCCGAAGGCCACCGCCACCCCGACACCGAGTCGGCCGGTGAGCCGCTCACCCAGGACGAGGACCGCGGCCACCGCGACCAGGATGGGCGCGACCGACACCAGCAATGCCGCCGTCCCGGCGTCGACCAGACGCTCCGCGGCGTTGAGCGCCACGTTGTACCCGCCGAACCAGGCCACGCCCCACAGCGCGACGAGCCCCAGCGTCCGGCCGCGGGGCTGGCCGGACCGGCGGGACGCGGCCGGCTCCGGCGCGGTGTCCCGCGGTCGCCTGCTGCGGCGGGCACCGCTGGTGAGTGCCACGAACGCGCTCAGCGCGACGGACGCCGTCGCCATCCGACCCAGCGCCATGGCGCCGGGCGAGTAGTCGTGCCCGGCGAATCTGATGCCGACGAAGGCCGACGCCCACAGCAGCACGGTTGTCCCGGCGGCAGCGACGATCGGCCCGGACCGGAGCCGCCCGCCGGGCCGGGCGGGCGCCCGCGTGAGGGTGCGGGTGTCCTCGGCGGTGACCCTGGTCGGGATGGTTGTCTCCGGACGCGTCATGCGGTGATTCTCATCCGCTCGACTGTTCAGTACCAGCGACTATTTCTTTACTACGATTCAGTCGGGCTTTACAGTTGCCACGTGCTCGACGTCCACCGTCTCCGGGTCTTCCGTTCCGTCGTGGCGTCCGGATCCGTCCAGGCCGCCGCCGCCAACCTGGGCTACACCCCGTCCGCCGTCAGCCAGCACCTCACCGCACTACAGCGCGAAACGGGCCTCACCCTGCTCGCCCGAGCCGGGCGAGGCCTGCGGCCCACCGCCGCCGGGCATGCCCTCGCCGCCGAGGCGGACCGGGTGCTCGCCCGCGTCGGCGAGGCCGAGTCGCTGATCGCGGACCTGCGATCAGGTCGCACCGGCGCACTGTCCGTCGCGTACTTCGCATCGGTCGGCGCGGCGTGGATGCCGCTTGTGGTGCGACGCGTCACCACCGACCTCCCCGGCGTTCGGCTCGATCTGGAACTGCGCGAACATATCCCGGACAGCCGAGAGGAACGCGCGGACGTCCAGGTGGTGGTGGGGCCCACCGGCTTCGACCCCGGTTCGGGCTTCACCGCCCACCACCTCCTCGACGACCCCTACGTCGCCGCGCTGCCCGCCGGGCACCGTCTCGCCGGCCAGGACGAGGTGGACCTGGCCGACCTCGCCGACGAGCGCTGGATCGACAACGACTTCGCCCGCGGCTGGTGTCGCGCCAACCTCATCGAGGCCTGCAGCGCCGCGGGCTTCAGCCCGACCTTCCGGGTCGAGGCGCACGACTACCCGACGGCGCTCGCCTTCGTCGGAGCCGGCATCGGCCTCACCGTGCTCCCCGCCCTCGGCGCGGCGAAGCTGCCCGACGGTGTGACCCGCGTCCGGCTGGTCCGCCCCACGCCGATCCGGTCGATCTACGTGGTGGTGCACGACGCGGTCGCGCACACACCGGCGGTGCGGACCGCGGTCACCGCGCTCCAGGAGGCCGCCGGCACGCGGTAGAACAGCAGGCACGATCCACGTCACTGCGGGCGGGCGCCGCTCCTGGGCGGGAGACCTACGACGACGGTGCGGGGTTCAGCAGGCGATCGAAGACCAGCCCCACGGCCTGAGCCTGGACGTCCGAGACTCGTCGCCTCGGTCTGGGTACGGAAGGCCATGGAGTTCCCGTCCAAGACCAGGACGGTTGTCGCCGTCGCGACCAGTCAGGGCTCGGCCAGCCGCACATATCCGGTGGAGCCCACTGCCTCGATGTCCCAGTGCCGACCGAACGCCCGCGCCCCGCTGATCATGATGCGGCGGATCTCCTCGGGGACCTGCGGGTCGACCACCAACTTGCCGCCTACCGCGCCGAGGCCAAGCATGCTCCGGAGGAAGTTCAGCGGCGCGCCCGCCGCCCAGGCCTGCGGGCTGCACGCGGTGGGGTACTGCACCGGCCAGGTCGAGCGCCCCCGTTGATAGCCGGCGATCGCCTCCGGCAGTCGGAAACTGAATGCCTTCGCCGCCTCCAACAGCGCCAGGGAGACCCGGTTCGCCTCCTCGCGGTAGCCGTAGCGTGCCATTCCGAGTACCGCGATGGAGTTGTCGTGCGGCCACACCGTGCCGAGGTGGTATCCGATGGGGTTGTACGCCGCCTCGTCCATCGAGAGGGTGCGGATTCCCCAGCCGGAGAACATGGCGTCCGCCATCAACTGTTGCACCACCTGCCCGGCGCGCTCCTCCGGCACGATCCCACTCCACAGCAGGTGTCCCATGTTGGAGGTGATGGAGTCGATCCGGTTCTTGTCACCGTCGATCCCGACGGCGTAGTAACCACCCCGCTCCTCGATCCAGAAATCCCGGTTGAACGCGGCCCGGAGCCGCTCGGCGTCCGCCCGCAGGCGTCGCGCCAGGTCAGGATCGTCGAAGGGTCCGTCGGCCAGCTCAGCCAGGCGCAGTTTCGCATCGTACGTGTAGCCCTGGATCTCGCATGTGGCGATCGGTAGGACCGGCAACCGGCCGTCGGAGAACCGTACCCCGTCCCACGAGTCACGCCAGCACTGGTTGCCCAGCCCCTCCGGGGATCGTGTCAGGTACTCGACGTAGCCGTCGCCGTCGCGGTCGCCGTACCGGTCGATCCACTCGAGCGCGGCCAGGGCATTGGGGCGGAGCGACCGGACAAGTTCGTCGTCGCGGGTGAACCGCCAGTACTCGGAGAGCAGGATGAGCCAGAGCTGGGTCGCGTCCGCGGTGCCGTAGTACGGGCTGTAGGGCCTCTGGCCGGTCCGGGTCAACTCGCCGTTGCGTACCTCGTGCAGGATCTTGCCCGGCTCCTCGTCGGTGAAGTCGTCGACTTTGCGGCCCTGCAACCCGGCGAGTGCCAGCAGGGCCCCCTTGGCCAGGCGCGGGCCGCCGATGAGCGTCTGGTAGGCCGTGATCAGCGTGTCCCGTCCGAAGAAGGTGAGAAACCACGGCAGTCCGGCTGCCGGCAGGGCGACCCGTTGTCCGTTCATTTCGGCTTCCAGGCGCAGCGCGACCAGGTCCGTGAGGGTCTGCTCGATGACCTGCTCGAACAGGTCGCTGTCGCTGCTGAACCGCGCGACTACCGAGCGCCACTGGGCGGCAGGGTCGATGGCGCTGTGCCGGAAGACGTCCTCGAAGTCCCCCCGCACCGGCTCCACCACCCCCATGCCCGGCGGGAGGGAGACCTTCAGATCGACTCCCCAGTCAGCACCGGGCGGGAGGTCGAGCACCCAGACGAAGTCGTCACCGTCCACCCGGTCCGGTATCGGCGACGCGTGCACCTCGGTCTGGGCGACGAAGTCGCCGTTCTCGTAGTGGAACAGCAGTCGACCGCTGTCCGCTCGGTGCCGTCGGGCGATGGCCTCGGCGCGTTCCCGCACGCCCGATTTGATCTCCAAGAGGTCCGCGAAGTCGCTGCCAACCCCGAGCCGCAGCTCGACGCGGACGGGTTCGGTGGCTGAGTAGTGCAGTTCGATCCGTTCATGCAGGCCCTCCCCGAGGTAGCGGCGTCGGCGGACGGTGAGCGCGTCCGCCGGCAGGTCCGGCAGTTCCGGGTTGGCCAGGTAGAACTCCGCCGAGTAGTGGTCGACCGTTCCAGAGCGGAGAACCAGCAGCGGTGCTCCGTTCACGGTGAGCATCCATCGGTTCAGCAGCCGGGTGTCGAGATGTACGAGTCCACCGATCGAGCCCACCGGGATGTCACCAATGGAGTCGGAGTACATGAAGGTGGCGCCGCTAAGCACGGCGATCGAACCCGGGTCGAGTTCGGGCGGAAGATCCCGCTGCCGCGCGCCGTTCCGCTTCGCCGCAGCGAGGTGCGGCGTCGGATGGGCAGGCGTCGGACGCTGGTCGGCCATGTGGTGACCGTAGGAACACCAGTCGTGGCCGGTCATCACCCGCTCCGGGTGATTTCCAGCCGACCCCGCAGGGGTCTACCGACAATTCGGACTACGGCTGACCTGCCACCGCGACAAACAGAAGTCCGCGCCCAGGCACAGCCTGTCGCGGACTTCCATAGGGAAACTGATCGTGTCCGAGGGGGGACTTGAACCCCCACGCCCTATACGGGCACTAGCACCTCAAGCTAGCGCGTCTGCCATTCCGCCACCCGGACCTGGGTGTGCCCAGCCTACCCCGCCGGCCCCGGTGATCTCGACACCCCGCAGGCCGGCCCGGCGGGCCGCACGGGGAGTTACTGTACACGTCCCGGGTGGATCATGCACATCGCGTTCCCCGCCGCCGGAGGCCGCCGGGACCTCCCTGGTCAGACCGGACGTACCGCCCATGCGGGTGGGTCCGGGTAGCGTTCGCCGCGGTCTACCGGCAGCATGGCCACGTGTCCCATCCCTCCCCCCTGGCCGCGACGGCGCACCGGGCCCTCGCCCTGCGCGCGGCGGGCGATCTGAGTGCTGCCCGTCAGCTGCTGGCCGAGGCCGTCGGATCCGCCCGTCCGACGTATGGCGAGGATCATCCGGACGTTCTCAACACCGCGCACCTGCTCGCGCGGCTGCACCGGGAGGCCGACGACCCACTCGCGGCACGGCGGGTGCTGGAGGAGGCGTACGCGGCCGGTGAGCGCAGCTGGGACCAGTCCGACCCGCTGATGCTGGCGCTCTCCTACGACCTGGCCGGGGTCTCCGAGGAACTCGGCAACCGGCACGAGGCCCGCCGCAACTACGCCCGCGTCGCCAGCGCCGGTCCCGCCGCGCTCGGGGCGGACCATCCGGCGGTACGGACCGCACGCCGCTACCTGGGTCAGCCGGACGCCGGCGCGGTGCCGGCCGCGCCCGGCTCCGGCTTGACCGCACCGGACCAGGGCGCGATGGCCGCACTGTCCGGGCCGACGATGGCGTTCGCGACGCTGCCGCCGGTGCGGCGACCGCCCCAGCCCGCGCCGGCCAGCCCCGCCGCGCGGCAGCCCGCCGCACCGCGGGTGACGCCGCCAACGCAGCCGCCCGCTCCCCCGGTTCCGCCGGCGCCCGGCGGGAACGTCCCGGCACCGCCCAGCCCGTCCGCTCCTTCGACGTCGTGGGCCCCGCCGCCCGGCACAGCTCCCGTGCCGCCCCCGCCGTCAGTGGCCTGGGCCCCGCCGCCCCCCGCACCCCGGCCGGCCGCGTCGCCGGCTCCCAGCCCGCCGGCGCGCCCGCCCGCTCCCCCGGCGTCGCGGACGCCCTCCGCACCCCCGCTCGCCCCTTCCGCACCCCCGCCCGCTCCCTCGGCGCCACCCGCATCCGCATCGGAGCCGGCAGTGGGCACCGGCGATCCGGCGCCGACGCCGGGTGACCGGGCCCCGGGCTGGGACAAGCCGACCATCCAGGTGCAGCAGATCGGGCCGTTGTGGGAGGAGGAACTCGCACGGGCCCGGGCCGATCAACAGGACCGGGCGGGCGCGGAGGCCGGGGCACGACCGGAGCAGGTCGGCCCACCGCCCGGCCCGGCCCCGGTGAGCGCGCCGTCCGGACACTCCGCGCCGGCGTCGGCGCCGCCGCACGAGGTCCAGCCGGCCAGCGGACCACCCGGCTACACCACGCCCGTGTCGGCGCCGCCGCACGAGGTCCACCCGGCCAGCGGACCACCCGGCCACGCCGCGCCCGTGTCGACGCCGCCGCACGACGTCCACCAGGTCAGCGCGCCGCCCGGCTATCCCGCACCCGTGTCGGCGCCGCCCGGTCAGCCGGGCCATGGCCCCGGTCACCCCCAGCCCGTCTCGGCGCCACCGATCAGCGCGCCGCCCGGGTACTACCCACCGGTCAGCGGACCACCGGGGCATCCGGTAAGCAGCCCGCCCGGGTATCCGGTCAGTGGTCCACCCGGGTATCCCCAGCCGGTGAGCGCGCCGCCGGTGAGCGCCCCGCCGTGGGGAATGACCGCCCCGGCGTGGGCGGCGACCGCGCCGCCGCAGGCGCTGCCCACCTCGGAGGAGGCCGAACCCGAGACGGCGACGGAGGACACCGCCGCCGACCCGCTCGACCCGGCCCCCGGGGAACATGGGCTCGACGTCTGGCCGGAGATTCCCCCGGTGACCGCGCCGGACCCGCACCCGACTCCCCCGGCACCGCCGCGGGTGTCTCCGGCGGTCGAGCCGGTCGCCGCCACGACCCCGCCGTACTGGCCGCCGACGGTCGCGCCGGTCGCCGCCACGACACCGCCATACGCGCCCCCGGCGGTGGAACCGGTCGCCACCTCGGCGCCGCCGGCCGCGCCCACCCCGCCGGCGGTGACGCCGGCGCCGGACGCCTATCCGGTGCCGCCGCCCTGGCCGGCGCCCGCGCCCGCGTACCCCGCGCCGGCGCAGGTGATCGCGCCGCCGCTGGCGTACCCGATGGTCGAGGAGCCGGAGTCGCGCGGCCGGAGCCGGACGGCGGTGGCCCTGGCGGTGACCGCGGTCGGCGTCGCGGTCGCGGCGGTGGCCGGGGTGGGTGTGCTGGTGCTGGGCCGGGACTCCCCGCCGCCGTCAGGCCCGGGATCGGCGGCGTCGGCCGGGCCGACGGCGAGCGGGCCGCCCCCGGGCGACCTGCGGCTGCGCGACGACTCGACCACGATCACGCTGACCTGGACGGACCCGTCCGGCGGGGCGGTGCCGTTCATGGTGGCCGGTGGCCGGGCGGGTCAGGCGCTGGGTGTGATGGCCACCGTGGACCCGGGCCGCACCACTTACACGGTCAACGGGCTGAACTCCCGGGTGGACTACTGCTTCACCGTGCTCGCGGTCTGGTCCACGGATACGTTCGCCACCTCCGGTCAGGTGTGCACGGACCGCGAGCGCCGGACACCGTCGGGCTGACCTGCGAGTCCATCGCGGACACGCTCGGTGTCCACAGGCGGACGGTACGGGTTCCCCCGGCCCCGACCGGGCCCCTATGATGGCACCCGGCTCAGGGGAGGGGTCGCCGGTAGGGCGCGCCACCTGGCACGACGACACGGGAGGCAGCCGGTTGTGGCCACCATCGACGAGGCCGTGAGCACCGGGCCCGACACCTCCCGTCCCCGGTCACGGCGGCTGCGGGGCGGGCTGGTCACGATCGGAACCGTGGCCGCGCTGCTGGCCGCGATGGGGTTGACCGTCCTCGGGCTGGGCGCCGCCGACAACGCCGTCGCCAACTACGACGCGAGTTCGTGGCTGTGGAGCGCGGCGCGTAGCGAGCTGGCCCGGGTCAACGGGGTCACCGCGCGGGTCGACACCCGCACCGAGGTGCCGGGCGCGCGGCGGCACCCGATGCAGGTGATCCAGACCGACCGGCTGCTGATCCTGCGGGACCTCAACACCGGCCAGGTCAGCTCGCTCGACCTGGCCACCCTGCAGATCACCGCCACCACGCGGACCACCCCGGGGCTGGGCGTCAACGTGGCGCTGCACGAGGACGCCGCGTTCGTGGTGGACGCCGTGCAGGGCGTCGTCCGGCAGCTCGACCCGCGCTCGCTGTCGCCGGTCGGTGAACCGGTCCGCTATCCGCCGGGCATCACCGGCGGGTCGTTCGACGGCCAGGGTCGACTCTGGATCGCGGTGCCGAGCGAGGGCACCGTCTCGGCGATCACCGCGGCGGCGCTGCCGGCCACCCCGGCGTCGGCCCCCGCCGGGAGCGGGCTGAGCCCGAAGCAGGTGGAGACGTACGACGTGGCCGAGCCGAGCCACGAGCTGGTGGTCTCCACCCTGGACGACGGCGTTGCCGTGCTCGACCGCACCGCGAGCGCCCTGGTCACGGTGCAGCGCGGCACGGTCCGGCCGACGAAGCTGACGTTGGCCTCGCCGGGCGCGTTGCCGGCGCGTACCACCGGGCCGAAGGTGCCGGTCACGGTGCCCGGCGAGCGTCGGGTGCTGGTGGTCGCCGAGGGCGGCGGCGAGGAGCGCGCGTTCACCGTGCCGGGCACCGGCGAGCGGCTCACCCCGGCGGTCGCCTGGGCGAACCGGTTCTACTGCGCCGACGAGGCGACCGGCACGGTCTACTCCTTCGACGCCGAGGGCAAGCTCGTCGACACCATCCGCGGCAAGGCCACCGGGCCGCTGGAGCTGGAGGTGCGCGAGAACCACCTGTTCATCAACGCGCCCGACTCGGCCACCGCACGGGTGGTGGACGACAAGCACCAGGTGCGCGTTGTCGACAAGTACGCCAACGACGTGCTCGGTGGTGACCCGCCGCCGGTTCCCCCGCCGCCGCCCCCGCCGAAGAAGCCGAAGGTGGGCAAGCCGAGCGCGCCGCGCAGCGTCACCGCCGCCGCCGGCAACGCGCAGGCCCGGGTGAGCTGGCGGCCGGCCGCCGCGAACGGCGCGGAGATCATCCGGTACGTGGTGGAGGGCGCCGGCCAGAAGCACGAGGTGGGCGCCAACCAGCGGGCCGTGGAGATCAAGGGCCTGACCAACGGCGAGACGTACCGCTTCTCGGTGCACGCGGTCAACGCCAAGGGCGCCGGGCCGTCGCGCAGCAGCAACCCGGTGACGCCGACCGCGGCCGTGCCGGACCCGCCGGCTAGCGTCACCGCGCAGGAGCGGCCGGACGGCACGGTGCTGGTCCGCTGGCCGGCGGCGAACGGGCAGGGCAACACCATCGCGAAGTACGCGGTCACCGCCACCTCGGCCGGCGCCAACGCCCCGGTGGGTGAGTCGGCGAAGACCGAGCTGGTGGTGCCGGCGGGTGAGCTGGAGTACGGCACGCAGTACGCGTTCACGGTGGTGTCCGTCAACGACAAGGGCGCCGGCTCCGCGGCCTCGCCGGTGAGCAACACGGTGGTGCCGTACGCGGCGCCGGGGCGGCCGGCCGAGCTGCGGGCGAGCACGGTGCCGAATCAGCCGGGCACGGTGGCGGTGCAGTGGGTGCCGGCCGAGCCGAACGGGCGGCCCGTGACGAAGTACCTGGTCGACGTGGGCGGACGCACCAGCGAGGTGACCGACACCCGGACGACGGTCACCGGCCTGGGCAACGGGCAGAACGTCACGGTGAAGGTGAAGGCGGTCAACGAGGCCGGGCCGGGCCCGGAGGCCACCGCCACCGCCCGCACGGTGGCCGAGCCGCGGGTGACCGTGACCGGATCGTCGGCGACCGCCACCGGGGCGACGGTGACGTTCACCGTGGACGCCGGCGGTGGGCAGGCGACCTGCTCGTTGAGCACGCCGGGCGAGCCGGCGAAGGCCGGCGCGTGCTCCAGCATCACGATGAGCGGCCTGACCCCGGGCACGGCGTACACGTTCACGGTCACCGCGAAGAACGCGGCCGGCGACGGCACCGCGACCCGCGCCCAGACCACCGACGCGCTCTACGGCATCGCGACCTGCCGCAACGGGGCCTCGGGAGAAACCGCCAACTACTGCACCCGGGAGATCCCGGACGAGCGGAACGGCAACGAGATCTTCAAGGTTACCCAGCAGGACAACGACCGGCAGGCCGGCTGGGTGCCCAACGGCGAGCGGATGAAGACGTACTGCAAGAAGTCGGGTGAAGAGGTCTACGCCTACATCTACAACAACCACAAGCGCAGCACCTGGTGGGTGCAGGTCGACTACAAGGGGAAGAACTACATCCCCTGGGCGTGGCTGAACCTGGAGGGCGGCGACAACATCAACGTCCTGCCCACCTGCTGATCCGCACCAGGCAAGGAGCACCACCACGTGAACACCCAGGAGCCGCTGACCCGGCCGGAGGTGCAGGGCTTCGCCGCCCTCGCCGCCCGGCTGGCCGAGAACGTCAACTCGGTCGTGCTGGGCAAGCCGGAGGTGGTCCGGCTGGCGCTGACGGCGCTGTTCGCCCAGGGTCATGTGCTCCTGGAGGACGTGCCGGGCGTCGGCAAGACCACGCTCGCGCGGGCGATCGCCGCGACGGTCAAGGGGCAGTGGCGGCGGATCCAGTTCACGCCGGACCTGCTGCCCTCGGACGTCTCCGGGGTGACCATCTTCAACCAGGCCACCCGGGGATTCGAGTTCCACCCGGGCCCGGTCTTCGCCAACATCGTCATCGCCGACGAGATCAACCGGGCCTCGCCGAAGACCCAGTCGGCGCTGCTGGAGGTGATGGAGGAGCGCACCGTCACCGTGGACGGGGTCCGGCACCCGGTGCCGCAGCCGTTCCTCGTGGTGGCCACGCAGAACCCGGTGGAGATGGACGGCACCTACCGGCTGCCGGAAGCCCAGCTCGACCGGTTCCTGGTGAAGCTCTCGGTCGGCTATCCGGACGAGGCGGTCGAGGTGGAGGTGCTGCGCGGCGCGACGGTCCGCTCCCCCGAGGCGCTGACCGCGGTCACCGACACCGCCACCGTCGGGGAGATGGTGAAGATGGCCCGCCGGGTGCACATCGCCGAGCCGCTCTACGCGTACGCGGTGCGGCTGGCCGCGGCCACCCGGACCCATCCGCAGGTCCGGGTCGGGGTCAGTCCCCGCGGGGTGATCGCGCTGACCAGGGCGGCGTGCGCGTACGCGCTCATCGACGGGCGGGGCTGGATCATGCCGGAGGACCTCAAGGCGCTGGCCGACCCGGTCTTCGCGCACCGGCTGCTGCTCACACCGGACGCGCAGGTACGCGGGGTGACCGCCGCCGAGGTGCTCCGCCAGGCCATCGCGTCGGTGCCGGTGCCGCTCCCCTCGGGCCAGCCGGCTCCGGTGCAGGCCTGACCGGCAGCATCGGCATGGGAATCACCATCCGCGGTGTCGGGCTGCTGGTCGCCGCCGTGGTGCTGCTCGGCACCGGCTTCCGCTTCGCGTACCCGGAACTCACGCTGCTCGGCGCGGCGGCCGGCAGCGCGGTCTGCTACGCCGCGCTGGTCGCGGCCTGGCGTCCCCGGCTGGCCGTCGACCGGCACGCCGACCCGGACCGGGTGGGCCGCGGCGAACCGGCCAGCATGACGTTGACCGTGCGCAACACCGCCCGGCTGCGGGCGGCGAATCTGCTCGCCGAGGACCGCTGCGGCGACCAGGCGGTGCCCGTCCCGCTGCTGCGGCTGCGGCCGGGCACCGACACCACCGTCCGCTACGACGTGCCGACCCGCCGCCGCGGCGTGGTGCGGGTCGGGCCGCTGCGGGTGACCCGCCGCGACCCGCTGGGCCTGGTGGCCCTGTCCCGCCCGTACGGCGCGACGGTGCCGGTCTGGGTGCACCCGCGGATCCACCCGCTGAGCGCGGTGCCGACGGGGGCCGGGCGCAGCCTCGACGGCCGGGTCGACGCGGTGGCGCACGGGTCGATCACCTTCGACTCGCTGCGCGAGTACGTGGTCGGCGACGAGCTGCGCCGGGTCCACTGGCGCACCAGCGCCCGGGTCGGCGAGCTGATGGTGCGCGAGAACGTCGACACCAGCCTGCCCCGGATCGTGGTGCTGCTGGACAACCGCGCGGCCGCGCATCCGGACCAGCGCGACGGCGTCGCCGGGTCGTTCGAGTCGAGCTGCGAGGCCGCGGCTTCGATCGTGACCGCGGCGCACCGCGCGGACCTGCCGGCGACCCTGCTGCTGGTCGTCCCGGCGGCCGCCGAACCGGCCACCCGGCCGGGCGACGGCGCCGCGCGGGCGGGTCGCAGCGCCGTGACGCGAGCGTGGGCGGCCGTGCGTGGCCGGTGGCGGGCCGGCGCGGGCGACGCGGGCGACGCGGGCGTCGGCTCCGCCGGCGGGCCCCTGGACCGGCTGGCCGCGGTGGCGCTGGTCGAGGAGGACGACGCGCTGCGGGCGACCGCGGCCCGGCTGCGGCGCGACCCGCTCGGCGACACGCTGGTCTACCTCACCGGGCCGGGCGGCCGCGGGGACCTCGGGCACGTGGGCGCGCTGCGCGGCGCGTACCCGTCGGTGGTGGTCGGCGTCTTCGGGGCGGCGGAGCCGGCACCGCCCGGTGCGGCCGGCCTGGTCGTCATCGATGCGGCCGACGGTGCGGAGTTCGCCGCCGAGTGGGACGGGGTCCGCCGGTGGTGACCGTGCGCGAGGGACGGCCACCGGCCGCCGACACCGCCGGCGCGGGCCGGGATAGCGGCGGCGGCCGCCGACGGGTCGCGGCCCTGCTGCGGGCGGTGCCCGTGCCACTAGCGCTGATCACGATGACCGCGCTGGCCGGCGTGGTGCTCGGCCGGGTGTACGCGGGACCGCTGCTGCCGCGGTTGGTGGCCGGCGCGGCGGTGGGCTCGGTGGTGGTCAGCCTGGCCGCGCGGCGGCTGCCGTCGTGGCTGGTCGCGCCGGTGTCGGTGCTGGCGATGGCCGGCTGGACGCTGTGGTCGCTGCGGCTGGCCGCGACGCACGCCGACCTGCCGGGCAGCCTGGCCGAGGTGACCGCGGACGCGGCGCGCAACGGCATCCCCCGGCTGCTCACCGCGATGATCCCGGTGGAACCGACCCCGGACACGGTACTGGTGCCGCTGGTGGCCACCTGGCTGGCCGGGCTGGCCGGCGCGGAGGTGGCGGTGCGGTCCGGTCGGGTGCTGGCCGGCTACCTGCCGGCCGCGCTGCTGTACGCGGGCGCGCTCTACGTGGTCGGTCCGAACGCCGGGCCGGCGGTCTGGCCGACGGTGGTGTTCGTGGCGGTCGCGGCGCTGGGGCTGGCGGCCTCGGCCCGGCCCGGCCCGGACTCCGGTGACCCTGTCGCCGGGCTGGCCCCCGGGGTACGGGCCGCCGTGCGGCTGCGGCTCGCCGGCGGCGCGGCCGTCGGGGTCGCGGTGGTGGTCGGGCTGGTCGCGCTGCTCGGCCCGGCGATCGTGGGACGCGTCGACGGCCGGCCGGTGGACCCGCGGCGCTACGTCGAGCCGCCGCAGGTGGAGACGCTGGACGAGAACCCGCTCATTCGGATCTCCGGCTGGGCGTTGCACCCGGAGCAGAAGCTGCTGGACGTGCGCACCCAACGGCCGGACGGCGGCGCCCCGGCGCCATCCGCGCTCAGCGGCGGCGACCCGTCGGCGGCA
The DNA here is from genome assembly GCF_027497215.1 of Micromonospora sp. WMMD812. NCBI lineage: Bacteria > Bacillati > Actinomycetota > Actinomycetes > Micromonosporales > Micromonosporaceae > Micromonospora > Micromonospora sp. WMMD812. Next base: position 6,831,135 of record NZ_CP114904.1, on the reverse strand, counting down.
CCGTCCGGTGACCCGGGGAACGATCCGGCGGACGCCGGGCCGGCCGACGGCAGCCCGCCGGACGGCGGATCCGGCGCGCCGTCCGGGGGCCCGGTCCGGATCCGGCTGGCGGTGCTCAGCGACTACGACGGGGTCACCTGGCGGGTCGGCGCGACGTACCGCAACGCGGGGCGGATCCTGCCGGCCGCCGCGCCGGCGCCGGACAGCACCGTGGAGACGGTTCGGCAGGACCTCACCGTCGCCGAGTTGACCGGGCGGCTGCTGCCCGCGATGGCCACGCCGCGCGAGGTCAGCGGCGCCCGGGTGGCGTACGACCCGGCCACCGGGACGCTGATCCGGCCCGAAGGGCTCACGCCGGGGCTGCGGTACACCGTCACCTCGGCGCGGGAGAAGCCGGACTCGAACCTGCTCGCCACCGCGAACGTGCCGGCCGGCGAGTCGGTGGCCCGGGTGCTACGGGTCGCCGACGGGGTGCCCGAGCCGCTGAGCCGCCTCGCCAGTCAGCTTGCCGAGGAGAACGGCGCGCCATACGCACGTGCGGCGGCGATCGAGCAGTTCCTCGCCGAGCACTACCGGGTGGTGGCCGACGCGCCGAGCGGCCACGCGTACCCGAACCTGAACTTCTTCCTGTTCGGCCCGCGCAACGGCGGCGGGCAGCGCGGCACCTCCGAGCAGTTCGCGGCGGCGTTCGCGGTGCTCGGGCGGCTGACCGGGCTGCCGACCCGGGTGGTGGTCGGCTTCGAGTCCACCGGGGACGGACCGGTCCGGGCCGGTGACGCGTACGCCTGGCCGGAGGTGCTCTTCGACGGACTGGGCTGGGTGCCGTTCGACCCGCTGCCCCGCCCCGACCAGGAGCCCCGGCCGGTGGAGGAGGATTACCGTCCGACGCCGGAGGACCCGCCGCCGTCGGAGGCGCCGGAGCCGACGCTGGAGCCGACCGCGTCACCGGAGCCGGCGGCCGCGCCGGGCGGGCCGGCCGACTCCGGCGGCGTGCCGACGCCGGTGCTGGTCGGCGGCGGGACGGGCGGCCTGCTGCTGCTCGTCGGGGCGTTGCTGCTCACCCTGGTGGCGATGCGCCGGTCACTGACCCGGGCCCGGCTCGGGCGGGGCGACCCCGGCCAGCGCATCGCCGGCGCCTGGCGGGAGGTCACCGACGCGCTGCGCCTGGCCGGTCGGCCGGTCGGCGAGGACCTGGCCGCCACGGAGGTGGCACGGCACGCCCGCCGCGCCGTCGAGCCGCCCGGCGCGGCCGAGGCGGACCGCGCGGCGTCAGCCCCGGCGACGGGAGCGGGGGCCGGGGTGGACGAGCTGGCCGACCTGCTCAACCAGGTCGCGTTCGCGCCCCGCTCCGCGACCCCCGACCAGGCCGCGCGCGCCGCCGCCCTCACCGGGACCTACGTGGCCGCCCTGCGGGCCACCCGCCCCCGCTGGCGCCGCCTGCTCTGGTCGATCCATCCCGGCCCGCTGCGCTGGCGACGCTGACCGACCGGCCCGCCCCGCTGACGACGCCGACCGACCGGCGACAGCCCCGGCCGCGAGGTGTGGGCCGCACCCCACCGGGTAGTCGCCGCAGTCGGTGAGGCGAGGGGAGGTCTCGTGGACAGGTACCCCGCGGTCGAGGGTCACGGCCTGATCGGCGACCTGCAGACCGCGGCGTTGATCAGCAAGGACGGCACGCTGGACTGGTTCTGCGCCCCCCGCTTCGACTCGCCGAGCATCTTCGGCGGTCTGCTCGACCGTCGCATCGGCGGACACTTCCAGGTCTGCCCCGAGGACGTGGACTACGTCAGCAAGCAGTTGTACGTGCCGGGCACCCCGATCCTGATCACCCGGTTCCTCAGCAAGGACGGTGTCGGCGAGGTCACCGACTTCATGCCCGTCGCCGGCGAGCAGGCCAGCGATCGCCACCGCCTGATCCGCCTGATCCGCGTCGTTCGCGGCACGATGCGGTTCCGCGTCGACTGCCAGCCCCGCTTCGACTACGGGCGCGGTCCGCAGGACCTCGACGCACATGCCGACGGCAACGTCTTCCGCGGCCCCACCCTCAACCTCACGCTGAACCCCATCGGCCGCATCGAGCGGGTACGCGGCACATACCGCGAGCGCACCGCGGAGAGCGTCTGCGTGGTCGGCACCTTCCAGGAGGGCGACGAGGGCGGCGTCCTGTTGGACACCGCGTCCCCCGACCCACCACGCGTGGTCGGTCTCGAGGAGGCGCGGGAGCTGCTCGAGCAGACCCGTGACTTCTGGCGGCGCTGGCTCGACCGGTCGCGCTACACCGGGCGGTGGCGGGAGATGGTCGAGCGCTCCGCGATGACCCTGAAGCTGATGACGTACGCCCCGACCGGCGCGCTGATCGCCGCCCCCACCGCCGGGCTGCCGGAGCGGATCGGCGGTGAACGCAACTGGGACTACCGCTACACCTGGATCCGGGACGCGTCGTTCTCGGTGCACGCGCTGCTCGGGCTGGGCTTCGTCGACGAAGCCCGGCAGTACCTGCGCTGGCTCAGCGATCGCGTGCGGGATGCCCACGACGGCGGGGTGCCGCTGCAGGTCATGTACCGCGTCGACGGCTCGCCCGACCTCACCGAGGAAGTGCTGGGCCACCTGGAGGGGTACCGCGGGTCAGGGCCGGTCCGGGTGGGCAACGCCGCGGCCGGGCAGCTGCAACTCGACATCTTCGGCGAGACGCTGAACTCGATCCACCTCGCCGATGCACACGGCCTGCAGAGCTCGTACCACGATTGGCTGCGCCTGACCCGACTGGTGGACTGGGTCTGCGCGCACTGGGATCAGCCGGAGGACGGCATCTGGGAGACCCGCGCCGGCCGGCAGGATTTCACCTACGGGCGCCTGATGAGCTGGGTGGCGCTGGATCGCGCCATCCGCCTCGCCCAACGCCGGGGGCGGCCCGCCGACACCGCCCGGTGGACGCGCACGCGCGACGCCATCTACGAGCAGATCATGATGCGCGGCTTCCATGCCGGCCGCCGAGCGTTCGTGCGGCACTACGGGGGCAACGTCCTCGACGCGGCACTGCTCACCATGCCCACGGTCGGTTTCATCTCGCCGACCGACCCGATGTGGCAGTCCACCCTGCGCGCCATCGACGCCGAACTCGTCTCCGACAGCCTCGTCTACCGGTACGACCCGGTCGCCTCGCCCGACGGTCTGCCCGGCGACGAGGGCACCTTCAGCATGTGCACGTTCTGGTACGTCCAGGCCCTCGCGGAGTCCGGCCGGCTCGACGACGCGCGCCTGACCTTCGAGAAGATGCTCACGTACAGCAGCGACGTCGGCCTCTACGCCGAGGAGATCGCACCGACCGGCGAGCAGATCGGCAACTTCCCGCAGGCGTTCAGCCACCTCTCACTGATCAGCACCGCCGTCAACCTCGACCGGCTCCTCGACAGCCGCTGACCGGGTCAGGTCGTCAAGCGGCGGACCAGCTTGCGCAGGCCGGCCTGCCAGCCGTCCGGATCCTCGGCGCGGCGGCGGGCGTACCCGGCGACCTCGGGATGCGGCAGGATGAGGAAGCGCTCCTCGGCCAACCCCGCCACCGTCGCGTCGGCGACCTGGTCCGGCGTCAGCACCGCGCCGGAGGCCGCGATCACCTTCGCGCCCAGGTGGCCGGCGGTCAGCCCGTCGGCGAGCATCGGAGTGTCCACGCCCTGCGGGCAGAGCGCGCTCACCCGGATCCCCCGGTCCCGGTAGGTGATCGACAGCCACTCGGCGAAACCCACCGCGGCGTGCTTCGTCGCTGTGTACGGGGCGTCGCCGACCGCGGTCAGCACACCCGCCGCCGAGCAGGTGTGCAGCAGGTGGCCACCGCCCCGGGCCAGCATCCCCGGCAGCACCGCCCGGGCGGAGTAGACGTGGGCCAGCACGTTCACCCGCCAGGCGCGGTCCCAGCCCGCGTCGTCGACGTCGAGGCCGCCGCCGGTCGCCACGCCCGCGTTCGCGCAGAACAGGTCGATCCGGCCGTACCGCCGCTCGGCGTCGTCGACCAGGGCCCGGACCTGCTCCTCGTCGGTGACGTCCACGGTGGTCGGGTGGACGACCGGGCCGATGCCCTCGGCGACCACGCGGGCCGCCCCGCCGTCCAGGTCGGCCAGCACGATGGCGGCGGCGCCCTCCGCGGCGAACCGGCGGGCGAGCGCCGCGCCGATGCCGCCGGCGCCTCCGGTGACGACCACCACCCGGTCGGTGACGTTCACGTCAGCGCTCCTCGCTCGCCGGGCCCAGCCGGGCGATCAGGGCCGCGAGGGTCTCCGGCCCGCCGGCGGTCAGTTCGGGGGTGGGCAGCAGCGCCAGCACGGGCACCTCGACGCCGGCGTCGGCGTAGCGGCGGACCTGCGCCCGGCACTGCTCGGGCGAGCCGTGCAGGATCAACTGGTCGACGACCTCGTCCGGCACGGCGGCGAGGGCGCTCCGCCGGTCGCCGGCCGCCCACGCCTTCCACATCGGCCCCAACACCTCGTCACGGCCGAGCCAGCGGTGGAACGCGGCGTACGCCGGGACGGTGAGATAGCTGGTGATCATCCGACGGCCCAGCGTCCGCGCGTAGCCGGCGTCCTCGGTCGGGCAGACGAAGATCCGCGCGGTCACCTCGAAGCCGGGGCGGCGCTCGCTCACCTCGGCGAGGGCGCGCGGCACGTCGGTGGCGGCCAGCCAGTTGAGGAGGACCCCGTCGGCCTCCGCCCCGGCCAGCCGCAGCATGCCGGGGCGCAGCGCGGCGAGTTGGATCGGCGGCGGCACGGCGGGCGGACGCTCCAGGGTGAACCGACGGACCGTGAACGTGTCGTACGCCTGATCCACCGTCTCCCCGGCCAGCGCGGCGCGCAGGAAGCGCAGCACGTCGCGGGTGCGCTGGAACGGGTCGGTGAACGGCACGGCGTTCCAGTCGCCCACCACGACCGGCGAGGAGGCGCCGATGCCGAGGGCGAATCGGCCCGGTGCGGTCTCGGCCAGCGCCGCCGCGCTCATCGCCAGCAGGCCGGGCCCTCGGGTGAAGACCGGCGCCACCGCGGTGCCGAGCCGCAGCTCGGGCTGCCACGCGGCGGCGAGGGCCAACGGGGTGAACGCGTCGGTCCCGGCGACCTCGGAGGACCAGACATCGGTGAAGCCGGCCCGGTGAAGAGCCGCGTAGACCGCGGCGTGGCCGGCGAGCGGGATGCCGCCGAGCGGCACCGTCATACCCCATCGCGTCGTCACCCGTCGATACTGCCCGGTAACGTCGCCCCGGAGCAAGATCCTCCCACCACAAGCGGAGCGGTCGTCGGCGGCTGCACACCACGAGCTCTGCCCGTCCCTGACGTCGATCGCGTGCCCCGCCACCGGGCGGTTTCCGCTTTGGCCGCCACGCGCAGCCCTCGCGGTGTTACGAATGCCAGGTGAGCTGGCCAGACGGCGGAGCGAGCTGACGTGGCCGGCGGGCGCAAGATCCGCCTCGAGCCGGCCAAAGGCGACCCAGGTCGGGCAACGTTCCTCGAACTCTTCTTCGACCTGGTCTACGTCTTCGCCCTGACCCGGATCTCGGCCCGCGCCTTCGAGGACCTCGTCGAGGAGGGCGCCGGAGCGAAATGGCTGCCCGCCCTGACCGGCGGCGGCAAGACCCTCCTGCTGCTCCTCGCGCTGTGGGCGGTCTGGCAGGGCACCGCCTGGACCACCAGCCGGTACGACCCGCGGCACAGCTGGCTGCAGGGCATCGTGATCACCGCGCTGGTGGCGAGCATGGTGATGGGCGTCGCGATCCCTCGGGCGTTCAGCACCACCGGGCTGACGTTCGCCCTGGCGTACGTGGTCGCGCAGGTGTCCCGGCCGCTGGTGCTGATGATCGCCCTCGGCCCGCACAAGTACCGTCGGCTCAAGCTGCGGATGACCCTCACCTTCGCCGCCACCGGGGTGCTCTGGATCGCCGGCGCGCTGCTGCCCACCAACCCGCGGGTGGTGCTCTGGACGGCCGCGCTGTTCGCCGAGTACCTCGCCGGCCGCTTCGGCTGGCCGGTGCCCGGGCTCGGCCGGTCCACCCTCTCCCGCTGGGACATCGCCGGCGAGCACCTGGCGGACCGCTACCAGCAGTTCTTCCTCGTCGCGCTCGGCGAGACGATCCTGGTCGCCGGCTTCGCGTACAGCAAGGGCCCGTACGGCGGCGGGCACCTGACCGCGTTCGCGCTGGCGCTGGCCACCTCGATCGTGCTGTGGCGGATCTACGTCCAACGCGCCGGCCAGATCCTCGCCCAGGCCGTGGTCAAGGCCCGCCATCCGGCCACCATCGGCCGGTCCGCCGCCGACACCCATCTGGTGATGGTGATCGGCCTCACCGCCGTGGCGATCGGCTACGAACTGGTCATCGACCACCCGATGGAGCCACCACCCGGGCTCTGGCTGGCCATGGTCCTCGGCGGGCCGATGCTCTTCCTGGCCGGCCGGGCCCGACTCGAGTACGAGGTCTTCGCGCGGGTCTCGCCCTCCCGCTGGATCGCCATCCTGGTGCTGCTGGCACTGTGGCCGCTGCTGCTGCGCACTCCGGCGCTGGTCGCCGCCGGCGCCGCCGTCGTGGTGCTGGCCGCGGTCGCGGTGGCCGACGCGCGCCGGGCCGCCGGCCGGCCGCCCGAGGCGGCCGCCCCGCCGTTCTGACCGCCGTCCGGGGTACGGCGATCGCACCCACCGACGGCTACGCTCTGCCGGTGACCTTCTCGATCGTCGCCCGCTCCGACGACGGCCGCCTGCACGGCGTCGCCGTGGCCAGCAAGTTCCTCGCCGCCGGCGCGCTGGTCCCGGCCGCCGAGGCCGAGGTCGGCGCGCTCGCCACACAGGCCAACGCCAACCTCGCCTACCGCCCGCAGGGGCTCACCATGCTGCGCACCGGGGTGGCCGCCGCCGACGTCGTGGCCGGCCTGGTCGCCGCGGACGGCGAACGGGACCACCGCCAGCTCGGCGTGGTCGCCACCACCGGCCGGGGCGCGACCTACACCGGCGCGAAGTGCCACGACTGGGCCGGCGGGCAGGCCGGGGACGGCTGGGCGGCCCAGGGCAACATCCTCGCCGGCCCGCAGGTGATCGACGCGCTGCGGGACGCGTGGCTGGCCGGTACGGCGCTGCCGTTCGCCGAGCGGCTGCTCGCCGCGCTGCGCGCGGGCGACGAGGCCGGCGGTGACCGGCGCGGCCGGCAGAGCGCCGGCCTGCTGGTGGTGGAGCACGGCGGCGGATACGGCGGCAACGGCGACGTCGTGGTCGACCTGCGGGTCGACGACCACCCCGACCCGGTCACCGAGCTCGGTCGGCTGCTCGCCGTACACACGATGCTGTTCAGCCGCCCCGACCCGGCCACCCTGCTCGACCTCACCGGCGCGGTGGCCGCCGAGGTGGGCGCGCTGCTGGCCGCCCTCGGCCACCCGAGCGACCCGGGCGGACCCGAGGAGGCGCTGGTCTCCTGGGCCGGGATGGAGAACCTGGAGGAGCGGCTGGTGCCGGGCCGGATCGACCCGGTCGTGCTGGAGCACCTGCGCCGGGCCGCTCCGCACGTCCCCGCCCCCCGCACCGCGAGCTGACCCACCCTCCCCGCGATCTTGCACTTTGCGCCCCTGGTACGCGGCTTTCGCACCCTTCTCCCGGGCAGAAAGTGCAAGATCGCGGGCGAGCCGGTCAGGCGAACGCGAGCCAGCGGAACGCGGCCGCGTCGACCACGGCACGTTCCTGGGTGGTCAGCGGCGCGCGTCCGGTGGTCTTGCGGATCAGCGTCAACCGGTCCCAGCCCAGCTCGGCCGGGACCGGTCGCCCGCCGGTGAGCAGGTCGGCGACGACCCGCGCGGCGGTCGGCGTGAGCCAGGGGTCCCGGCCCAGCGCCGCGGCCAGGTCCAGGCCGTGCACGCCGACCTCCACCACCCGGGTACGCAGGAACTCGGTGACGGTCATCGCGTCGCCGTGCCGGGTGCGCACCACCCGGTCCGGCGGCGCGGCGGCGACCGCGGCGTCGGTGGCCCGCCAGGCCCGGTCGAAGTCGGCGACCAGCGCGGGGCCGTCGACCTCGCGCGCCTCCCGCCGGCCGCTGTCGATCCGGGCCGCGTCGACCTGCGGGGTGAACTTCGGCGCGCCGAAGTAGCCGGCCGCGTCCAGCTCCGCCGCCGCCGGGGCCGGCGCGGCGAGCATGTCGGCGAGCCGGCCCGCGCCGCTACGGACGTGGGCGAGCAGCTCACGCACGGTCCAGGGCGGGCAGTCGGTGGGCCCGTCCAGCTCCATCTCGCCGAGGCCCCGCAGCTCCTCGCCCAGTCGTGCGCACTCGTCCCGGAACGCCGCCCGTACCGTATCCACCGTTTCTCCCTTGTCCGGCTGCCGTCGGCACCCTCTCACGACGCCGCGCCCGGGCGACCCGGGCGGTCCCGGCCGTTTCGGCGCCGACCCCGCGGGTACGCGCGTCCGGGTTCGAGTGAGGGGGTGCCACCGATGGCCGGGATCATGATGCGCAGCGTGGCGTTCAACGACCACGACCTGCTGCCGGATCGCTTCGCCCGCGACGGCGGCAACATCTCGCCGCCGCTGGAGTGGGGTGAGGTGCCCGACGGGGCCAGAGAACTGCTCCTGCTGGTAGAGGATCCGGACGCCGGTCGCACACCCTTCCTGCACTGGCTGGTCACCGGAATCCAGCCGGTCTCCGGCGGGATGCCGGAGGGCGCCGTGCCGCCAGGCGGCCGGGAGTGGCCCAACGGCTTCGGCGAGCTGGGCTGGGGCGGCCCGCAGCCGCCGCGCGGGGACGACCCGCACCGCTACTTCTTCCGGCTCTACGCCATCAACCGGCCGCTGGAGCTGCCGGACGCGCCGCAGGCGACCGACGTGCACGAGGCGATCACGGCGCACGAGTTCGCCAGCGGCAACATGGTCGGCAGGTACGCCCGCTGAGGCCGGATCAGCCCTGGTGCCGGGGCACCAGCCGGTGCACCACGGCGAGGACCAGCGCCATCACGACGGCCATCGTCCCGGCGATGCCGGCGGCGCTGCCCGCGTAACCGGCGAACAGCGCCCGCCGGCTCAGGTCGTCCGGATCGACGCCGCGCAGGTCCACCAACCAGGCCAGGGCGAGGCCACTGGCGGCCACGGCGAGCAGACCGCCCACGCCGAGCATCGCCGCCGCCACGCGGTGCGCGTCGGCGGTGGAGAACTTGGCCCGCTCCCGCTGGGTGAACAGCAGCACCAGCCCGGCCAGCGCCGCCCAGACACCCACCACCAGGAAGGCGGCCACCGCGTCGCTCGGCCGGTGCCAGCCGGCGGACAGCGTCGCCACCCCGGCGATCGCCGCGTAGCCGGCGCCGACGAAGGCGCCGAGCACCCGGACCCGGGCCGGCAGGACGAGCACCAGCGCGACCGCCACCGACGCCGCCACCGCGGTGTGCCCGCTGGGCAGGCTGTTACCGGCGTACAGGCGCTCCTGGTCGATGCCGAAGTCGGGCCGGGACAGGCCGTACTTGAGCAGTTGGGTGGTGACGTTGGCGCCGGCGATCAACAGGGTGGCGGTGATCGCCAACGCGATCCGCCCGCGCATCAGGGCGATGAAACCGATCACCGCGGTCGCCGCCAGCAGGGAGACGACCGACATGGCATTGAGGATCCGGTCGACCGGGCCGTCGATGCGATCCTGGCCGATCCGGTTGCCGGTCAGCGCGACGGTGTCGACCCACTGCCCGACCTCGGTGTGCACGGCGACCCGCCAGACGGCCAGGAAGGCGGCCGCCTGCACGAGCGCGAACACGACCAACCAGACCGCCGTCCAACCCCTCGCCGTCTCGCGCACGCGGACACCGTAGCGAGCGGGCCGGCCCGGTCGGCGAGTGGCCCGCCGATGCCCGCCGGTTAGGTTGGGAGCCGACGTGAGGAGGTGGCGGTGACCGGCACACCGGAGCACGAGGTCCACACCCCGGTGCCCGCCGCCGGCGTTCCCGACCCGGACCGGACCCGGCCGCCGTCGGACTCCGGACAGCCCCGCGCGGACGCGCAACGCCCGCAGCCGGACGCGGGACGACCGGAGTCGCTCGCCGACCTGCTCGGGGGGCGGCGGGGCGCGATCGACGCGACCCTGCCCCCGGTCGCCTTCGCCGCCGGCTGGCTGATCGGCGGCGAGTCCCTCTGGGCCGGAGTCGGCGCCGCGCTGGTCACCGGGGCGGCCGTGGCCGGCTGGCGGCTGCGCCGCGGCGACCGGCCACGATCGGTACTGATCGGGCTGCTGGCGGTCTGTGTGGCCGCCCTGATCACGCTGCGGACCGGCCGGGCCGCCGACTTCTTCCTGCTCCAATTGCTCTCCAACGCGGCGAGCGCCCTGGCCTGGGCGGTGAGCATCGTGCTGCGCTGGCCGCTGCTCGGTGTGGTGGTCGGCGCCGCGCTCGGGCAACGCAGCCGGTGGCGGCGGGACCCGGCGCTGCTGCGCGCGTACGGGCGGGGCAGCTGGGTCTGGACCGCCACGTACGTGCTGCGGGTGGCGGTGTTCGTGCCGCTCTACCTCAGCGGCCAGGTGGTCGCGCTGGTCGTGGCCCGGGTCGCGCTGACCTGGCCGCTGGTGGCCGCGGCGCTGGCGGTGAGCTGGGTCGTGGTGCGCCGGTCGCTGCCGCCCGGCCATCCCGGGCTGCGGCACCCGGTCGACCCGGCCGGCGCCGCCGACGGGGCCGACGATCCGCACCGGTCGCGGGAATGAAAAGGGAGAGGCCGCCACGGGGGGAGCGGCCTCTCCGGTGACGTACGTTACTCCGTCGCGGTCCGCCGCGTGATCCCGGGACGGCCTCTTTTCCGGGCTTTTTTGCACCAGCCTCCTGACCGGACAGTGGGGTGGGCCGGCCGACCCGCTTAGCCGGTCGGAAGAGAGGCCGACGGGACAGGCGCGCGGCGCCGCCCGACCGGCCGCACGCGCTGTCCGCTCGCCGCGACCACGCACCGGACGACCACCCCGGGCAGCCCTGGGTCCCACCCGCGACCCCGACGGCCGGCGACGAGCCGCCGACCGGATGACCGGCCAGCGGGGCCTACCCCTATGCTGGGAGCGCTCCCGGCCACCGGGCGGTGGCGCCGTATCCACGAGGAGAACAGATGTCGATGCTCACCTTCCCGCCCGGCTTCGGATGGGGCGCCGCCACCTCGGCGTACCAGATCGAGGGGGCGGCCAAGGAGGACGGCCGGGGCGAGTCCGTGTGGGACGTCTTCAGCCGCACGCCGGGGCGCACCCGCAACGGGGACACCGGCGACGTGGCCGCCGACCACTACCACCGGTACCCCGAGGACCTCGACCTGATGCGCGACCTCGGGCTGCGCAGCTACCGGTTCTCCATCTCGTGGCCCCGCATCCAGCCCGACGGCACCGGCGCTCCCAACCAGCGTGGCCTGGACTTCTATCGCCGGCTCGTCGACGGCCTGCACGAGCGGGGCATCGCCCCGATGGCCACGCTGTTCCACTGGGACCTGCCCCAGGCACTCCAGGACACCGGCGGTTGGGAGGCGCGGGACACCGCGTACCGCTTCGCCGACTACGCCGACGCCGTCTTCCGCGCGCTCGGCGACCGGCTCCCCACCTGGCTGACGATCAACGAGCCGAAGACGGTCGTCCAGAACGGCTACCTGTCCGGGCACCACGCCCCGGGCCGGCAGGACCCGGACGCGGCCTACCTGGTCGCCCACCACCTCCAGCTCGCCCACGGGCTGGCGGTACGCGCGCTGCGGGCCACCGGCGGCAACGGCCGGATCGGGCCCGCGCTGAACCTGCACCCCTGCTACCCGGCCGACGACTCCCCCGAGGCGGCCACGGCGACCCGGCTCCACGACGGCTACGAGAACCGGCTCTACCTCGACCCCGTCTTCACCGGCCGCTACCCGCAGGACGTGCTGGCCGACCTCGGGCCGGGCAGCCGGATGGTGCGCGGCATCGCCGACGGTGACCTGGCGATCATCGCCGCCCCGGTCGACCTGCTCGCCGTGCAGTACTACACCCCGATCTACGTGACCGCCGAGGGCGGCACCGTAGGCCGCTGGCCGACCTCGGAGGCCGAGTGGCAGCAGATCCACCCCGACGGTATGTACGACATCCTCACCCGGGTCACCCGCGACTACGGGCCGGTCCCGCTCACGGTGACCGAGAACGGGCTGCCCACCCCGGACACCCTCGGCGCGGACGGCACGGTCGACGACGCCGGACGGATCAGCTTCCTCCGCGACCACCTGGCCGCCGCGCACCGGGCCCTGACCGAGGGCGTGCCGCTGGAGAGCTTCCACGTCTGGTCGCTGCTGGACAACTTCGAGTGGGCCGAGGGGTACGACCAGCGCTGGGGCCTGGTGTACGTGGACTACCCGGCCCAGCGGCGGATCCCCAAGCGCAGCGCGCACTGGTACCGCGCGGTGATCGCCGACAACGGCTTCTGACCCGCCGTCCGGTCGTGGGCCGCGCTCCCACCCGACGGCGCCCCGGGCCCCGGGTCGGACGACCCGGGGCCGGTGGCGGGCGACGCGGTCAGCGCGGCAGCGCCTGCTGCAACTCCGCGCGCAACGCCGGGGTGAGCATCTCCCCCGCCTGCTTGGCCAGCCGGGCCATCTCGTAACCCACCACGCCGATGTCGGCGTCCGCCGCGGCGAGGGTGGCCAGGATCGAGCCGTCGCGCACCTGCATGACCAGGAAGTAGCCCCGGCCCATCTCGACCACCGTCTGCTTGACCACGTCCCCGTCGAACATCTGCGCGGCGCCCGAGGTGATGCTCATCAGCCCGGAGGTCACCGCGGCCAGCTTGTCCGCGTTGTCCCGGGGCAGGTGGTCGGAGATCGCCACCAGCAGCCCGTCCGAGGAGACCACCACCGCGTGCGCCACCCCTGGCACCCGCTCGGCGAAGGCGCTGACCAACCAGCTCAGGTCCCGCGCCTCCTGACTCAACGTCGTCAATCTCGTCGTCCTCCTTCGATGTGCCCGCCGGACGGCGGCACGGGTATCTCGGTAGTGTCCTCGGCCTCGGCGCGCCGCACCCCGCCGTAGAGACGGGAGAGCATGCCGCCGACCGCCTCCGGGTCCGGCTCGTGCCGCGGCGGCACCGGCTCCGGCCGGGCCGACCGGGTCACCGCGGCGAGCTGGGCCATCGGCACCCGCACCGGAAGCCCCCGCGGGTTGGTGCCGCCGGTGACCGGTGTCGCCGGCGGTGTGGCCGGTCCGGGCTGCGCCGGGGCGGCGGGCCCGCGCCGGGACCACCAGCCGCTGGCCGTGGACCCGGCGCCGGCCGGGGCGAGGACGTCCTCGGCGCGTACCGGCGCCGGCCGGGTCTGACGGGGCACGGTCACCGGTGGCCGCCCGGGCGCCGGCAGCTCGACGGGGCTCGCCGCGGCGGGCGTCCCGACGGTCACCATCCGCGCCGGCGCCGCCTGCTCCGGCGGGCCGGGCGGGGCCGGCGCCAGCAGCTCCGCCGGCAGCCGGAGCACGGCGACCAGGCCGTCCGGCCCGCCGTCCAACCGCACCCGCACGCCGAGCCGCGCCGCCAGGTGACTGACCACGAACAGGCCCATCCGCTCGACCGCCGCGACGTCGGCCGCCGGCGGGGTGGCCAGGACCGCGTTGGCCGCGGTCAGCGCGGCGGGGCTCATGCCCAGACCCTGGTCGACGATCTCGATCACCGCGCCCGACGGCTCGGAGCGGGCGGTCACCGACACCGTCGTGTCCGGGCGGGAGAAGGAGGTCGCGTTCTCCAGCAGCTCGGCGAGCATGTGCACCAACTCACCCACGGCGTGCCCGACGACGTGCAGGTCGGCCACCGACACGTGCCGGACCCGCTGGTACTGCTCGATCTCCGCGGCGGCGGCCAGCAGCATCGTGGCGAGGCCGACCGGCCGCTGCCAGCGACGGGTCGACTCGCTGCCGGCCAGCACCAGAAGGCTCTCGTCGTTGCGGCGCATGCGCGCGGCCAGGTGGTCCAGCTTGAACAGGTTGTTCAGCTGGTCCGGGTTGTTCTCCTCGCGTTCGAGGTCGTCCAGCAGCTCGAGCTGCCGCTCCACGAGGACCTGGCTGCGCCGGGCCAGGTTCACGAACATGGCGTTGACGTTGCGCCGCATCATCGCCTGGTCGACGGCGACGCTGACCGCGCTGCGGTGCACGGCGACGAACGCCTCGGCCAGCTCGCCGAGCTCGTCGAGCGAGCGGACCACCGCCGGCGCGACGTCGATGTCCGGCACCCCGCCGGTGACGGTCCGCAGCCGGTCCAGGGCGTCCGGCAGCTCGACCTGCGCGATCCGCAGCGCCTGGCTGCGCAGCAGGCGCATCGACCGGGCGACCGACCGGCCGATGAGGACGGAGATGAGCACGGCGACGAGCAGCACCGCGAGGATCCCGCCGACCACCAGCAGGGTGGCGCGCAGCTGCCCCGCACTGGCCTCGTCGGCCTGCCGGACGGCGTCGTCGAGCACCCCCGCCTCGGCCCCCCGGAGCAGCTCCTGCCGCTCCTCGCTGGCCGCCCACCACTGCGGCGCAGGCAACACCGCCGGCGCCGCGTCACCGACCGGCAGGCTCTGCTCCTCGAGACGGGCGGCGCCGACGAACGCGGGGTCCACCGAGGTCTGGTCGTAGCGGCGGACCTGGTCGCTGGTGGCGGCGACCCGGAACGCGCCGAGCGCGGTGAGCTGCTGGGCACGCAGGTCGGACAGGACGACCTGGTCCTCCGGACCGTACCCGCCGCCCCGGGCGGCCGCGTAGAGCTCGGCGCGGATCCGGGAGGAGAGCTCCTTGACCCGGGCCAGCTGCACGTACCGCAGCACCGCGTCGCTGAGCGCCGGGTGGTCAGGCCCGGGCGTCGCCTCGGCGAGCAGGTTGAGCAGCGAGTCGACCGCCCGGTGGTAGTTGCTCAGGATGGTGTCGCTGCTCAGCACCGCGGGCGGCACCGTCGCCCGGATGTAGACGATCTGGTCGTACGCCTCGAGCACCTCGGAGTACGCGACCCGCCAGGACGCGTCCGCGTCGGCCAGCGGCTCGGCCGCCCGGCGCAGGTCCAGGATGGTCTGATCGGTGGCGTCCTGCAGCGGCTTCAACGCGGCGATCGCGGCGTCCCGGTCGGGGGCCCCGGCCGTCTTGCGCAGCTCGGCCAGCTCGCCGGCCGACCGGTCCCGTTCCTGCTGGATCCGGTGCACCGCCGCCGTAATCTGGCGACCGATGCCGACCTGTTCGGCGAAGTCGCTGAGCGCCGTGGTCTGCCCGACCAGCGCGCGGGTCTGCACCCCGGCCAGCACCAGGAACGCCACGGTGGGGATGACCAGCACGGTGGCGAGCTTCGTGCGCATCCGCCAGTCGCGCAGCCGGAACGGTGAGCGGCGTCGGTGGGGCACGACCCGGACGTCGAAGCGGCGGCGGCGATGGCTGGACACCGCGCCGTGCGCCGCGTCCGCACCTACGCCCACACCTGCCTCCTCCGTCCCCTCGCGTCCACCGCGCCTGGGGAGCGGAGTCCATCCAACCAGGCCCGGAAGCCGTGTCAACGGCCCGAGCGAGGCAGGCGTTCAGGAAGGATACTGCGGGCGGGAGCCTCCTGTCGTGGTCGGCGAGGCGACCTCATCCGTCCGGCCGATGTCGGCCAACTCGACGGCCTGTCCGAACCGGCCGAGTGCCACCAACGCCGCGCCGGTCGCGCCGATCTCCGGGTTCCGTTGATGTGACACCGCACGGGGGGCCAGCGCCGACGCGAACGCCTGACGCCACCAGACCGAAGCGGTCACCGCGCCGCCGCCCAGCACCACGGCGACCTGTCGGTCGATCGTGGACTCCAGGACCACGAGATCGTCCGCCACCATCTCGCACAGCCCCTGCATGAGCCCGGCCAGGATGTCCACCGCGGTGGTGCCGAAGCTCAGGCCGCGCAGCTCGCCGGTGCCGGCCGGGGCCAGGCCGGGCGCGCGGTCACCGCCGAACCGGGGATCGGCCGGCAGGCCACCGCCGGCCGGCACCAGCGCCAGCGCGGCGTCCAGCTCGGCGCCCGTCGGCAGCCGCAGCTCGCGGTTCGCCCAGGCGAACAGGTTGCCGCCGCAGGAGTACGCGGCGCCGGTCACCACATGGTCGTGGTCGACCCGGTAGCGCCACAGCCGCTCGGGCAGTCGGGGCAGCTCCTGACCGGCCGGCACCCGCTGCATGAGCCGCACCGCCGCCGAGGTGCCCACGGTCACCGCCGCCCGGCTCGGGTCGACGCACCCCGAGCCGACGTTCGACGCGCCGCCGTCGCCCACCGGCGCGGACCACCGCGCGCCGGCCAGCGCGGGCCAGCGCCGCGCGTGCTCCGGTCGCAGCCGGCCGTGCCAGTCGAGCGGGGCCAGCGCCGGCAGCTCGCCCGTGCCGGCCCCGGCCAGCGACAGCGCCTCGTCGTCCCAGTCGAGGGTGCGCAGGTCGAGCAGGCCGGTCCCGGAGGCCTGCGAGATGGACATCGGCGCGGCCTCGAGCAGCTGACCCAGGACGTACTCGACCAGACCGGCGAAGCGCGCGATCCGGCTGCCGGCGCGCTCGCGGACCCAGGGCAGCCGGATCGACCAGTACGAGCGGTGCCACCAGGTGCCGGTGCGCTGGTGGTAGTCGTCGGGATCGGTCGGGCCGCTGGCCGACGGCAGCGGCGCCGGGCGGGTGTCGAGCCAGGTCAGCACCGGCCCGAGCGGCTCGCCGGCGGCGTCCAGCGGGACCACCGAGTGCCACTGCCCGGAGACCGCGACCAGGGCGACGTCGCGCAGGTGCCCGGCGTCGGCCAGCTCGTCCAGGCACTCGGCCAGGCACGCGACGTAGGCCGGACCGTTCAGGGTGCCCGTGCCGTCGTCGCCGATGGCCAGGTCCACCTTCCGCCGGGCCAGGGCCCCCGGCAGCGGCTGGGTGTCCGCGTCCAGCACCAGTCCGCGTACCGAGGAGGTGCCCAGGTCCAGCGCGAGAATGTTCATCGCCGGTCAAGTTACCCGCTGCGCGCCTGGGGCAAGCGCTGGTCGGCTCGGGCGTACCCCGGATCGGCTTCCCCGCCGACCGCCCGCCGCGTAGGGTGGTCGCATGCTCGCGCATCCGACCTGCTGGTGGCCCGCCGACCCGGCGGCCACCCTCCGCGCGTAGCTTCCCACGCGGCCGCCTGTCGAGGCGGTCGCCGGATCTCCCGGCCCCGGGGCCGCCCCGCCGGCGGCTCCCGGCCTCCAGGAGAATCCGATGACCCACCTGCACGACCTGCTCGCCGCGGTGTCCGGCGGCGTCGACCCGGGCCCGTTCGCTCTGGTCCGACGCGCCGACGCGGACCAGCTGGAGCTGTTCACCGGCCCGGTGCGCACCGTCGACCGGCTGGGCGACATCCCGCTGCCGGACGACCGGCCCGGCCCCCGGACGCTGGCCCTGGTGCCGTACCGGCAGATCACCGAACGGGGCTTCGCCTGCGTCGACGACGGCGTGCCACTGGAGTGCCTGCTGGTGACGCGGCACGAGCGGATCGGTCTGGCCGAGGCGCTGGCCGCGCTGCCGGACCGGCCGGTACGCACGGCCGACGCGGCGTTCGACGTCACCGACGACGACTACGCGGCCACCGTGGGCCGGGTGCTGGCCGAGGAGATCGGCCGGGGCGAGGGCGCCAACTTCGTCATCCACCGCACGTTGACCGCCACGGTGCAGGATCCGCCGCTGGTGGCCGCGCTCGCCGCGCTGCGCCGGCTGCTGCTGCGCGAGCGCGGCGCGTACTGGACCTTCGTGGTCCACACAGGGGCGCGGGTGCTGGTCGGGGCCAGCCCGGAGCGGCACGTCAGCGTCGACGACGGCCTGATCATGATGAGCCCGATCAGCGGCACCTTCCGGCACGCCGGCGCGACGGCGGACCGCGCCGCGCTGCTGCGCTTCCTCGCCGACCCGAAGGAGGTCGAGGAGCTGTACATGGTGCTCGACGAGGAGCTGAAGATGATGGCCACGGTCGCCGAGCACGGCGGCCAGGTGGTCGGCCCGTACCTGAAGGAGATGTCCCACCTGGCGCACACCGAGTACCTGCTCGCCGGGCGGGGCTCGCGGGACGTCCGGGACGTGCTGCGGGAGACGATGTTCGCGCCCACCGTCACCGGCAGCCCGATGGAGAACGCCTGCCGGGTGATCGCCCGGCACGAGCGCACCGGGCGGCGCTACTACGCCGGGGTGCTCGCCCTGCTCGGGCACGACGACGCCGGCCGGCAGACCCTGGACGCGCCGATCCTGATCCGCACCGCGGAGATCTCCCCCACCGGCGCGCTCCGGGTGCCGGTGGGCGCCACGCTGGTGCGGCACTCGACCGCCGCCGGGGAGGTCGCGGAGACGCATGCCAAGGCCGCCGGGGTGCTGGCCGCGCTCGGGTTGGGCCCGGAGGCGCCCGGCGGCGGCCGAGGGCCGGCGGCCCGGCTGGCCGACGATCCGGACGTACGCGCCGCGCTCGCCGCTCGCAACGCGCCACTCGCCCGGTTCTGGCTGGACCAGCGGGCACCGGGCGCGGCCGTCCTGCCGCAGCTGGCCGGCCGCAGCGCGCTGATCGTGGACGGCGAGGACACCTTCACCGGCATGCTGGCCCACCAGCTGCGGGCGCTCGGCCTGGTTGTGACGCTGATGCCGTGGCACGCGCCCGGCCCCTGCGACGGGTACGACCTGGTCGTGGTCGGCCCCGGCCCGGGCGATCCGGGCAGCGCGACCGAGCCGAAGATGACGGCGCTGCGCGGACTGCTCACCGACCTGCTGGCGGGCGGCCGCCCGACCCTGGCGGTCTGCCTCGGGCACCAGTTGCTCGCCGGGCTGCTCGGCCTGCCGCCGCACCGCCGCAACGCGCCCTACCAGGGCCTGCAACGCGAGGTGACGCTC
Organism: Micromonospora sp. WMMD812; assembly: GCF_027497215.1. Taxonomy (NCBI): domain Bacteria; kingdom Bacillati; phylum Actinomycetota; class Actinomycetes; order Micromonosporales; family Micromonosporaceae; genus Micromonospora; species Micromonospora sp. WMMD812. The sequence continues at coordinate 6,812,327 of NZ_CP114904.1, read as the reverse complement.
TTCGGCACGCCCCGCCGGGTGGGCTTCTACGCCACGTTCACCGCCCGCGCCGACACCGACCGGTTGGACACCGCGTACGGGCAGGTGGAGTTGGCCCGCGACGCGGCCGACGGCGCGGTGCACGCGTTACGCGGCCGTGGCTTCGCCGGGGTGCAGTTCCACCCGGAGTCGGTGCTCAGCCCGGACGGGATGGCCGTGCTGGCCGACCTGCTGACCCGGTTGCTTCCGCCCGACCGCGGCGACCCGGCGCCGTCGGGCGCGGCCGTTCCCCAGCCGTCGACGGCGGGGCGGGCATAGGTCGCCCGTACCGCGGGTAGAGCGGACACCACCGGTGGCCGGTCGGGCCGAGAGCCCCCGGCCGGTCACCGGGTCACCCGCTCAGCCGGCCAGACCCTTCTTCACGGCCTGACCGATCTGCACGGCCCGTCGGGCGGTCAGCGCGGTGGCGGTCAGCGCGATGTCGTCCGGCGCGACCTCCCCGTTGTTGCTGGTGTGCGACGCGCCGTACGGGTTACCGGCGATGAACTGGCTCGTGTCGGTGTAGCCGGGGGTGACCACGATCCCGCCCCAGTGGTAGAAGATGTTGAACATCGACAGCAGGGTCGCCTCCTGGCCGCCGTGCCGGGTGGCCGTCGAGCAGAACCCGGAATAGATCTTGTTCGCCAGGGCGCCCTGCGCCCACAGCGGCCCGCTGGTGTCGATGAACTGCTTGAGCTGGGCGGCCATCACCCCGTACCGGGTGGGCGTCCCGAAGATCACCACATCGGCCCAGGAGAGGTCGTCCAGCTGCGCCTCGGGCACGTCCTGCGTCTCCAGGTGGTGCGCCTGCCAGCCGGAATTGGAGCGGATCGCCTCGTCCGGCGCCAGCTCGCGCACCTTGCGCAGACGTACGTCCGCGCCCGCGTCACCGGCGGCCTCGCAGGCCGCCTGCGCCATCTGGTACGTGATGCCGGTGGCGCTGTAGTAGATCACCGCTACCTTGATCTGGGCCATCAGATGGGTCCCCTTCCCGACTCGAATCGGCTCCCGCGACTACCCGTTGCCCACGCCGGAAAACGCCCACGGCCCGCGTACGCGACCCCTCGCGGCCGAAGTCGGCCCCGGGCGAAAGTGCCCGTCGACCGCGCGTGCCGCACCGCCGGTTCGACTCGCGTGAAACTTTTCGCCGGATTGCTTGCCGCAACTCAAGATTTCCGCAAGTTCCGATGTCTGCCGTCCCGCTGAAGTCGGCGGACGAGGATCCTGGTCGCACCGGCACCGGCGGGAGACCGCCGCCCCGCGCCGGTGAACCTGAACGGGGGATCGCGCTCCGCCGGCAACGGGGCTGGCGCAGCGCGATCAGGGGCCGCCGGGGCCGTGGCGCCGGGCCGGTTCCGGCCCCGCGCCCCGCCCCACGCCGCCTCAGCTCACCCGCGACCGCAGATCGTCGACCTGCTGCTGGAGCCGGTCCACCGCCCCCTCGTTGTTGAGGAACGTGGTGACGCCGGCGATGAAGACCAGCCCGAGTATCAGCGCGATGATGCTGAGCGTGAGGCCGCCGATGGTCACTCCCCGACCGGTGACGCCCGGCCGGGCGGCCATCCGAAGCCCGAAGATGCCGACGATGATCCCGATGATGCCGAGGATGATCCCGGCCCACGCCAGGATCGCGGTCAGCACGCAGATCAGGGCGGACACGCCGAACACCAGTGCGAAGGTCGCGGCGGCGCTGGTCTTGGCCGGGGTGCGATCGGCCCGGGACCGGGCCTGCGCCCCGCCCCGCATCGGCTCGCTGGACGCAGTCATGACTCTCCCTCCCGCACGCGCGGCGCGCGCACTTGCCCCGTCGCATCCCCCCTGAACTGGCCCTTATGCCTGAGCAGCGGCGCGGATCAAACGCCGGCGGACGGGCGCGCGGGGGGCGGGGATGTCAGTGCGCTCGCCTAGGCTGGCGCCACGACTGGCGAAAGGCGGCCGATGCCCGTGCGGCTGACGGCGAGCGAAGCGCTCGCCCTGCGGATGACCAGCCTGCTGCTGCGCCCACACCCCGACGCCCGGCCGGGCACCGTGGCCGAGGTGGTCGAGTGGTTCGGTGCCATGCAGGCGCAGGACCTGGCGAGCGGGCTCTGGTCGCTCGGCGCCCGCCTGCCCACTCTCACCCAGGTCGACGTGCAGGCCGCGCTGGAACGGCGGGAGGCGCTGCGCACCTGGCCGATGCGGGGCACGATCCACCTCGTCCCGCCGCGTGACGCGCGCTGGATGCTGGAGCTCACCGGCGTACGCTCGCTGGCCGGCGCGGCGACCCGCCGGGCGGCGCTCGGTCTCGCGGCGACCGACGCGGACCGGGCGGTCGAGACGCTCGGCGGCGCGCTGGCCGGTGGCGGGCGGCTGACCCGTGCGGAGTGCCTGGCCCTGCTGGAGAAGGCCGGCATCGGCACCGGCGGCCAGCGCGGTTACCACCTGCTCTGGTATGCGAGCGTGCGCGGGGTGACCTGCCTCGCGCCGACCATCGGCACCGAGCAGACCTTCGCGCTGCTCGACGAGTGGGCGCCCGCGCCGCACCGGCCCGACCGCAACGAGGCGCTGGCCCTGCTCGCGCGCCGCTACGCGCGGTCCCACGGCCCGATCACCGCCCGCGAGTTCGCCGGCTGGACCGGGTTGACGCTCACCGACGCCCGCCGTGGCCTGGTCGCGGCCGGCGACGCCCTCGCCACCGTCCTGGTCGACGGGGCGGAGATGCTCGTCGACGCCGCCCTGCTCGACGCGCCCCGGGCCCCCGTCGACGACCTCCTGGTGCTGCCCGGCTTCGACGAATACCTGCTCGGCTACAAGGACCGCGCGTTGATGCTCGACGCGGCGCACAAGGCCGCGATCGTGCCGGGCGGCAACGGCGTCTTCCAGGCCACCGTCGTGCACGGCGGGCGGGTGGTGGGCGTGTGGAAACGGGCCGTCGGCAAGACCCGGGTGACGGTCACCGTGTCTCCGCTGGCGCCCCTCGACCAGCGGACCCGGGCGGGCGTCGAGCGTGCCCTGGACCGGTACGCCGACTTCCTGGGCCGCCCGTCGCGGGTCGACTGGAACGGCTGAGCGCCGAGCCGGGCCGACAGGGCCAGCGCCGACCGGACGGTGCCGGCAGCCGCTTTCCTCAGGTCAGGCGGGTCCGGGCCAGCACCGCGTCGATTCCGGCGTCGACGGATTCCTGCGGAGCCGGCACGCGCAACCGCTCACGCAGCCCGACCGGGGCGTTCAGCCGGGCGTCGGACAGGTAGCCGTACTCGTCGATGACCTCCCCGCCGCCGCACTCGGCCAGCGCGATCGTCGCGGCGATCGCCAGCACCTGCGACGCCGGTGTGCGTGCGGCGGCCACCGACGCGAACAGACCGGTCTCCGGATCCTCCGACCGTGGGTCGACCTGGCCGACACTCACCAGCGCCGCGGCCTTCCAGTCGAGGACCTCGACGAACGCGTCGGCGACGACCGTGAGGTACGCGCCGGGTGGCGGCGGTTCCACCCGTTCGGGGTCGATGCGCAGCCGGAGAACCGACTCCGGAACCGGGCCGCTGGTCCCGCCCCGGCGCCGAGCGGCGCTCGCCTCGCGCGCCTCGACCCGCCCGCGGGCGTCCGGCCGGCCGACCAACTCGGCCAACCGGACGCCCGTCAGGTCGAGCGCGTCACGCAGGAGGAAAGCCCGGTTCACCCTGCTGGTCCACTCGATCGCCACGGCCCCGACCCTAGCCACCTTGGGTGGACACGTCAGGACGTGAAGGGGAAACGCAGCTCGAGGATGGTGGCGTCGCCGCGCGACTGCCCGATGCCCACGGGCTGCCACTCGCCCGGGTCGACCTGCTCGACCTCGACGACCGTCGGATCGTCCGCGACCTCGACCTTCGCCGCGACCGTGTTGGTGCTGTCTCCGCGGACGAAGTAGACCATCGGGATCTCCATCGTCAGGTAGCCCGACGTCCCCTTCGGACGAAAGCAGAAGTTGCTGCCCGCCGGGAGGCTGAGGTCGTTGCTCTGGACCAGGATCAGATCCGCCGGGGGGTTGTTCGGATTGGCGCCGCAGTCGGCGAGCACGATGTGGCCGTCACCCTTGACGAGCGTGATGCCCTTGTCGGCCAGCACCTTCGCGGCACCCGGGTAGCTGTAGTCCTCCTCGATGCCGGGCGGCGTGTCCTCGGCGGCCGAGGGGAGTTGACCCACCACCGCCGCCGCCGCGCTGGCGAGCAGAAGCGCTCCGCCGCCGGCGACAGCAGCCCTCCACGAAGGAATCTTCACTGACGTTGCACCCCGTTCTACGTCGTCCTGACCCGGATCCGCCGCGGCTGGCAGCGACGGAGAGGCGGCGCCGCCACACGTGGCGTCACCGCATGCATCGGCGGTCATCGTGTCATAGACGTCCGTCGCTTGGGGGGCACCGAGACGGCGGGGCCGGCCGGGCACCCGCCCCGCCGGCCCCGTGTGCCGTGCGTCCTCAGTCGACCAGCGCCCCCGCGGCGCGGCCCTCGTGCAGCGTCAGGTTGCGGCCGTTCGACGGGTCGAACAGGTGGATCTTCTCCAGGTTGAACCAGACTCGCCGGCTCTGCCCCTCGGCCACGGGCGACTCCGCCGACAGCCGGGTGACCAGGCTGGCCCCGGCTCCGGTGAAGTCGGCCGCGCCCGCGTCGGCGGCCAACTCCTCCAGCTCGGCGGCGCTGGCCCGCTCGCCCTCGACGGTGAAGTAGACGTACTTGTCCGAGCCCATCGACTCGACGATCTCGACCGGGGCCTCGAACTCCATGCCCCGCCGGCGGGTCTCCTCGTCGACCAGCTCGGCGTCCTCGAAGTGCTCGGGCCGGACGCCGAGGATCAGTTCCCGGGGCGCGTCCGCGCCCTCCAGCTGCCGCCGGAGCCGGTCGCCGACCGGCACGTCACCGAGAGCCGTCCGCAGCCTGCCCTCCTCCACGGCGGCGTGCAGGAAGTTCATCGACGGCGAGCCGATGAAACCGGCCACGAACAGGTTGCGCGGGTGGTCGTACAGCTCCTGCGGCGGGCCGACCTGCTGCACCGCCCCGCCGCGCATGATGACCACCCGGTCGCCGAGAGTCATCGCCTCGGTCTGGTCGTGGGTGACGTAGACGGTGGTGGTGCTGAGCTGCTTCTGCAGGCGGGACACCACCGTACGCATCTGCACCCGCAGCTTGGCGTCCAGATTGGACAGCGGCTCGTCCATCAGGAAGGCCTTGGGCTGCCGGACGATCGCCCGGCCCATCGCGACCCGCTGCCGCTGGCCACCGGAGAGGTTGGCCGGCCTGCGGTCCAGCAGCGGGGTCAGCTCCAGGACCTTCGCCGCCTCCGCCACCTTGTCGTTGATCGTCTCCTTGTCCAGCTTCGCCAGCCGCAGCGGGAAGGCCATGTTCTCCCGGACGGTCATGTTCGGGTAGAGGGCGTAGGACTGGAAGACCATGGCGATGTCCCGCTCCCGCGGCGCCCGGTCGTTGACCCGCTCGCCACCGATCCGCAGCTCGCCGGAGCTGATGTCCTCCAACCCGGCGATCATGTTGAGTGTGGTGGACTTCCCGCAGCCGGAGGGTCCGACCAGGATCACGAACTCGCCGTCGGCGATCTCCAGGTCGACGTCCTGCACCGCCACGGTCCCGTCCGGGAACCTCTTGCTCACTTTGTCGAGCACGATGTCAGCCACGACTACCACCTATCCCTTGACTGCGCCGGAGGTCAGGCCGGAGACGATGCGGCGCTGGAAGAAGAGCACGAACAGGATGATCGGAACGGTGATCACCACGGCCGCGGCGCAGATAGCCCCGGTGGGGTCCTCGAACTGCGACGCTCCGGTGAAGAACGACAGCGCCGCCGGCACCGTGCGCGAACGCTCGGTGGAGGTCAGCGAGATGGCGAACAGGAAGTCGTTCCAACAGAAGATGAAGACCAGGATCGCCGTGGTGAACAGCCCGGGCGCGGCCAGTGGCGCGATCACCCGCCGGAACGCCTGGCCCTGGGTGGCGCCGTCCATCTTCGCCGCCTTCTCCAGGTCCCACGGGATCTGCTTGAAGAACGCCGACAGCGTGTAGATAGCCAGCGGCAGGGCGAAGGTGATGTACGGCAGGATCAACCCCGGCCAGGTGTCGAAGAGGCCGAGCTGCCGTTCGATCTCGAACAGCGGGGACACCAGCGACACCTGAGGGAACATCGCGATCAGCAGCGAGACGCCGACCAGCAGCTTCTTGCCGGGGAAGTCCAACCGGGAGATCGCGTACGCGGCCATCGCGCCGAGCACCACCGCGACCAGGGTGGCGATCAGCGCGATGCCGATCGAGTTGATCAGGGCTCGGACGAACTGGTCGGTGTCGAAGATCGTCCGGTAGTTGTCCAGCGTCCACTCCCGGGGGATGAACTTCCCGTCGGTGAGCGTGGCCGGGGTCTTGAACGACAGCGACGCGATCCAGAGCACCGGGATCAGCGCGAAGACGACGACGATGACGTCCAGCAGTCCCCACCGCAGTCTGGCTCGCGTGGTTTCGGTAGCCATCTCAACGCCTCTCGTCGTCCGAGCTGCCCGGGGCAGCGGTGCCGAAGAGCTTCACGAAGACGAACGCGATGATCGCCACGGTGATGAAGATCAAGACCGACATCGTCGACCCGATGCCGAGGTTCAGACCCCGGATCAGGTTGTTGTAGGCGAGCATCGACACCGACGACGTCTCGTTGCCGCCCGCGGTCAGCACGAAGATGTTGTCGAAGACCCGGAACGCGTCCAGCGTGCGGAACAGCAGCGCGACCAGGATCGCCGGCTTCATCACCGGCAGCATCACCTTGGTGAACCGCTGCCAGGCGGTCGCCCCGTCGGTCGAGGCCGCCTTCAGCAGGTCCTCCGGCACCAGCGCCAGCCCGGCCATCAGCAGCAGCGCCATGAACGGGGTGGTCTTCCAGATCTCGGCCAGCATGATGATCGCCAGCGAGCTGGCCCGCTCGGTGAGCGGCGCGCCGTCGCTGAACAGGTCGGCCAGGTACCCGGTGCCGGGCGTCCAGGCGTACCGCCAGGAGAACGCGGCGACCACCGTGACGATCCCGTACGGGATCAGGGCCGCGGTCCGGACGATGCCCCGGCCGACCAGCGTCCGGTGCATGATCAGCGCCAACCCCATGCCGAGGACTAGCTCGATCGCGACGGTGACCACGGTGATCAGCGCCGTCACCCCGAACGCGGTCCACCAGAACTCGTTGCTCAGCACGGTGACGTAGTTCTCCAGCCCGATGAACTCGCGCTGGTCAGGGAAGCGCAGGTCGAAGCGCTGCAGCGACAACCAGACCGAGTAGATGATCGGGTACGCCGTCACCGCGAGCATGACCAGCGCGGCGGGCGCGCAGAGCAGCCAGCCGAGCCGCCGCTCGGCCTTCTTGTTCTCGCTCAGCGGCGGGCGGCCCCGGCGGGACCGCTGGGCGGGCACCGTGGCGTGCCGGCCGGTGCGGGTGGCGGTCTCGTCGGCGCTCGCCTGCGCACTCACGGCAGCACCCCCTTCGACTCGAGCGCGTCGGCGATGGCCGCGCGCAGTTCGTCCGCGGTCTGCTGCGGGCGGATCGCCGACGGCGGGGAGAGCACCGCCGACATCACGGTGGAGATGCTCTGGTACGCCGGCGTCAGCGGACGCACCGCCGGCTCCTTCAGCTCCTCGAGGATCGTCTCCTTCATCGGGTACGCCTCGGTCATCTCCGGGTCGTCGTAGACCTTCTCGATCGTCGGCGGCACGCCGTCATTGATCGCGGAGAACTTCTGGTTCTGCTCGTTACGGAGGCACTTGGCGACCTCGAACGACAGCTCCGGGTGCTTCGAGTAGGCGCTGACCGCCATGTTGACCCCGCCGATGGTGACCTTGCTCGGCGTGTTCTCGTCGATGCCGGGGATCCGGGCCCAGGCGACCTGCTCGGCCAGCTCCGGGTTGGCCTCCTGCATCGCCGGGTAGACGAACGGCCAGTTCACCTGGAACGCGCCGGCGCCGGACTGGAACTCCAGCCGGACCGGGTCCTCGGTGGCGTTGGTGAACGACGGTGAGGTCACGCCGGACGCGGCGAACTTCTGCAACTGCTCCAGCGCCCGCACGGTGCCCTGGTCCATCACCGCCTTGCGGCCGTCCTCGCTGAGGATCCGGCCGCCCGCGCTCTCCGCGAGGGTGTTGTAGAGGACCACCAGTCCCTCGTACTGCGCGCCCATGGTGAGCACCTGGTAAGGCTTGCCCTGCTGCTTCAGGTCCTGCGCGACCGAGATCATCTGATCCCAGGTCTTCGGCGGCTCCGGCACCAGGTCCTTGCGGTACCAGAGCAACTGGACGTTGGTGTTCTTCGGCGCCGCGTAGAGCTTGTCCTGGTAACGCGCGGTCTCCAGCGGGCCGGCGAGGGTGCCCTGCTCCACCTCGGCCCGGTCCGGTCCGGTCCACTCCCGGATCCAGTTCGCGCTGGCGAACTCCTGCGTCCAGGTCACGTCGAGGCCGAGCACGTCCATGCCGCTGTCCTCGGCGGCGAGCCGGCGGACCATCTGCACCCGCTGGTCGTCGGCCTGCCGCGGCAGCACCCGGTAGACGATCTCGTAGCGACCGCCGGCCTGCGCGTTGCAGGTGTCCACGACCTTCTGAAGGTTCTGCTCCGGCGGGTAGTACAGGTTGATCGTGGGTGTGCCGCCGTCCCCACCGGAACCGCAGCCCGCCAAGGGCGCCGCCAGCGCCACCGCGGCGGCCGCCGCCACCACGCGCGCCCGTGGTCGGCGTCGACGTCCGGCCTCGTCAGGGTCGCTCATCACCCCTCCCCTCTGATCGGCCAACAGCCGGGGAGGGTCACCGTGCCCCGGCGCACGGCGAGACGGTCGGGACGGTGACCAGCCACTGACCGATCCCGGACGTTTCGTGGCCCCAACACTGCCCGACCTGCCAACTCGCGAAACATGGCGGCGCCGCGACGCGGACCACCGCGCGCCGCTGTGGCCGGGGTCACCCCGCCGTGCCGGCGCCGCGCAGAATGGGCAGATGCGCGCACGCTTCAAGGACCTCTGTCTGGACGCCGCAGACCCCCAGGTGTCTGGGACCTTCTGGGCCCGGGTGCTCGGCGGCGATTTGGTGGACCTCGGTGACGGCGACACCCGGGTCGACGATCCGGGCGGCCCCGGCCCCGCGTCGATCTGGGTCAACCGGGTGCCCGAGCCGCGCACCGTCAAGACCCGCGTCCACCTGGAGCTGCGCATGGCCGGCGCCGATCCCGCGGAGCTGGTCGCCGCGGGCGCCCGCGTCGTCCGAGCGCCGGACCGGGAGATCGAGTGGTGGGTGTTGGCCGACCCGGACGGCAACGAGTTCTGCGTCTTCGCCGCCGGCCCGGACACCTCACCCGGGCCGATGGAACTGGTCGTCGACGCCGCGCAGCCGGAGCGGTTGGCTCGCTGGTGGGCCGGCGTGCTCGGCGGAGACGTGGAGATCACCGGCTGGGACGCCGCGTCGCTGATCGGCGCCGCCGGCTTCCCGTTCGACGAGTGGATCTTCAATCCGGTGCCCGAGGGCAAGACCGTCAAGAACCGGATGCACTGGGACGTCGACCTCGACGAGCCGGAGCCGTCCGCGCTGGTCCGGGCCGGCGCGACGCTGCTGCGCGAGCCGGACGACGCGGTGCGCTGGTGGGTGCTGGCCGACCCCGAGGGCAACGAGTTCTGCGTCTTCACGCCCGGTCCCACCCAGTGAGCGGCGAGGCTACCCAGGGTGCGCACGGTGCATTAGCTTTTTCCTAGCTCCGCTGCCAGCGCGTACGCCGCCGACGTCGATACGCCTCCGGCCGACCCCGACCTGGTCCGATCGGTTGGTTCTCACCGGAACTCCCTCCGCCACCCGACCGGTTGGGCAGGATCGTCCGCAACGAGGAGGTGCCGTCGTGCAGGACACCCGCGCTCTCGCCCTGACGTTCGAGGTGAGCGGCCTGCCACCGGTCAAGACCGAGGCGCTGTCCATCTTCGCCGCCGGCCATCGGCAGGCGACGAGGGTGCGCGCCCTGCTCGAGGCGGCCTGCGCGGCGGCACAGCGCACCGGCTGGACGCCGCTGTCCGGGCCCGTCGAGGTGGACGTGGTCCTCCGCTGCCCGCCGGGGCACCGCACCTCCGACGCGAGCACCCTGCTCGGCGGGGTGTGCGCGGTGCTCCAGGACAAGAAGCGGGTGACGAACATCGGCCTGGCCCACCTCGGGGTCCTCGTGGACGTCGCCCTCTACGACGACGACCGGCAGATCCGCCGGCTGTCGTACGTCGAGGAGCCGGCCGAGGACTTCTCGTACCAGGTGCGGGTGGCCGCCGTACCGAAGGTGGTTTGACCGACGACCGCGGTGGGGTACCGCGGACGCCGACGAAGGGAGCGCCGATGTCCGAGCCACATGTCACGCTCGACCCGCGCGGGCTCGATGCGGTGCAGCAGAAGCTGCGTGGCCCGCTGGAGGATCAGCTGACCTCGGCGCTGCAGGCGGCCACCGACCGGGTCCGCGCCGGCTACGCGGGCGAGCCGGTCGAGCAGGTCTGCCAGCGGTTGCTCGACGAGACCCGGGCGGGGCTGCATCCCGACATCGCGGCCGGCTTCAACCCTGACATGGACGAGTTCTGCCGGGTCGCCGTCGCGATCGTCCGCGGTAGGTGACCTGAGACGCCCGTCGTTACCGATGGGCGACCGCGCGGTGCGCGGTGGCCGGACCTGGACCGCGGACACCCTCGGCTGACAGGGGAAAATGGGTCAGGACCGGGTCCGCAACTCCCCGGTCCTGACCCCAGCCGTCCGGCGTGGTAGCGGACATCGCCTTGTCGAACGCGCGGGCGGGGCACGCCGCCCACGCCGGGCTCGACACGACGAGCCGGCCCGCCCGCACTCAGCTCCACGGTGCCCACGACCGGACGTCGGCGCGCCCCCGTCCCACCCCGAAAGGGGCGCGGGCGCCGGCTCAATCTAGGTGCGTCCGCGCAGGCCGGACAAGCAGCGCCGGAGCCGGAGGACGGTGATTGATCTCAAGGTCGAAAAGCGGCATGTCGGCGTAACGACACCGATGTCACCAGCGCTGTTCGTGGTCGAGGTGGTGGCGCTGCCGCAGGGTGGGCCGGGTCAGAAGTGCCGGAGCAGGTCGGGGAAGGCGGCCAGGCGCAGCACGCCCCGATCGGTCGGGTCCAGCTCCTCGTCCTCCAGCACCCAGGTGTTCTCGTTCGGGATGAAGACGGCGTTCAGGCCGGCCGCCCGCGCCGGGAGGATGTCGGAGCGCGGGGAGTTGCCGACCATCCAGGCGCCGGCCGGGTCGATGCCGTGTTCACGGACCAGCCACCGGTAGGTTTCCGCGTCCTTCTCCCGGACGATGTGCGCGGCCCGGAAGTGGTGCAGCAGCCCGGACGTGTCCAGCTTGCGCTGCTGTTCCTCGTGCTCGCCCTTGGTCAGCAGCAGCAGCTCGTGCCGGCCGGCCAGCTCGTCCAGCGCCTCGGCCACCCCCGGCATCAGCTCGATCCGGTGCTCGACCAGCGCCACGGCCAGCCGGTCGATCTCATGCCGCTCGGTGTCGGTCGCCGGCCGCTCGCGCAGCCGTTCCAGGCACTCTCCCAGGCTGCGCAGGAACACCTTGCTGCCGTAGCCGTGCGCCACCGCGTTGGCCCGCTCGATGTCGTCGAGGATCGCGCGGATCTCGCCCCGGTCGAGGGTCGGGTGGTCGAGCCACGCCAGGAAGTCGTCGATCACCCGCTCGAACACGACGTTGTTCTCCCAGAGCGTGTCGTCCGCGTCGAAGACCAGCACCTGTCCGCGGCGGCGGCCCTCCCCGTCGAGCGTCATCCCGTCCCGTCCCTTCACCCGACTGGCTGTCCCGGGCCGGCACTCTATGGCACGCCGGCCGGCCGGCCCACCGACTTTGGCCGCACACCGTCCCGACTCGCCCCGATGCCGTCACGACCGGTCGAACAGGGATTCGGCGATCATCGCCTCCCGCTCCTCCTGCCCCGCCGGCCGCAGCCGCCCGCCGCGGGTCAGCATGACCACGCCGTGCAGCACGCTCCAGCCGACCTCGGCGAGGACGTCCACGTCCCGCCCGCCGGCCAGCGGCGCGAGGGTCGCCCGCAGCTCGGCGAACGCGGCCTGCGGCGCGGCCGGCACCGGGACGGCGCCGAGGGTCAGGTCCGGCGTGTGGGCGAGCATCGCGTCGTACACCTCGGGATTGGCGTACGCGAAGTCGAGGTAGGCGGTCACCACGCCCGGCCAGGCACCACGCGCCCGGTCGGCGCCCGGCGTGCGGGCGGCGGCGATCGTCGCGGCGAGTTCGGCGAAGCCGCGCACCGCGACCGCCGCCGCGATCGCCTCCCGGTCGGCGAAGTGCCGGTAGACCTCGGCGACGGTCAGGTCGGCGCGCTCGGCCAGCCGGCGCGGGCTGACCGCCGCCCACCCCTCGGCCTCGGCGAGGCGGCGGGCGACCGCGACGATGAGGTCGCGCTCGGCCCCCGCGTCGGCAGGTTCGGACACCTGCCCGATCGTAGTGTCGGTGACCACCCATGGCCGGGTCGTGACGGGCTGTCGACTGTTCGGCCCGCGTGCGTGGCGGTCAGCGGCGCAGGGTGAGGATCAGGTCGGCGACCAGCGCGGTCCACCCGGTCTGGTGCCAGGCGCCCAGCCCCGCCCCGTTGTCGCCGTGGAAATACTCGGGGAAGGCGATCAGGTCCCGCCAGTCCGGGTGGGTCTGGAAGATCTGGCAGGCGCCGTAGATCGGCCGCCGGCCCCAGCCGTCCCGGGTGAACAGCGCGATCAGCCGGGCGGAGAGGTCGTCGGCGATCTCGTTCAACGTCCGCTTCACCCCGGAGCGGGTCGGGTACTCGACCTGGAGATCGTCGCCGTAGAACGCCGCGTAGTCGCGCAGCGCGCTGATCAGCAGGAAGTTGGTGGGCATCCAGATCGGGCCACGCCAGTTCGAGTTGCCGCCGAACAGACCACTGGTGGACTCGGCCGGTTCATAGCCGACGGCGAACTCCTGCCCGCCGAGGGTGACCGCGAACGGCTTGTCCAGATGCGCCCGCGACAGCGTGCGCAGCCCGTACTCGGAGAGGAACTCGTCGGCGTCGAGCATCCGGGCCAGCAGCCGGACCATCTGCTCCGGGCCGACCATCGACAGCAACCGCTGCTGCCGGCCGTCCGGGCCGAGCCGTCGGGTGCCGACCACCTCGGCGTACTCCGGCCGGTTGGTGAGGAACCAGCGCAGCCGGGCGCCCAGCTCGGGCAGGTGGTGCAGGGTCCGGGCGGTGACCCGGGTGACGGCGGCCAACGGCAGCAGGCCGACCACCGAGCGCACCTTCAGCGGCACCTTCGTGCCGTCGGCCAGCCGCAGCACGTCGTAGAAGAACGCGTCCTCGTCGTCCCACAACCCCTGCGAGTACGCGGCGGCGGCGATGTACGTGAAGTGTTCGAAGAACTTCGTGGCGGTGTCGACCCAGGTGTGGTCGTGCTCGGCCAGCACTATGGCGATGTCGAGCATGTTGAGCGCGTACATGGCCATCCAGCCGGTGCCGTCGGACTGCTCCAGCACACCGGCCACCGGCAGCGCCGCGGACCGGTCGAACGGCCCGACGTTGTCCAGCCCGAGAAAGCCACCCTCGAACACGTTGTTGCCGCCGGTGTCCTTGCGGTTGACCCACCAGGTGAAGTTGAGCAGCAGCTTGTGCATCACCCGGGCCAGGAACTCGTGGTCCCGGCCGCCGTCGATCTCGAACACCTTCAGCGCCGCCCAGGCGTGCACCGGCGGGTTCACGTCGCCGAACGCCCACTCGTACGCGGGGATCTGCCCGTTGGGGTGCAGATACCACTCGCGGAGCAGGAGCAGCAGCTGCGCCTTGGCGAACGCCGGGTCGACCCGGGCGATGCTCACGCAGTGGAAGGCGAGGTCCCAGGCCGCGTACCACGGGTACTCCCACGGGTCCGGCATGGAGATGACGTCGAAGCTGGTCATGTGCCACCAGTGGCTGTTGCGACCGTGCCGGCGCCCGGCCGGCGGCGGCGACGAGCCCGGATCTCCCTCCAGCCACCGCTTGACGTCGAAGTGGTAGAACTGCTTGCCCCACATCAGCCCGGCGATGGCCTGCCGCGCCACCAGCGCCTCGTCCGCCGTCGCCGTGGCCGGGACGACCCCGGCGAAGAACCGGTTCGCCTCGGCCCGTCGGGCCCAGACCACCGCGTCGAAACCGTCGCCCAGATCGGCGGCCGGCACCGGGCCGTCGGCGGGCGGTGTCGCGGTACGGGTCAGCCGCAGCCGGATCTGCCGCTGCCCGCCGGCCGGCACGTCCAGCACGTAGTGCAGGGCGCCCTTGGTGCCCTCCCGGTCCGGGTTGACCGTGGCCGCCCCGTTGACGACGTGGTCGTTGATGCCGTCCTTCGGGTAGGGCGACCGGCCGGGCAGCCCCCAGAGCCGCTCGGCGTTGGTGTCGTTGTCACAGAGCAGCGGCGTCGGCGTCCCGTCCCCCTCCAGCAGCACCTGGCCGAGCACCCAGTGCTCCCCGACCAGCCGCGAGCCCTCACCCACCAGCCGGGGCAGCCGGTCGGCGCCGGGCAGCCCCCAGGCCCAGGTGTTGCGGAACCACAGGGTGGGCAGCACGTGCAGGGTGGCCGCCCGGTCACCCCGGTTGGCCACGGTGACCACGATGCACAGGTCCGTCGGCGACGCCTTCGCGTAGTCGACGCTCACCGCCCAGTACCGGTCGTCGTCGAAGATCCCGGTGTCCACCAGCTCGTACTCGGTGTCGTCCCGGCCGCGCAGCGCGTTCACCGCGACCAGCTCGTCGTACGGGAAGGCGGCCTGGGGGTAGTGGTAGCGCCAGCGCATCCACGAGTGCGTCGGGGTGGAGTCCTCGTACCACCAGTACTCCTTGACGTCCTCCCCATGGTTGCCTCCGTCGCCGCCGAGGCCGAACATCCGTTCCTTGAGGATCGGGTCGGTGCCGTTCCAGAGCGCGAGCGCGAAGCAGAACGTCTGCCGGTCGTCGCAGACGCCGGCCATGCCGTCCTCGTTCCATCGGTACGCTCGGGACCGCGCGTGGTCGTGCGGGAAGTAGTCCCAGGCCGTACCGTGCTCGCTGTAGTCCTCCCGTACCGTTCCCCACGCCCGTTCGGACAGATAGGGACCCCATGCGCGCCAGTCCTGCTCCCCGGAGTCGGCCTGGGCCAGCCGGATCCGCTCGGCGTCGGGCGCCGGCGCGTCGGAGGACGAACGATCAGTGATCATCTGCACATCTTCGACGCCCGTCGGGTACTTGACCACAGCAGCCATTCTCGTCGTGGCGTGCGGCACGCCGCCGGTGGTGGAGGAAAGTTGATCAATATTCGCTTCGGCCCCCAGGTCTGCACGCGGCTCAGCGGCGGCGCGACCCGGGAGTGGCTGGTCACCGACGGCCTCGGCGGCTACGCCATGGGCACGGTCAGCGGCCTGCGGACCCGGCGCTACCACGGCCTGCTGGTGGTCGCCGGTGACACGCCCGCGTCCCGATGGGTGGGACTGGTCAGCCTCGACCCGGCCGTGCGGCTCCCCTCCGGCGCGCAGGTGCGCCTCGGCGCGCACGAGTGGTCCTCCGGTGACGTCGACCCGCGCGGATTCGAGCTGCTGGAGCAGTTCGCGCTCGTCGACGGGGTGCCCCGGTGGCGGTGGCGGATCGGTGACGTGGTGATCGAGCGGGAAGTGGCCATGCTCCACGGCCGGTCCTGCGTGGCGGTGGTGCACCGACTGGTCTCCGGCGGCCCGGTGCGGCTCGACCTCTCGGCGGCCTGCACCTGGCGGGACGCGCACGGCGAGCGCCGGGCCGACGGCCCGACCCCCCGGGTGGAGCCGGTCGACGGCGGCGCCGTCGTGGAGGGCGCGTTCCGGCTCGCCGGCCCGGACTGGACCCCGACCGGCCAGTGGTGGCTCGGCGTGCACCACCGCGAGGAGGCGGCCCGCGGGCTGCACCCGAACGAGGACCTCTGGTACGCGGGCCGGTTCTCCGGCGCGCTGGAGCGGCCCGGCGACACCCTCTCGGTGCTGGCCTGGAAGCACGACCCGGCACCGGAGCCGCCGCCGGCAACCGAGATCGTGGCCCTGGCCCGGCGGCGCAACCGGGAGGTCGTGGCCGCGGCGAAGCCCGCCGACGACGTAGAGGCGACCCTCGCCCTGGCCGCCGACGCGTTCGTGGTCCGCACCGACGACGCGCCCGCCGAGGTGGTCGCCGGCTACCCGTGGTTCGGCGCCTGGTCGCGGGACACGATGACCTCGTACGAGGGGCTCTTCCTCTGCACCAACCGCGCCGAGCTGGGGCGGGCGCTGCTGCGCTCGTACGCGGCGACGCTGTCGCAGGGGATGCTCGCGAACACCGCCGACACCGGCCGGGTGGAGTACAACACCGTCGACGGCACCCTGTGGTTCCTGCACGCGGTGAGCCGGCACGTCACCGTCACCGGGGACACCGACCTCGGCGACGAGCTGCTGCCGGCGCTGCGCGCGGTGGTCGACGCGCACGTGGCCGGCACCCGGTACGGCATCGGGGTCGACCCGGCCGACGGGCTGCTCACCCAGGGCGCGCCGGAGACCGCGCTGACCTGGATGGACGCCCGGGTGTACGGGGTGCCGGTCACCCCGCGCACCGGCAAGCCGGTGGAGGTCAACGCGCTCTGGGTCAACGGGCTGGCCGCCGTGGCCGAGCTGACCGAGCTGACCGGACAGGACGCCGCCGGGCTGTGGCGGCGGCACGAACAGGCCAGCGCCTCGTTCCGGCAGCGCTTTCCCGCCCCGGTCGGCTGGCTGCACGACGTGGTGGACGCGCCGGCGCCCGCGTACCCGCTGGGCGGGTCCGCCCACCACGACGACGACTCGCTGCGGCCGAACCAGCTGCTCGCCTGGTCCCTGCCGTACGCACCGCTGGAGCCGGACGAGCCGACCCTGCGCCGGATCTCCGCGGCGCTGCTCACCCCGCTCGGCCCGCGCAGCCTCGCCCCGGACGCCCCGGAGTTCGTCGGCCGCCACCGGGGCGGTCCGGCCGAGCGGGACGGCGGGTACCACCAGGGCACCGTCTGGCCGTGGCTGTTCGGGCCGTACGTGGACGCCTGCCGGCGCGCCAAGGTCCCGGTCGACGAGGCGTTCGTCGGCCTCGAGGCCCATCTGGCCGAGTACGGGTTGGGTTCGGTCAGCGAGACGGCCGACGGCCTGCCGCCGCACGGTGCGACCGGCTGCCCGTTCCAGGCGTGGTCGGTCGCCGAGGTGCTGCGGGCGCACCGGGCCCGCCGGTAGCGCTTTACACGACCGCAACGGCGGTGTCTCCGCTGGTTATCCAGGTCGCGGCAGGATAGGCCCCGTTCCAGCCGCGACGACGGACACCAGCGAGGGTGTCGGTCGACGCGCGCCCGGAGACAACTCCAAGGGGGCCGCATGTCACCTGACGCCGACGTGATCGACATCCTCCCCGCCCGGCATCAGCGGGTGCTCATCCTCTCGTGGGAGTACCCGCCGGTGCTCGTCGGCGGCCTCGGGCGCCACGTCCACGCCCTGTCGGTCGCCCTGGCAACCGCCGGCCACGAGGTCACCGTGGTCACCCGCCACGCCGACGGCGCACCCCTCGAGGAGTACGCCGACGGCGTCCGCATCATCCGCGCCGCCGAAGACCCCGTCACCTTCCCCCTGGCCACCAACAGCCTCCTGGCCTGGACCATGGCCTTCAACCACACCCTCACCCGCGCCGCCCTCCGCGCCACCGAAACCGCCGACTACGACGTCATCCACGCCCACGACTGGCTCGTCGCCCACACCGCGGTCACCCTGCGCGAGCACCTCGACCTGCCCCTGGTCACCACCATCCACGCCACCGAAGCCGGCCGACACCAGGGCTGGCTGCCCGAGGAGATGAACCGCACCATCCACGGCGTCGAACACTGGCTCAGCAACTCCTCGGCCCGGGTCATCACCTGCTCCGGGTACATGCGCGAGCAGGTCACCACGCTCTTCGACCTGCCGGCCGGGCTGGTCGACGTGGTGCCGAACGGGGTCGACGACCGGGCGTGGCGAGCCCGCCCGCGCGCGGTCGCCGCCGCCCGCGCCCGGTTCGCCGGGGACGGCCCGCTGGTCGGGTACGCCGGCCGGCTCGTCTACGAGAAGGGCGTCCAGCACCTCGTGCACGCCGTGCCGTACCTGCGGCAGCGGCACCCGCGGCTGCGCGTGGTGATCGCCGGGGACGGCCCGTACCGGGGCGAGTTGGAGGAGGAGGCCCGCCGGCTCGCCCTCGAATCGACCGTACGGTTCACCGGATTCCTGGACACCACCCACCTGCCCGCGATGCTCGGCGCCACCGACGCGACCGTGGTGCCCAGCCTCTACGAGCCGTTCGGCATGGTCGCGCTGGAGGCGGCGGCCGCCGGCGCGCCGCTGGCGGTGGCTCGCACCGGCGGCCTGGCCGAGATCGTCGAGCCCGGCGTGACCGGCGTGACCTTCCCGCACAGCGACCCCGGAGCCCTCGGCGAGGCGGTCGACCACCTCCTGGGCGACGAGGTCTTCGCCCGGCGGGTCGCCCGCCGCGCGCGGACCATGGTCGGCCAGCGGTACGGCTGGGCCACCATCGCGGCCCGCACCGCCGCGTGCTACGCCGCCGCCCGCCGCGAGCACGGGCCGCTGCAGGCCCGCCGCGCCGCCGACCGGATGGCCGGTGGCCGTTCGGCCATCACCATTCCGGAGGGAAACCTGCTCGCCACTGGCGGTGCGGCCTGCTGAGCGAGGCGTACGACCGATAGGTCGCTCCCGATCCGCTGGCCTAAGGTGTATGTCGGACAGAGGCCGAGGAGGGTGCGGCAGGTGCTGATCGCCAGCCGTTACCGGCTGCTCGACCTGGTGGGCCGCGGGGGCATGGGCCGGGTGTGGCGAGCCCGCGACGAGATGCTGCACCGCGAGGTCGCCGTCAAGCAGATCGTGCCGCCCACCTGGCTGGCCGACGACGAGCGGGCCGAGCTGCGCTCGCGCACCCTGCGGGAGGCGCGCACCGCCGCCCGGCTCAACCACCCCAACGTGGTCCGGCTCTACGACGTGGTCCAGGTCGACGACGAGCCGTGGATCGTCATGGAGTACGTCCCGTCCCACACGTTGCAGGACGTGCTGGACCGCGAGGGGCCGCTCGCGCCGCGCCGGGCGGCCCGGGTCGGGCTGGCCCTGCTCGCCGCGCTGCGCGCCGCGCACGCCGCGGGGGTGCTGCACCGCGACGTCAAGCCGCAGAACGTGCTCGTGGCGCACGACGGGCGGGTGATGCTCACCGACTTCGGGCTGGCCGTCTTCGACGGCGGCGACGGGGCGATGACCCGGCCCGGCATGGTGCTCGGCTCCCCGCAGTACGTCGCCCCGGAACGCGCCGCGGAGGGCGTGTCCAGTGTCGAGGCCGACCTCTGGTCGCTCGGCGCCACCCTGCACGCCGCGGTCGAGGGCCGCTCCCCGTACGCCCGCAGCACCGCGATGGCCACGCTCACCGCGCTGGCCACCGCTCCACCAGATCCGGCCCCGCACGCCGGGCCGCTGGCGCCGGTGCTGGTCGGGCTGCTGCGCCGCGACCCGGGCGACCGGATCGACCACGAGGAGGCCGGACGCCGGTTGACCGCCGCCGCGGCCCACGACCCGGGCGACGGCCCGGCGCCGGTCCGTCCCGACCACGACGCGCCGACCACGGACGCGGCCGGTTCCGTGTCCGGCAGCGGCGCCGTCGACGGCGACCCGACCGATCCTCTCGACACCTCCGGCCCCCGGGCGGCGACCGGGTCGACCGGAGACCCGGCGGCCACCCCCGACGCGCTCGGCCCAGCGGCGGCCGGCGTCACGGCGCGGGTGGGGAACCCCGCGTCGGGCCGGCGTCGTCCCGGCGAGCCGGCGGGCCCTCCCGAGACGCCCGGACGGCCGGCGGCGCCCGGACCGGCCGAGAACGCGGCGCCGGGTCCGGTCGACGAGCCGGCACCCCCGCCGGCCGGCGGTCTCCGACCGGTGTCCCGCCGGCCGCGCGACCGCCGGGTGCTGCGTCGCGCGGCGCTGGTCGCCACCGCGTTGCTGGTCGCCGCCGCGGCCGGGGTGGGCACCGCGCTGGCGGTGACCGACGACGGCCGGAAGGGACCGGACACGGCGGGACGGAGCACGGACCGACCTCCCGACGACCGGACCTGGGGGCATCCGCCCAACGGACCCGGCGGACCCGGTGGCCCCGGACCGGACGGGCCGCCGCCACCCGGCGGTCACGGCGTCCCCCCACCGCCGTTCCCGTGCGTCCGCCCGGACGCCGTGGGCCAGCCGGTGCCGTCCGGCACCCCGGCGCCCGGGGAGCGGTTCCGCCCGCCCGGCGGCTGGGCCTGGCACACCGACGCCGGCGGATTCCGGCTGGCCCTGCCGGCGGGGTGGCGCTACTCCCGGGAGGGCGGCGTCGCCTGTTTCCAGGACCCGGCGACCGGCCGGGCGCTCAGCGTCGCCGGGCCCGACTCCGGCGACCCGCTCGGCCGGCTGCGGGGGGTGTACGACCGGGCGGCCGACGCGGCCGCGCTGCCGGGCTACCACGAGGTCCGGCTCGGGCCGGCCGACGGCGACACCGTGTGGGAACTCCAGTGGGACGCCCCGTACGGCGCCCGGATCCGCGCCGAACTCCGCGTGCCGGGCTCACCGTCCGGCGCCGGCCGGTGGACGCTCGGATGGATCACCACCGATCCGGACTGGACGGCCGCCGCGGCGGACTGGTCGACGGTGCGCGCCAGCTTCCGCCCACACTGACCGTCCACGGCGGATGAGAAAACCGAGCGTGGTGGCTATCGTGTAACCGGGGGTGACCGAGGGGGAACGCGTTTGTGCGGCAGCTGCTGATCGCAGGCCGGTACCGGCTGCTCGACCTGGTCGGCACCGGCGGCATGGGCCGGGTGTGGCTGGCCCGCGACGAGATGCTCCACCGCGACGTCGCGGTCAAGGAGGTCGTGCTTCCCGGCTGGCTCGCCGAGGCCGAGCGCGACGACCTGCGGCTGCGCACCCTGCGCGAGGCGCGGACGGCCGCTCGGCTCAACCACCCGAACGTGGTCCGCATCTACGACGTCGTGCACGACCGGGACAGCCCATGGATCGTGATGGAGTACGTCGAGTCCCGCTCGGTGCAGCAGATCCTGGCCACCGAGGGCCCGCTGAGTCCATGCCGGACCGCCCGGATCGGGCTGGCCGTGCTCGCCGCACTGCGCGCCGCGCACACCGCCGGTGTGCTGCACCGCGACGTCAAACCGCACAACGTGCTGATCTCCCCCGACGGGCGGGTGGTGCTGACCGACTTCGGGCTGGCCACCTTCGCCGGCGGGGACGGCGCGATGACCGGGCCGGGAATGGTGCTCGGGTCACCGCAGTTCGTCGCGCCGGAGCGCGCCCGCGACGGCGTCTCCGACGTGCGTACCGACCTCTGGTCGCTCGGCGCCACCCTCTACGCGGCGGTGGAGGGGCAGGCCCCGTACGCCCGGTCCAACGCGATGGCGACGCTGACCGCGCTGGCCACCGAACTACCGGACCCGATGCGCCGGGCCGGCGCGCTCCGCCCGGTGCTCACCGGCCTGCTGCAGCGCGACCCGTGGCGGCGGCTCACCGCCGCCGAGGCCGAGCCGCTGCTGAGCGCCGCGACCGGCCCCCCAACATCCGACCCGCCGCGCCACGCCGGGGCTCCGCACCCCGCACCCGCGGCGCAGCCCGCACGGGCTCCGGAGCCCGGCACGGCACACGGCGCGGGCACACCACCCGAGCCGGCGCGCACCGCGGACGCCGCGCGGTCGGTGGACACCCCGGGGACCGCCGTGGCCGGCGGAGCGGACGATCCGGCGACCGGCCCGGTCCGGCCCCGGCACTCGGCCGGCCCGCGACGCCACGGGCGGCGCCAACGGCTCGCGATCGCCGGCATGGCGCTCGCGGTGACGCTGCTCGCCGCCGCGGGCACGGTCGCGGCGGTAGCCGCCCGGAGCCGGGCGGAGTCGCCGCAGGCGGGCTCGGGTGGCGCGGACACCTCCACCCGGCCGGCGGCCTTCGCCTGCGCGACTCCGCCGCCACCCGCGGCGAGCCCGGTGGCGTCGGTGCCGCCCCCGCCCGGCGCCCGGTTCCGCCTGGTGTCCGGCTGGACCTGGTACACCCATCCCACCGGCTTCCGCATCGCCGCGCCGGTCGCCTGGCTGCACTGGACGGAGGACGCGGTCACCTGCTTCCGCGAGCCCGGCGGCGCCCGGGTGCTGAGCGTCGAGGCGACCGGCCGCCGCAACGACCCGCTGGCCTGGTGGCGGGCGGAGGAACGGCGGCTCACCAACGACGGGGCCCTGCCCGGCTACCACAAGGTGGACATCTCCCCGATGGACATCTTCGACGGCGGCGCCGTGTGGGAGTGCGGGTGGGTCAACGCCGCCGGCGAACGTGTGCACACCGCACGGCTGCTGGCGAACACCTCCGCCGACCGCGCGTACACCGTCTCATGGTTGACAAAGGAGTTCGACTGGCAGGTCAACGCGACATACTTCGCAATGATCCGGCAGAGCTTCACACCCGAATCCTGAGACGCTCCCCAGTGGACCGTCCGGCTGATTGCCCCACCGGCCCCGGCTCTGACTAAAGTGATCTCGCTCTGGCGCTCAAGATCCTGGGGAAGGTGAGCCGAACATGATGGGACCCTCGCACGCGCTGTCCGGCGCGGCGGTGTGGTTGGCCGGATCCTGGGCGCTGGACCAGTTCGCGGACTACCACCAGTCACCGCTCGCGCTCGCGGTCGGCACCGCCGTCTGCGCGGGCGGCGCGCTCTTTCCGGACCTCGACCTCTCCGGCAAGGTGACCCGCAACCAGGGTGGCGCCACGGTCGCCCGCACGTTCGGCGTGTTCAGCCTGTTCATCGCCGAGGTGATGGAGAAGATCTCGCTCGGCGTCTACTACACCACCAAGCTCAGCAAGGATCCGCGTCGCAACAACGGCCACCGGACGCTGACCCACACCATCCCCTTCACCGTGCTCGTCGGCTGGGGCACGACCGCACTGTGCACGGCGTACGGCAAGTGGGCCGTCATCGGCATCCTGTTCTTCATGATCGGTCTGGCCCTGCGCGGCCTCTTCGACGAGTGGGCCGAGCGGGCCGGCTGGGTGGTCGTCACGCTGCTCTCGGCCGGGGCCGCCTGGTTCACGTTCGCGAATCTCCCTGGCGGCCGGGGCTATCCGATGATCGGGCTCGCCGTGGGCGTGGGCTGCTTCGTGCACATCCTCGGCGACATGATCACCCGAGCCGGGGTGCCGATCCTCTGGCCGATCCCGATCAAGCGCCGCATGTGGTTGATGATCGGGTTGCCGAACAGCATCGCGCTGCGCACCGGCAGCAAGACCGAGGTGGTCGTGCTGCGGGCCGCGCTGACGATCGTAGCGCTGCTCGCCGCGGCCGGCCTGGTGGCCCGCCCGGTGCTGCAGAAGTTCGACATCGAGATTTGACACCCGGTCCCGGTTCCGACCCCGCGGCGGTCACGTCCGACCCGGACGTGACCGCCGGGGCGGCCTTCCCCGGCCCGGACAGGCTCACCGACGGCGACGCCGGTGTTCGCGCCTTCTGGCGCGGGTTGGGGTTGCCCGGCCTGGCCGACGTCCACGTGCACTTCCTGCCCCCGCGGCTGCTGCGCCGGGTCTGGGCGTACTTCGACGCGGCCGGGCCGCTGGTCGGCACCGAGTGGCCGATCCGGTACCGGTGGGGCGACGCCGAGCGGGTCGCGTACCTGGGGCGGCTCGGGGTGCGGGCGTTCAGTGCGCTGGCGTATCCGCACCGGCCGGGGATGGCCGCCGCACTGAACCGGTGGACGCTCGACCTCGCTCACCGCACGCCGGGCTGCCTGCCCTCGGCCACGTTCTTTCCCGAGCCGGAGGCCGCCGGGTACGTCGCCGAGGCGCTGGCGGCCGGCGCACGGGTGTTCAAGGTCCACGTCCAGGTCGGCGGGTTCCCGCCCACGGATCCGACCCTGGACGCCGTCTGGGGGCTGCTCGCCGACGCCGGGGTGCCGGCGGTGGTGCACGCCGGGCACGCGCCGGTGGGCACCGCGCACACCGGGCCGGAGCCGTTCGCCGCCCTGCTCGCCCGGCATCCGGCGCTGCGTGCGGTGGTGGCCCACCTCGGCGCTCCGGACTACCGGGCGTTCCTCGACCTCGCCGAGGCGTACGACGGGGTGCGGCTGGACACCACGATGGCGTTCACTCCATTCTTCGACCGGTTCGTCCCGTTTCCGGCCGACCAGCGGCCCCGACTGCGGGATCTCGGGCTGGCCGGCAAGGTGCTGCTCGGCAGCGACTTCCCGAACATCCCCTACCCGTACGCGGACCAGCTGACCGGGCTGGCGCGGCTCGACCTGGGCGACGACTGGCTGCGCGCGGTCTGCTGGCACAACGCCGCCGGCCTGTTCAACCTGGGCTGACCGCGCGACTTCTTCCTGACATCGGCTATTGACGGCCTCGTAACACGTGGCCTACGGTTCGTCGAAACGGTTAGTCGAAACGCTTCGACGGCCGCCCTGGGAGCGTGACCACAGGAGGTGCGCGATGGCCACGATGCATGACGTCGCCCGCCTCGCCCGGGTCTCGGTCAGCACCGTGTCGTACGTGCTCACCGGCACCCGGCCCATCTCGCAGGCGACCCGGGACAAGGTGCTCGCCGCGATGTCCGAGCTCGACTACCAGCCGAACGCGATGGCCCGCGGGCTGGCCAGCCGGCGCAGCCGGATCGTCGGCCTGGTCATGCCGATGGACGAGCGCGGCCTGGGCGCCACCGAGACCGCGTTCGTCACCGGGGCGGCCGCCGCGGCCGGCGCCGCCGGCTACCACCTGGTGCTCTCCCCCGTCGGCGTCGGCGACCTCGACGACCTCCGCCGGCTGGCGAGCCAGCGGATGCTCGACGGGGCCGTGCTGATGGAAGTGCAGGTGGAGGACGGCCGGGTGGCCGCCCTCCAGGAGGCCGGCGTACCCCTCGTGCTGATCGGCCGCACCGGCGACACCACCGGCCTCTCGTACGTGGACATCGACTTCGAACAGACCGTCCGGGAGGCCGTCGACCACCTCGTCGGCCTCGGCCACCGCCGGATCGTGTACGTGAACCACTCGGCCGCCACCATCGCGGCCGGCTACGGCCCGGCCGTGCGGACCCGCGACGCCTTCGTCGCGGCGATGTCCGGCCACAGCCTGGCCCCCCTGATGATCCCCGCCGAGGACAGCGCGGCCGGTGGGCGGGCCGCCCTGACCACCGCCCTCGGCCAGGCGCCGGACCTGACCGCCGTGCTGGCGATGAACGAGAACGCGATCTTCGGGATCCTCGGCGAACTCGCGACCCGGGGTCTGCGGGTGCCCGACGACGTCTCGGTGGTCTCGATGGTCACCTCGCCGCAGGTGGCCGAGCTGGCCACCCCCGCCCTGACCGCGATGACCTCGCCCGGCTCGGCGCTGGGCCGGATGGCGGTCGAGGCGCTGCTGCGCCACCTGGAGGGGGTCGGCGGCGACAACGACCACCAGCAACTGCTGCCGTGCGCGCTGGAGATCCGGGGCTCGACCGGCCCGGCCAGTCGCCCGACCACCCGGACCGCCACCGCTGCGCGCGGCGGCGACGACACCGCCGCCGTTACCGGCGGCGACCACGACGACCCGACCGGCTCCGGCCCGCCGGGCAGATGAGACGCAACGGCCCGCCGCCGCGCTGCCACGCGACGACGGGCCAGGTAAGTACCGGCTCGATACTCACCAGGAGGATAGCAATGAGGCGATTCCGCAAGCTGGTAGCCGCGGTCGCGCTCGCCGTGACCGCGACCGCGACGGTCGCCGCGTGCGGCGGCGACGAAGGCGGCGACGGCAGCGACGCCAAGACCCTCAAACTCTGGCACTACGAGAGCGCGAACAGCGCGATGGGCGTCGCCTGGGACCGGGCGATCCAGATCTTCAAGGACGAGCACCCGGGCGTCGAGGTGCAGTTCGAGCGCAAGGCGTTCGAGCAGATCCAGCAGAACGCCGGCATGATCATCAACTCGTCCGAGGGCCCGGACGTGATGGAGTACAACAAGGGCAACGCGACCGCCGGCCTGCTCTCCTCCCAGGGGCTGCTGACCGACCTGAGCGACGAGGCCGGCAAGCGCGGCTGGGACAAGGCGCTCAGCCCCAGCCTCCAGACCACCGCCCGCTACAGCGACAAGGGCGTGATGGGCTCGGGCAACTGGTACGGGGTGCCGAACTACGGCGAATACGTGATGGTCTACTTCAACAAGGACCTCTTCGACAAGTACGGCGTGACCGTGCCGACGACGCTGGCCGAGATGACCACCGCGATGGACACCTTCGTCAGCAAGGGCGTCACCCCGCTGGCGGAGGCGGGCGCCGAGTACCCGGCCGGCCAGCTCTACTACCAGCTCGCGCTGGCCAAGGCCGACCGGAAGTTCGTCGACGACTACCAGCTCTACAAGAACCCGGTCGACTTCACGGCCGACCCGCTGAAGTACGGCGCGGAGACCTTCGCCGACTGGGTGCGCAAGGGTTACGTCGCCAAGGACTCGGCGAGCCTGAAGGCCGAGGACATGGGCACCGCCTTCATCTCGGGCAAGGCGCCGATGATCGTCTCCGGCAGCTGGTGGTACGGCCGGTTCAAGAGCGAGATCAAGTTCAACTGGGACACCTTCCTGTTCCCCGGAAACAAGCTCCAGGCCGGCTCCTCGGGCAACCTCTGGGTCGTCCCCGCCACCAGCAAGGCCAAGGGCCTCGCGTACGACTTCATCGACATCACGCTGCGCCCGGAGATCCAGGCGCTGATCGGCAACAACGGCGGCGTGCCCGTCGCGGCCGACCCGTCGAAGATCAGCGACCCGAAGGACCGGAAGCTGATCGAGAACTTCAACACCATCAGCCAGCAGGACGGCCTGGCCTTCTACCCGGACTGGCCGGTGCCCGGCTACTACGACGTGCTGGTCTCCGGGTTCCAGGGGCTGATCAACGGGTCCAAGTCGCCCGACCAGGTGCTCGACGCGATCGCCAAGCCGTACGCGGACGGCGTCAAGGAGATCACCGGCAAGTGACACGGCGAGGGGTGGGCGTGTCCGGCCACGGCCGGCGCGCCCGCCCCGCCGGGAAGGATCTCCCATGGCACTCAC
Source organism: Micromonospora sp. WMMD812 (assembly GCF_027497215.1). Lineage (NCBI taxonomy): Bacteria > Bacillati > Actinomycetota > Actinomycetes > Micromonosporales > Micromonosporaceae > Micromonospora > Micromonospora sp. WMMD812. The sequence goes on along the minus strand of NZ_CP114904.1, from coordinate 6,785,208 downwards.
CGAGACCGTGGCCGCCCCGGAACGGGCCGCCACGCCACCCGAGCCCACGGCCGCCCGCCGCAAGCGGCGCACCGGCGGCGCCGGATACTGGCTCTACCTGCTGCCCGGCGCGGTGCTCTTCCTCCTCGTCATCGGCGCGCCGCTGGTCGGCACCGTCTACTTCTCGCTGACCAAGTGGTCCGGCATCGGCGACCCGACGTTCGTCGGCCTGGACAACTACCGCAACCTCCTGCAGGACGAGGTGTTCTGGACCTCGTTCCGCAACACCCTCGCGATGATCGTCGCGATGGTGGTGGTGCCGACCCTGGTCGGGCTGGTGCTCGCCGCCGTGCTCTTCGACGTCATCGGGCGCCGGTTCCGGCCGCGGACCGCCGCCGCGCTGCGCGCCGCCTTCTACCTGCCGCAGGTGCTGCCGGTCGTGGTGGCGGGCATCGTCTGGGGCTGGATCCTGCGCCCCGACGGCGCGTTCAACAGCCTGCTCGACGCGATCGGTCTCGGCGCGCTGCGCCACGACTGGCTCGGCGACCCGGACACCGCCCTGCCCAGCGTGATGGCGGTGATGATCTGGGTGCAGATCGGCTACCCGGTGGTCGTCTTCATGGCGGCGCTGCAACGCGTCGACCCCGAGTTGTACGAGGCCGCCGAGGTCGACGGCGCCAACTGGTTCCACCGGTTCCGGGCCATCACCCTGGCGCAGATCCGGCCGGAGACCTTCGTGGTCGCCCTGACCTGCACCATCGCCGCATTGAAGGTGTTCGGCCCGGTGTTCGCGCTGACCCGCGGCGGGCCGGAGAACGCCACCAACGTGCCGTCGTACTTCGCCTACTACACGTTCTTCAAGAAGCTGCAGGTCGGCTACGGCTCCGCGATCTCCACCGTACTCACCCTGATCATCGTCCTGGTGGCCGTGGCGTTCATCTGGGTGCAGTACCGCAGCGAGCGCCAGGACCGGGGGAACTGACATGGCCGTCACGCTCACGCCGGTGGAGGGCGCGGTGACTCCGCGCCGACCGCGGCCCGTCCGCGACCGGCACCACCGGGGCGTCAGCCGCTGGGTCGTCCTCACCCTGGTCACCCTCGGCGCGCTGGTCATGCTCGTGCCGTTCGCGTTCATGCTGCTCAACGCGTTCAAGTCGCCCGGCGACTACTCGTCCGGCGGCCCGCTGAGCTGGCCGTCCGAGTTCTACACCAAGGGCCTGCGGACGTACTGGACTGAGGTCGACTTCCCGCTGAAGCTCTGGAACTCGGCGCTCATCGCCGGCTCGGTCGCGGTGCTCGGCGTCGTCGTGTCGCTGCTCAACGCGTACGCCCTGGGCATCGGGCGGGTCCGCGGCCGGCTCTGGATCGTCGGGCTGTTCCTGCTGGCCAACATGCTGCCGCAGGAGTCGCTGATCTACCCGCTCTACTACATGGCGAAGCAGATCGGCCTCTACAACACCCGCCTCTCGGTGATCATCATCTTCACCGTCATCCAGAGCGCGTTCGGCACCTACCTGCTCGCCTCGGTGCTCAGCACCTTCCCCCGCTCGCTGCTGGAGGCGGCGGCGCTGGACGGCGCCGGCAGGTGGACGATCCTCTGGCGGGTGGTCTTCCCCAACCTGCGGCCGACCCTCGCGGTGCTGCTCATCTTCTTCTTCATCTGGACCTGGAACGAGTTCCTCATCCCGCTGGTCATGCTGATCGACAACTCCACGCAGACCATCCCGGTCGCGCTCGCGTCGCTGCAGGGCGACCGGCTGATGGACGCGCCGACGACCAACGCGGGCGCGCTGATCAGCCTGGTCCCGGCCATCCTCTTCTTCCTCATCTTTCAGCGCACCCTGGCGCGCGGCATCACGGCAGGAGCCGAGAAGTGAAGTTCACCGACGGGTACTGGCAACTGCGACCCGGGGTCAGCGTGCTGCGCCCCGGCGTGGTCGAGTCGGTGGAGCCGGACGAGCGCGGATTCACCGTCTTCGCCCCCACCGGCCGGATCACCGGCCGCGGAGACACCCTCAACCGGCCGGTCGTCACCGCCCGGTTCTTCTCCCCCGCCGACGGCGTCATCGGCGTCACCATCGCCCACCACCTCGGCGGGACGCCGAAGCAGCCCGCGTTCGCGCTGGCCGCCGGCGACGACCACCCGGTCGACGTCGACCTCACCGGGCTCAGCGCGACGCTGACCAGCGGCGAGCTGACCGCCCGGGTGGCGCTGGTCGACGGCTGGCGGGTCGACTTCCGGCACGGGGACCGGCTGCTCACCTCGTCCACCGAGCGCAGCGTCGGCGTCGTCACCGACGCCGAGGGCCGCCAGCACGTGCACGAGCGGCTGGGCCTCGACGTCGGCGAGACGGTCTACGGGCTGGGTGAGCGGTTCGGCGCGTACGTCAAGAACGGCCAGACCGTCGACATCTGGAACGCCGACGGCGGCACCGCCAGCGAGCAGGCGTACAAGAACGTGCCGTTCTACCTCAGCAGCGCCGGCTACGGCGTCTTCGTCGACCATCCCGAACACGTGTCGTTCGAGGTCGGCTCCGAGGTGGTGTCGCAGACCCAGTTCAGCGTCGAGGGGCAGACCCTCACCTACTACGTCATCGACGGGCCCACCCCCAAGGACGTGCTGCGCCGCTACACCGCGCTGACCGGCCGGCCGGCCCGCGTGCCGGCCTGGTCGTACGGGCTGTGGCTGTCGACGTCGTTCACCACCTCGTACGACGAGAAGACCGTCACCGAGTTCATCGACGGGATGGCCGAGCGTGACCTGCCGCTGTCGGTGTTCCACTTCGACTGCTTCTGGATGCGGCAGTTCCACTGGGTCGACTTCGTCTGGGACCCGGCGACCTTCCCCGACCCGGAGGGCATGCTGCGCCGGCTGCACGAACGCGGCCTGAAGGTGTGCGTCTGGATCAACCCGTACATCGCCCAGCGCTCGCAGCTGTTCGAGGAGGGGCGTCGCGCCGGCTACCTGGTCCGCCGCGCGGACGGATCGGTCTGGCAGTGGGACAAGTGGCAGGCCGGCATGGCGCTGGTCGACTTCACCAACCCGGACGCGGTCGCCTGGTTCACCGGGAAGCTCAAGGCGCTGCTGGACACGGGCGTGGACTGCTTCAAGACCGACTTCGGCGAGCGCATCCCGACCGACGTGGTCTGGCACGACGGCTCGGACCCGCAGCGGATGCACAACTACTACACCCACCTCTACAACCAGGCGGTCTTCGAGCTGCTGGAGGCCGAGCGCGGAGAGGGCGAGGCCGTCCTGTTCGCCCGCTCGGCCACCGCCGGCGGCCAGCAGTTCCCGGTGCACTGGGGCGGCGACTGCGAGTCGACCTTCGTGGCGATGGCCGAGTCGCTGCGCGGCGGGTTGTCGCTGGCCGCGTCCGGCTTCGGCTACTGGAGCCACGACATCGGCGGCTTCGAGGGCACCCCGGACCCGGCGGTGTTCAAGCGGTGGATCGCGTTCGGTCTGCTCTCGTCGCACTCCCGGCTGCACGGCTCCGGCTCCTACCGGGTGCCGTGGGCGTTCGACGACGAGGCGGTCGACGTCCTGCGGCACTTCACCCGGCTCAAGATGAGCCTCATGCCGTATCTGGCGACGGTCGCCGAGGAGGCGCACCGCGACGGCGTGCCGGTGATGCGCCCGATGCTGCTGGAGTTCCCGGACGACCCGGCGGCGGCGTACCTGGACCGGCAGTACATGCTCGGCCCCGACGTGCTGGTGGCCCCGGTGATGAGCGCCGACGGCCAGGTCACCTTCTACGTGCCGGCGGGCACCTGGACGCACCTGGTGACCGGCGCGCAGCTCAACGGGCCCGCGTGGGTCACCGAGAAGCACGAGTTCGACAGCCTGCCGGTACTGGCCCGTCCCGGCGCGGTGATACCGTTCGGCGCCCGCACCGACCGGCCCGACTACGAGTGGGCCGACGGTGTGACGCTGCGGCTCTTCGCTCCGGCGGAGGGGCAGCGGACCCGGGTGCGGGTGCCGTCGCCCGGTGACGGGTCCGGCGCCGAGTTCGAGGTGCGGTACCGCGGGGGCACGGCCGGCGTCGAGCTGGTCGGCGGCGCCTCGACGGGCTACGACTGTGAGGTACAGGGGGTGCGACGATGACGGGACACGTCTTTCCGGAGGGCTTCGTCTGGGGCTCGGCCACGGCCGCGTACCAGATCGAGGGCGCGGCCACCGAGGGCGGCCGGGGACCGTCCATCTGGGACACCTACAGCCACACCCCGGGGCGGACGCTGAACGGCGACACCGGTGACGTGGCCGCCGACCACTACCACCGCTGGACCGAGGACCTCGGGCACATCGCCGACCTCGGCCTCGGCGCGTACCGGTTCTCGATCTCCTGGCCCCGGGTGCAGCCGGGCGGCTCCGGCGCCTTCAACCAGGCCGGGCTCGACTTCTACTCCCGGCTCGTGGACGGGCTGCTGGAGCGCGGCGTACGCCCGGTGGCCACCATGTACCACTGGGACCTTCCCCAGGAGCTGGAGGACGCCGGCGGTTGGCCGGCCCGGGACACCGCGCTGCGGTTCCAGGAGTACGCGGCCGGCATCGTCGAGGCGCTGGGCGACCGGGTGCACACCTGGACCACGCTCAACGAGCCGTGGTGCTCGGCGTACCTGGGATACGCCTCCGGGGTGCACGCCCCGGGCCGTACCGAACCGGCGGCGGCGCTGGCCGCCGTGCACCACCTCAACCTCGCCCACGGCCTGGCCGGGCGCGTGGTGCGGGAGCTGGCGCCGGCGGCCGAGTTGTCGGTGACGCTGAACCTGCACGTCATCCGGGCCGCGTCCGACTCGGCGGCGGACCGGGACGCGGTCCGGCGCATCGACGCGCTCGCCAACCGGGCGTTCCTCGGCCCGATGCTGGACGGGGCGTACCCGGCCGACCTGCTGGCCGACACCGCCACCGTCACCGACTGGTCGTTCGTGCACGACGGCGACGAGAAGCAGATCGCGGTGCCGCTGGACGTGCTCGGGGTCAACTACTACTCCAGCACCCTCGTCCGGGCCTGGGACGGGGTGTCCGCCCGGTCGAACGCGGACGGGCACGGCAAGTCCACCGCCTCGCCCTGGGTGGCCGCCGACACCGTCGACTTCCTGCCGCAGCCCGGCCCGTACACCGCGATGGGTTGGAACATCGACCCGGGGGCGTTCACCGAACTGCTGCTGCGGCTGCGCGAGGAGTACCCTGGCCAGCCGCTGATGATCACCGAGAACGGCGCCGCCTTCGACGACGTCGTGTCGCCCGACGGCACGATCCAGGACGACCGGCGCATCGACTACCTGCACCGGCACCTCGCCGCGGTGGCCGAGGCGCGGGCGCAGGGCGCGGACGTCCGCGGCTACTTCGTCTGGTCGCTGCTGGACAACTTCGAGTGGGGCTACGGCTACGACCGCCGCTTCGGGATCATCCGCGTCGACTACGACACCCAGGTCCGCACCTGGAAGCAGAGCGCGCACTGGTACCGGCGGCTCGCTGCCACCGGCCGCCTGGAGCAGCCGGAGGACTGATCACCCGCGCCCGACGCGACCGGTTGCCGGCCGGACCTACCTTGTGAACTCTCGGGGCTCGAGACGCCAGGTAGGCAGACATGCAGATCATCGAGCACAGCATCATCGGCACCCGGTCCGCGGTCGTGCGCCTCCGGCGCCCTGGCAGCGAGTTGCAGTTCCTCCTCTTCCCCATGCTGCACGTCGCGAGCCCGCGGTTCTACACGGCGGTGGCCGAACGGCTCCGGCGGTGTGACGTGCTCGTCGTCGAGGGCGTCAGCGGGCGCTCGGTGCTCGCGTGGGCCATCACGCTCACCTACCGGGTCATGCCCGCCAACAGGCGATCCGGGCTGGTGGTGGACAACATCGCGTACCGGTCGCTCGGCGTGGACCTGATCAACCCGGACGTGACGGCGGCGGAGTTAGCCCGGGGCTGGCGGGCGATGCCGCTGCGGCACCGGGCGCTGATGTGGTGCGTCATCCCGTTCGTGGCCGTGGCGCAGTTCTTCGGTGGCACGAGGCGCCTGCTCTCGCCGGAGGTCGAGGTGAACGACCTACCCAGCGCGACCGACGAGCTGTACGCGGACAGCGAGCTCAGCGAGCATTTCGAGCGCACGTTCGGCGGCGATCGGGACGAGCGGTTGCTCGCCGCACTGTCCGAGCTGATCCGCACGCGCGCGTCGGAGCAGATCGACGTGGCGATCGTCTACGGCGCCGGTCACGCGCCGGCGATCGTGCGTGGGCTCATGGACCGGCACGGTTACCGCCCCAGAACAGCCGAGTGGATCACCGTGCTGGAGGCATGAGTGCCGCCAGTCGGCACCTCGGCGGGCATCCCGGCGGGCATCATCGACCCCTACCGCCGCCCGGCGGACAAGCGGAGCCCCTCGAACCCGGGCCACCACAGCGCCCGCCCCTGACCGACCGCGCTGGCTTGTGCTACGAACTACGCTAAAGCCAGTTATAACGGCAGAAACGGGCGAGAAGATGACCAGTGGGGCGGCCGGGCTCCTACGACGACCCGAGGAACCCCGAGCGACGTACCTGGAACTCTTCTTCGACCTGGTGTTCGTCTTCGTGCTCGCCCGGCTCTCGCAGGAGCTGCTCGAGCATCTGGACTGGAGCGGCGCCTTCCAGACGCTGGTGTTGCTGCTCGCGCTGTGGGCGATCTGGACCAACACGGCGAGGTTGACGGACAGGTTCAACCCGCGGCAGCCGCTGATCCAGCTGCTGGTGATCGCGACCATGCTGAGCACGCTGCTGATGGCCGCCGCGGCACCGGAGGCATTCGGTGCGGACGGCTTGGTCTTCGCTGTCCTGTACGTGGCCACCCAGATCGGTCGCAACGCCGGCGCCGTGCTCCTGCTGCGGGGCCACAAGTGGCGGCGCCCCTTCGCGCGGCAACTCTTCTGGTTCGGCGTGTCGGCAGTGCCGTGGATCGCGGGTGCCTTCGCGCACGACACGGCCCGGGCGGTCCTGTGGGCGCTGGCGGTGGCCGTGGAGTACGGGTCATTCTCTATCGGCTTGCCCACGCCACGCCTGGGTCGCGTGTCCCCACCTCGATCCGAGTTCGCGGCCTACAGCATGCACGAAGCCGAACGTTTCCGGCAGTTCTTCATCATCGCGCTCGGCGAACTCATCCTGGTCACCGGGCTGACGTTCAGCCGCGGCGGCTTCGAGCCCGACCGGATCGTCGCGGTCGTGGTCGCGTTCGCCACCACGGCGCTGCTGTGGCGCGTCTACATGCACCGCGCCGGGAACCTGCTGGAGGAGACCATCGCGGCCACCGCCGACCCACTCCGTGCGACCATCGCCGCGCTGTACGCCCACCTGCTCATGGTCGCCGGCATCGTCGCCATCGCGGTCGGCGACGAACTCGTCATCGAGCACCCGCTCGGACACACACCGCCGGCCTGGATCACCGTCATCCTCGGCGGACCCGCACTGTTCCTCGCCGGACGGGCCATCCTCGAGTACGAGACGTTCGGTCGGGTCTCCCGCTCCCGGCCGATCGGGGTCCTCGTACTCGCCGCCACATCGCCGGCGGCGTTCCTCCTCCCGCCGATGCTGGTCGCCTTGGCACCTGCCCTCGTCCTCACCGGAATCGCCGTTTCCGACGCGGCCCGCACCCGGGGACGCCCACCCGAGCCGCCCTCACCGCCCGGCTAGCCGCTATCGCAGTCCCTCGCGACGGCGGGGTGCGGCGCTCGACCGGAGGCCTCGCGAGGTCTCAGGCCGACGCCGCGGTTGCGGCCGGCGGGACGGCGAGGCCGGCGCCGAAGACGTTCCCGCCGTCGTAGGTCGCCTTGATCCGGCGCAACGCCGACCAGTTCCGGGCGGTGAAGGCCGACGCGGTCCGGGACGGGTCGTACAGGAAGTTGAGGAAGCTGCTGCCGCGCCCGCAGCGGGACAGCGCCTCCGTGGTCCGCGGCGACGGGATCGTGTCGAGGATGATCGAGAGCGGCGCGTCGCGGTGGGCGGCGGCCCCGTCGTCGCGGGCGATGCGACCGCCCCAGTGGCGGATCTCGACGGTGGCGTCCGGCTCGGCCAACAACGCGGCCACGAGGTCGTCGTCGAGCGTGCGCACCTGGTCGAACGTCCGGGCGTACGTGCCACCCATCGCGGCCTGCGCGTAGTCCACGACGCCCATGGTGTCCGCGACGGCCGGCCCCGCGACCGTCCACAGCGGCGCCAGCAGAGCCCGTCCCCGGTCGGGGTCACCGGCGTACATGGCCTTGATCACCAGCGAGCCGTCGCGGGTGAGGAGCAACGCGGTGCTGAGCGCGTCCGGCACCCGTTCGATCCACTGCCGGTAGAAGGCGATCGTCTCGGCCGCCCGCTCCCGCCCGAAGGTGACCGCGCCGGCGTACACCCGCGTGACCGGGTAGAGGCGGAACTCCAGGGCGGTGACCACACCGAACGATCCGCCGCCGCCGCGCAGCGCCCAGAACAGGTCGGGGTTCCGGTCGGCGCTGGCCGTCGTCAGCTCGCCGTCGGCGGTGACGACCTGCGCGCGCAGCACGCTCTCGGCGGCGAGGCCGTGGCTGCGGGCCAGCCAGCCCAGGCCGCCGCCCAGCGTGTAGCCGACCACACCCACGTCCGGTGAGGAGCCGGACAGGGCCGCGAGCCCGAACGGTGCGGCCGCCGCCAGCACGTCGCCCCACCGGGCGCCGGGGCCCACGCGGGCGACGCGGCGGTCCGGGTCGACCAGGACCGACGCCATCGCGCCGGTGCGGAGCAGCAGCGCGCCGTCGTGCGCGACGTGGGTGCCGTGACCGGTGGCCTGGACGGCGAAGGGCAGCGCGTGCCGACGGGCGGCCAGCACCGCCCGGCGTACGTCGGCGGTGCCGGCGGCCCGGACCACGACGGCGGGCCGAGGGTCGAGCGCGGGGTTGAGGGGCTTGCGGTGATCGTCGTAGCCCTCGTCTCCGGGCAGGAGGACCGGGCCGTCGGTACGCAGCGTCTGTCGGATCGTCATGTCCGTTCAGACCCGGGGGCCGCCCGCAACTCATCGGTCCGGGGCGCGATGAGTTTTCCGGGTGCGGCCGGTCCTACCCAGATGGCGGCCCCCGCGATCTCCTTCGCTGTCGGCGCGGTGACCCGCGCGGACATCCCCGATCTGTGCGCCGACCTCGCCGAGCTGCTGCGCGGCCGTGGCCCCGGCGTCGTCACCTGCGACGTCACCGGGGTCACCTGGCCCGACGTGGTGACGGTCGAGGCGCTGGCCCGGCTGGGCCTGACCGCGCGGCGACACGGCTGGCGCCTGGTCGTCAGCGGCGCCGGCGCGGAGCTGCGACGGCTCGTCGGCCTGCTCGGGCTGACCGGCGCGCTAGCCGAGCCGGGCCGGCAGCCCGAACACCGGGAACAGGCGGGCGGTGTCGAGGAAGTTGGTGACCGCCGCGATCCGCCCGGCTGACAGTTCCAGCACGATCAGCGCCCACGGGTCGTGTCCCGAGCCGGTGAGACTCGGTCGGTACTGGCCGAACGCCGGCATGCCGTTGGCCACCACCGGCACCAGCCGCGACCCACGGCACCCGCTGCCTGTGCCGGACATCCAGGCGACGATGTCGTCGTGGCCGCGCAGCCACAGCGGCAGCGGCGGCATCGACAGGGTCACGTCCTCGTGCAGCAGCGTCGTCAGCGCCTGCAGGTCGTACGCCTCGAAGGCCTTCACGTAGCGCGCGAGCAGCGCCTTCTGCTCGTCGTCCATCGGCTTGTAGACGTCGCCGGTGGTGTCGGCGGCCGCGAGGGTGGCCCGGGCCCGCTGCAGGGCGCTGTTGACGCTCGGCACCGAGGTGTCCAGCAGGTCGGCGACCTCCTGGGCCGACCAGGCCAGCACCTCGCGCAGGATCAGCACGGCCCGCTGCCGCGGCGGCAGGTGCTGCAGCGCCGCGACGAACGCCAGCCGGACCGACTCGCGCTCGGCGACCAGGTCGGCCGGGTCGCTGCGCTCCGGCAGCAGCCGGCTGTCCGGCGCGGGGCCCACCCAGAACTCGTCCGGGCGCGGCTCGCCCGGCCCGGTGGCGCGGCCGGAGCCGGCCGGGCCGAGGTCCATCGGCGTCACCCGCCGCTGCGCGCTGGAGAGCATGGTGAGGCACACGTTCGTCGCGATCCGGTACAGCCAGGATCGCAGCGCCGATCGCCCCTCGAACTGATCGAAGCCGCGCCAGGCCCGCACGAAGGTGTCCTGCACGGCGTCCTCGGCTTCGAACACCGAGCCCAGCATCCGGTAGCAGTAGCCGGTCAGCTCCGACCGGTAGGCCTCAAGCTGCGACTCGATGGGTGCGTCTGTCGCCAGGTCGCTCACCCGGACCAAGGTAGCCGAGCCGACCCGCCGAGGCGACGGTGACATGGCGGGCGCGGCCCTTCCGTTCAGGGCATCGCGAGCACCGCGGAGGAATTTCCGCCGCCGGTGCGATGAGTTTCCCGGGCCCGGCCGGTCAGTACCGGTGCCAGTTCGACGGAGAGCAGAAGGAGCAGGCCATGACCACCACCGGGATCTTCGGCAAGGGACGGTACGCGGACGTCAACGGCATCAACCTGTACTACGAGACGCACGGCACGGGCCGTCCGATGGTCCTGCTGCACGGCGGTCTCGGCTCGGGTGAGATGTTCGCGCCGATCCTCCCCACGCTGGCCGCGCGCCACCAGGTCATCCTGGTCGACCTGCAGGGCCACGGCCGGACGGCCGACATCGACCGGCCGCTCGACGTGACCCTGATGGCCGACGACGTCGCCGCGCTGATCGAGTACCTCGGGCTGCGCAAGCCCGACGTGGTCGGGTTCTCCCTCGGCGGCGGGGTCGCGCTGCAGGTGGCGATCCGGCACCCGCACCTGGTGGGCCGCGTCGTCTCGGCGTCGGCGCACATCCGCCGCGACGCCGTCTACCCGGAGATGCTCCAGCAGCAGGGCCAGGTCAGCGGGGCCGCCGCGGAGTTCATGAAGGACACCCCGATGTACGAGCTCTACCAGCGGGTGGCGCCGCGTCCCGAGGACTTCCCCCGGCTGCTGGACAAGATCGGGGCGGCGATGGCGAAGGACTTCGACTACACCGAGGAGGTCCGCGGTCTGCAGGTGCCGACGCTGATCGTCGCGGCCGACGCCGACATGGCGCCGCCGAGCCACTTCATCGAGGTCTTCAAGCTGCTCGACGGTGGGCTGCGCGACGGCGGCTGGGCGGGCGAGAGCCGGCCGAAGGGCGGGCACGCGCTGGCGATCCTGCCCGGGCTCACGCACTACGACCTCGCGGATTCCCCGCTGTTCGCCGCCGTCACGCTCGCCTTCCTCGACAAGCAGGGCTGACTCGGTGACCCCGGTGTGCCACCCGCTACACCCGGCGGCCCTCCGGGCCGCCGGGTGGCTGGTGCCGCCACCGAGGACCGCGCCGGCTCAGACCCCCACCCGCTGCGGCGGGACGGTCAGCCCGTAGAGCGCCATCAGCTCCGGCGAATCGATCCGGCTGCCGTCGGCCACCCGGTCGCAGGCGATGTCGACGATCTGGTCCTTGTGCGCCAGCAGGTAGGGCCGCGCGCCGACGTCGGCGCTGGCCAGCGTGGCGATGCCGGACCAGTGCCGGCGGCCGAAGAGCATCGGGTATCCGCGCAGCCCGTCGTACGTGGCGCAGACCAGCACGTCCGGGTACGGCAGTGCGGCGACGCGGCGCACGGCGGTGGCGGTCAGTCCGGGCATGTCCACCGGGACCACCACCACCGCCTCGATCCCCTCGTCGTCGAGGGCGGCCAGGCCGGCCCGGATGGACGAGCCGACCCCGGTCCCCCACGCCCGGTTGACCACCACCGTGGCCTTGGTCAGGTCGGCCGTCTCCCGTACCTGGTCGGCGGCGGCGCCCAGCACGAGCACGATCCGCGCGCAGCCCGCCTCGGTCATCGTGTCGATCATCTGGCTGACCAGGGGCTTCTCCCCCTGGTGCAGCAGCGCCTCCGGACCACCGATCCGACGGCCGCCGCCAGCGGCGATGATCATTCCTGCGATCCGGTTCAGCTGTGCCCCCTCCACCGTGGCACGGCCCGGTTGGGTCCGTACCGACCTACGGACACTGCAACGAGCACGCCCAACGGGGGGTAGCGGGGCGAAAAGGAGAAATAGCACAACCGTTATGCATCGGGCGGAGCTGCCGTCGACTGTGCCGGCGATCAGGGACGGAGCCCCCGCCGGCGGAGGTCAGCCGGCCGGGGTGGGACCGGAGTCGGCCCGCCACCGCCAGTTCTGCCGGACGTACCGGACCGACAGGCCGGCGCGCTCCAGGTTGACCAGAGACTGGTTCGTCGCGCCCTCCGCCGGCTGCCCCGTCTCCGCGACCAGCCACCGGCAGCCGGCGGCCCGCGCCGCCTCGGCACGGGCCGCGATCAGCGCCGACTGGGCCCCGAGGTTGCGGTGGCTCGGCAGCGTCGCACCGGCGTTGAGCGCGCCGACCGGCCCCCGCACGAAGAGGTTGGCACCGGCGACCAGATCCGCGCCGTCCCAGACCCCGTACGGATGGAACTGGGGGTGGTCGACGCTCGTCGCCAGCATCTCGGCGAGCCCGTCGGTCGGCATGCCGAAGCCACGCAGGACCACCGCCGCCCACTCCGCGGCGTCGCTCCCGCCGACCGGGCCGACCCGCAGCCGGGTGCCGGCGCCGGGCCGGACCTGCGCGATCGGGGCCGCCACCTTCACCCAGGACGTCGTGGGCTCGATCCCGTGCGCGGCGCGGATGTCGTCCCACTCCGGGGGCAGGACCGACGGCGCGATCTGGATCACCGCCTCCGGGGTGCCCTGGGCCCGGTAGAACGCGACGACCCGGTCCACCAGCTCGCGGGTGACCGGCTCGGTGAAGCCGAACCCGAGCGCCTTGCTCCAGTAGGAGACCGGGTCGTCGCGCATCGACAGCACCACGCCGCCACCGATCCGCTCGGCGGCGATCCCCAGCCGCTCCCGGGCGGCCGGCGGCGCACCCGCCTCGTACGCGTGCATGAAGTCCGCCTCGGCCGCCTCGGCCATCGCGGTGGTCAACTCCGCATTCGTCATGTTCACTCCGACAGGATGCCGTGCTCGATCGGAGAGTTCGGCGACTGCGATGTGGCCTCGGTCACACCGCATCCGCATAGCAGTCGACAATGGACAGATCCAGAGGAAACCGCACCGGGGTGTCACCGAAGAGCAGGGAAGCAGCCCGCTCGCCGGAGCGGGTGACGGCCGCGGCGACGGCCTCGGCCTGCGCGGCGGGCGCGTGCACGATCACCTCGTCGTGCTGGAAGAAGACCAGCTCGGCGGCAGTGCCGGCCAGCTCGCCGCGCAGCGTCGCCAGCAGGGTGGAGGCCCACTCGGCGGCGGTGGCCTGGATGACGAAGTTGCGAGTGAAGCGGCCACGGGAGCGGGCGGCGCGGGCTCGCGGGCCCTGCGGGTCGGCCGGGCCGTCGAGCTCGGACGTCCCGTCGCCCGGATCGCCGAAACCGACCGTGCCCGGCGGGCACGTCCGCCCGAGCCAGGAGCGGACCAGGCCGCCGGCCTCCCCGGTGCGCGCCGCCGCCTCGACGTAGCCGAACGCGGTCGGGTAGCTGCGCTTCAGCACCGCCAGCGCGGGCACCGCCGCCCCACCGGTCTGCCCGTACATCGCGCCGAGCAGGGCCACCTTGGCCCGCGCCCGGTCGCCGCCGAACGCGTCCTGGGCCAGCGCGGCGTAGAGGTCACCGGCCCCCCCGGCCGCGGCGAGCCGGGCGTCGCCCGACACCGCGGCGAGCACCCGGGGCTCCAGCTGGCCGGCGTCGGCGACCACCAGCCGCCAGCCCGGGTCGGCCACCACCGCCCGCCGGATCACCTTGGGGATCTGCAACGCCCCGCCGCCGCGAGTGGCCCACCGGCCGGAGACCACCCCGCCCGGCACGTACTCCGGCTGGAAGCGGCCGTCGCGGACCCACTGCTCGCGCCAGGCCCAGCCGTGCGCCGTCCAGATCCGGTAGAGCTCTTTGTATTCCAGCACCAGCGGCACCGCCGGATGATCCACCCCGCGCAGCACCCAGGCCCGGGTGTTGGGCACCTCCACCCCGGCCCGGGCGAACGCGCGCAGCAGCTCCGCCGGGGAGTCGGCGTGCAGCTGCCGCACCCCGAACGCGTCGGCGATCCGGGCGGCCAGCTCGGCCAGCCGACGTGGCGGCCCGCCCACCGGGGACGCCTCGCCGAGCAGCTCGGCGAGGAGGGCGTCGTGTACGTCGGCCCGCCAGGGCAGGCCGGCAGCGCCCATCTCGACCGCGATGAGCGCGCCGGCCGACTCGGCGGCCACCAGCAGCCGGAACCGGCCGGGGTGGGCGGTGGCGGAGATCCGGGCGAGCTGGTCGGCGTACACCCGGACCAGGGCTTCGATACCCGGGCCCGCCGGGCCGGACGGGGCCTCGAAGAGCGCGCCCTGGCCGACGCCGGGCGGCGCGGGCTGGCGCGGCGGCGGATCAGGGGGCACCGGAGCGCCGGTCAGCCGGGCCCAGGCGGCGGCCAGCGAGCGCGGCTCGCCCCAGCGGCCGACGTGGCCGAGCAGCAGCGCCTCGGTCAGCTCCACGTCGTGGCAGCGGTCGACGCGGACCCCCGCCCGCAGCAGGCCCGGGTAGGTGGTGGCCCCGGACGCCCAGACCCAGCGCGGCCGCTCGGCGCGCTCGCGTGCGGCGATCGCGGCGGCCAGGTCGTCCACCGGCTCCGGCGGTCCGACGGGGTGGCCGGCGGCGTCGAGCGGTTGCAGCACGCCACCGCCGCCGCCCTCGCTCGCCACCACTGCCACCAGCACGGATGCGATTCTGCCTCGCCCCTGCGACACCGCCCCAGCCAGCCGCGCGGCCCCGGCGGCACCCGGGGGCGGCCCACCCCCCGCCGCGGGGCCGCCCGCCACGCGGCCGGCCGCCACGCGCCGCCCGGGCACGGGGCGACCCACCGCCCGACCAGGGCGCTCGTTCACGGAAAGAGTGGCCATCCCCCGTGGAATGGCCACTCTTTCCGTGAACGAGTCCGCACCTCGGCCGCACCCGGGTGCGGCCTCGTTACTTCACGGCGCCGGACGTCAGGCCGGACTGGATCTGCCGCTGGAAGATCGCGTACACGATGATCATCGGCAGGATGGAGAGCGTCAGCGCCGCGAACAGCGCGGCCCAGTCCGCCTCGTAGCCGGCGGAGGTGGAGATGCTGGCGATGCCCTGGGTCAGCACCCACTTGGCGTCGGCGCCCTCGCCCTGCATGAGGGCCACCGGCAGCAGGTACTGGTTCCACTGGCCGATGATGTTGAAGATCGCGATGCTCACGAGGCCCGGACGGGCCATCGGCATCATGATCCGGAAAAACAGCCGGGTGTGCGACGCGCCGTCGATCATCGCCGCCTCGGCCACCGAGTGCGGCAGCGTCTTGAAGAAGGCGGCCAGGAAGAAGACGGTGAACGGCAGCGAGTACGCGATGTAGACCAGGATCAGCCCGGTGTACGTGTTGAGCAGCCCCAGGTTGTTGACCACCAGGAAGAGCGGCACCAGGGCGAGGAACACCGGGAACGCGAGCCCCGAGACGAACAGGTAGTAGATCGCCCGGTTGCCCGGGAACGGGTAGCGGGCCAGCACGTACGCGGCCATCGAACCGAACAGCATGGTGCCGGCGGTGCTCAGCGACACCACGAAGACGCTGTTGAGGAAGTACCGCCCGACGTGCGCCTCGCTCCACGCCCGGGCGTAGCTGCTGAAGCTGAACGAGTCCGGCATTGCGAACGGGTTGCCGAGGAAGATCTCGGTGTTCGTCTTGAACGAGGCCAGGATGGTCCAGAGCAGCGGGGCGATCACGAGCACCGCCCAGACCAGCAGGGCGATGTGCCCGAGACCGCTGAGCAGCCCGACCTCACGGCGCCGGTCGAGAGCCGACTTGGCTTTCCTGCCGCCGGCCGGGGCGGTGCCGGCCGGGGCCGCCGGTGCGCTCGGTGCGATTTCTGTCGACATGGGTGACCCCGCCTTACAGCTCGATCGTGTCACGCCGGCTGACGCGCAGGGTGAGCGCCGCGAACGTGATCGTCAGGAAGAACAGCGCCACACCCATCGCCGAGGCGTAGCCGAACTGGGAGTAGCTGAACGCGTTGCGGTAGATCTCCATGCCGAGCACGGTGGTGGCGCCGTCCGGGCCGCCCTGGTCGACCGAGAGCACCTGCACGATGGCGAACGCGTCGAAGGCCGCGATGCCGAGGTAGACCCAGGCCACCTGGAGGGTGTCCCAGAGCAGCGGCAGGGTCACCCGGAAGAACATCGCGGCCCGGCCGGCCCCGTCGATGGTGGCCGCCTCGTAGATGTCCTTCGGCACCGACGCCATGCCGGCGGAGAAGAGCACCACGTAGAAGCCGACCGCCTGCCAGACCAGCACCCCGACGATCGACCAGAGCGCGATGTTGGGGTTGGCCATGAAGAGCACGGGATCGAGCCCGACCAGCCCCAGCGCGCCGTTGAGCAGGCCGCTGTCGTCCGGGGCGTACACCCGGCTGAAGATCACGCCGACGATGACGACGGCCAGGACCTGGGGGAAGAAGAACACCACCCGGTAGAACTTCGACCCCCAGACCCCGGACATCACCCCACCGCGGCTCCCTCCGCCCACATTCAGCATGAAGGCGAAGAAGAGCGCGATGATGATGGTGAGCAGCGGCATGGCAAGCAGCAGGACACCGTGGTGCCGGACCGCCTTCCAGAAGACGTCGTCGTTCAGCAGCCGCTCGAAGTTCTCCAGGCCGATGAACTTCGGGTTGGCGCTCACCCCCCGCCAGTTGGTCATGGCGAGATAGAACGCCTGGGCGTACGGCCCGATGACGAAGGTCACGTAGATCGCGACCGGCACCGTCAGGAAGCCGATGATGAACGGGTACCTGCCATGCCGCATGCTTGCCGCCTCCGCTCGATTCCTACCGGCGACTCAGCGCGTGAACTTCTCGATGGACGAGTCGCTCTTGACCGCGTCGGCCACCTTCTGCATCCGCTGGCAGAACTTGTCCGCCGTGCCACCGTTGAACATCAGCTCGTTGGTGGCGGCGCGGGCCTCGTCGTCGAGCTTCTTGTACCAGGTGTCGAAGCGGTACGAGAAGTAGTCGCTGCCGGCCGCGCTCAGCATCGCGTTGCCGCTGGTGAGGCCGGGCGAGATCTCCAGGCCGTCGACCGCGCCCTTGACCACGGTGAGCACCTTGGTCAGCTCGGTGAAGCCCTTGGCGCCCTCCTTGGACAGCATGTGCCGCAGGTACTCCATGCCGCCGCGCGGGTTCTTGCCCTTCGAGGCGACGAAGTACATCTCGCCGGCCGCCGCGAAGATGGCGGTCTGCGGCAGCTTGTCCGAGGTGGACACGCTGGGCACCGGCATGACGGCGTACTTGAACGTGGGCGGGGTGTCCTTGGCCTGCTCGTTCTCCAGCCAGGAACCGCTGGGGTAGAAGGCCACCTTGCCCTGGTTCTGCTGGAGCTGGACCTCGGTGTGCTTGAGGCCCAGGTGCGCCTTGTTGCCGTACTTCGCGCCGATCTCGGCCCAGGCCGCGGCGGCCTGCTTGACCGGCTCGGCCGTCCAGGCGCCGGGCTCCAGGTTGTCGATGTTCTTCAGCACGTCCGGCCCGCCGATCTTGGCGGCGCTGGTCAGGATGACCAGGTACTGGTAGTACGCGGCGTTCGCCCCGGCGTACGAGTAGGGCGTGATGCCGGCCGCCTTGATCTTGTCGCAGAGCGCGGTGAACTCGGCCCAGGTCTTCGGGGCCGCCCAGCCGTTCTTCTGGAACAGCGCGCTGTCGTACCAGAGGCCGAAGACGGTGAAGGCGTAGTTGAGCACGTACGGCTTGCCGTTGAACGTGCCCTGCTCGACGGTGCCGGGGATGAGCGTGTCCCGGACCTTCGTGCCCGCGTTGTCCAGCGACGCGGCGTCGAACAGCTCGGTCAGGTCCTGGACCTGCCCGGCCTGCACCAGCGCGCCCTGGTCCATCAGCTTCGAGCCGGCGTTGTTGACCATGTCCGGCGGGGTGTTGCTGGTGAACCGGGGCTGCAGGACGGTGGCGACCTCCTCCGTCTGGGAGAACTTCACCTCCGCCTTCGGGAACTTCTTCTTGTACGACGGGATGTGCACGTCGGTGGCGTACTTGGTGCCCAGGCCACCGTTGAAGATGACCACCTCCAGCGGCGCGTCCTCCTTGACGCCCAGCGGGTTCTCCGCGGTCTTCTCACCGGCGGCCTGCTCGGTCGGCTCCTCGTCGCCACCGGCGACGCAGCCGCTGAGCAGACCCGCGGCCGGGGTGGCCAGCAGACCCGCGGCGGCGGCCCGACGCAGAACGGTCCGACGGCTCAGCTCGACCGGGTTCTCGGGGGTAACGGACATCGTCGTCTCTCCTTGTGAGATTCGGGTCAGGCGGTCCGCCGGAGGCGCCCGGCGTACCGCGACTCGAGGGCGAGGTTGTGCTCGTCCCCGCCGGGGACGTTGGCGGAGAGGTAGATAGGGGGTACCTCTCCGGCCTGGTGGAACCGTCGTACGACCTCCGCGGTCAACAGCTGCGCCAGCAGCGCGGTGGTGACCGAGGAGACCGCACAGACCGCGCCGCCGCCCTCGAGCGGCAGCAGTGCGTCACCGTACGGCGCGCCGTTGTCCAGCACGACGTCGGCGAGGTCGGCGAGCCGCCGCCCGGACGGATGCCGGGGGGCGACCCGCGCGGTGTGCTCGACCGAGGTGACCGCGATCAACGGGTGACCGCGCCCGGTGACCAGCGTCGCCAGCTCGACGACCGAGCCGTTGATGCCGGACTGGGACGCCACCACGAACACGTCCTGCGGCTGCGGGGCCGCGAGCTCGTAGATCTGGTGGGCGATGGTGGGGTCGCGTTCCAGCTTCGGGTCGGCGAGCACGTCGCGCGGGGCATCGCCGTGCAGCACCAGGTCGTGCACCGACAGCCGGTTGGTGGGGACCAGTCCACCGGCCCGGGCGACCAGCTCGGCGGCGAACGCCTCGGAGTGACCGGCGCCGAAGGCCTGGAGCACCCCGCCGGCGCGCAGGCTGGACGCGATCAGGTCGGCGGCCCGGGTGATCCCGTCCGTCTGGGTGTCGACCACCCGGTCGAGCACTGGGCGGACCGCGTCGGCGTACCCCTGGGCGCTGATCATGAAAGGGCCCCCTTCGCGGCCTTGTGCCCGTCGACGGCCTGCGCGGTGCGCCGGAAGGCCGCGTGGGCACGGTCGTGGGTGCGCTGCGCGACGGCGATGTAGAGCAGGTCGAGAACGACCAGCTGCGGGTGGCGGGCGCTGAGCGCATCCGGTCGGAAGGTGGTCGCCTGACTGGCGGTGACCAGCACGATGTCGGCCAGTTCGGCGAGCGGCGAACGGGGGAACCCGGTCAGCGCCACCGTCGTGGCGCCCCGGCTGCCCGCCTCGGCGAGCATCTCGATGGTCTCCCGGGTCTGGCCGGTGTGCGAGATGCCGAGAGCCACGTCCCCGGCGCGCAGCAGCGCCGCGCTGGCCAGCCCCTCGTGCACGTCGTTCCAGGCCCACGCGGCGACGCCGATGCGGTGCAGGCTGAACTGCATCTCCTCGCCGACCAGCGCGCTCCCGCTGGCGCCGAAGATGTTCACCCGGTCCGCCCCGGCGATGGCGACCGCGGCCCGCTCCACCTCGGCGAGATCGAGCAGCGCGGCGGTGTCGTGCATGGCCCGCGTGTCGGCGGCCATGATCTGGTCGAGCACCCGGCCGAGCGGGTCACCGGGCTGGATCTCCCGGCCGATGTCCACCGTCCAGCCGGCGGAACGGGCCCGGCCGGTCTCGGCGGCGATGGCCAGTCGGAGATCGGCGTACCCCTCGAACCCCATGGCGCGGCAGAAACGGGTTACGGTGGCCGGCGAGGTCCCGCTCCGCTCGGCCAGCTCCACGATGGTGGAACGGGAAGCGGCCTCCGGGTCGGTCAGCACATGCTCGGCCACCCGGCGCAATGCCCCGGTCAGCTCGTCCAGCCCGGTGCGCACCCGGGCGAGCACGCCCTCGGAGGGGGCGCCGAGCGCGCCCCGACGGTCGAACGCGTCGGCGTCGACCACCGCGGTCCCCGCGGAGGTGTCCACCTCGTGATCAACCATGGGACGCCTTTCGGAAAAGACTGTTAACTGTTAGTGGTAAAAGTTCTTACTGCGGGGCCCTCCCTGTCAAGACTGTGGGCGAAGTTTTCAAACTGTTACCTGGCGCACAGCCGTCCCGACCGCGCCGACCTTGCCTGCCGGCGGCCGGCCGACCAGCATGAACGCACCGTCGCACACGCAGCGCAGGGAGGCCCGAGCGGATGTCCGGCACCGTCGTGGTTGGTCTCGACGTCGGGGGTACGTCCACCAGGGCCACGGCCCTCACCCTCGACGGGGAACGGCTCGGCACCGGCCGCGCCGGCGGCGGAAACCCCACCAGCCACGGCGCCGAACGGGCCGCCGCGGAACTGCTGACCGCGCTGCGCGAGGCGCTCGCCGGCGTCGACCCGGCCCGCGTACGGGCCGGCACGATCGGACTCGCCGGGGCGGCCCGCCTGCTCGCCGACCCGGCCGGGCGGGACGCCTTCGACCGGGCCTGGCACGACGCCGGACTCCGCTGCCCGTACGCGGTGCACGGTGACGCCCTCGTCGCGTACGCCTCCGGCACCGCCTCCCCCGACGGCACGGTGCTCATCGCGGGCACCGGGGCGATCGCCGCCGCCGTACGCGACCTGCGGCTCGACCGGGTCGCCGACGGACACGGCTGGCTGCTCGGCGACGCCGGATCAGGCTTCTGGCTCGGCCGGGAGGCGGTCCGCCGACTGCTGGCCGACCTGGACGCCGGCCACCCGCCCACGACACTCGGCCGGCAGGTGCTCGACGACCTGCTCGGCACCACCGAGGTGGCGGCCCGACCGCGGGAAACCGTCGACGCGCTCGTCCAGGCGGTCACCCGCCGCCCGCCGGTGGAGTTGGCGCGGCTGGCGCCACTCGTGGTCGCCGCGGCGGCGGTCGGCGAGCCGGTGGCCACCGGGCTGATCGCCGAGGCCGCCGGTCACCTGGCCGAGAGCGTGAGCCGGATCCGACCGCCCGCCACGACCACGCCGCTGGTGCTCGGCGGCGGCCTGCTGACCGGCGACACCCCGCTCGCCGCCGCCGTCCGGGCCGAGGCCGGCCGCCGCTGGCCGGAGGCGCCGCTGCGCTCCGCCGGCGACGGCGCCGCCGCCGCGGCCTGGCTCGCCGCCCGGGAACTGCCCGAGGTGCGTGACCCAGCCGCCCTGCACGCCCTCCTGGTCCCCACCACCCCCTGACGCACCCGCCCCACCCCGCCCCGCCGCGCCCCCCGCCCCGCCGCGCCAAGATCACGCAACTACATGCAGGTAGTGCCCTCACCGACCCACCGAGGCCACTACAACCACGTTCGAGCGCGATCTTGCCCCGTTATGGCACTCCACCGCGGTGATCAAGAGGTTTGCGTCAGGCCCAGGCCGGATTCTGACGCAAACCTCTTGATCAACCGGCGGAGGCCTGGGCGGGGCCGGGGCGGGGCGGGCGGGTCAGGGGGTGGTGGTCAGGATCTGGTCGAGGCGGCTCAGGACGTGGGAGCGCCAGCCTCCGCCGAGCAGGTCCCGCGTACGCCGCTGCAGCGGGTCGTCGGGGTCGAAGCCGGCGTGTTCCAGGAAGAGCCGCGTGCCCCGCCCCTCGGCGGCGAGCGTCCAGGTCACCACGGTGTCCAGCCGGCCGCCCCGCCACGCCCAGCTCAGCCGGCGCGGCGGGTCGAGGTCGAGCACCTCGCAGTGCACGATCCCGTCGAAGTCCTGGGCCGGGCGGGGATCCGTGCGGAAGGTGAACCGGTGCCCGACCGCCGGCACGAAGTCGTTCGGCATGAGCCAGCGGGCAAGCAGATCAGAATCGGTCAACGCTCGCCAGACCTTGGCCGGTGGGTGCGGCAGGAACTGGTCCACCGCGACGGTGCTCGGGTCACTCATCCGGCAGCTCCGCCAGCACGTCGCGCAGCGCGGTCAGGCGGCCGCGCCAGAACCGTTCGTACGGCCCGAGCCAGTCGGCGACCTCGCGCAGCGGCTCCGGTCGCAGCGAGTAGAGCCGTTGCCGCCCGGCGGGCTGCTCGACCACCAGGCCGGCGTCCTTGAGCACCCGCAGGTGCTCGGACAGGCTGGGCCGGCGCATGTCGAAGTGGTCGGCCAGCCGCTGCACCGGCTGCTCGCCCTGGTCCAGCAGCAGCCGGAGCAGCTCACGCCGGGTCGGGTTGGCCAGCGCCGCGAAGACGTCCGGCTCAGCCACGGGCGGTGGCCTGGAGCACGATGCCGTTGCCGTCCGGGTCGTCGAAGGTGGCGTACCGACCCCAGGGCGCGTCCTGGATGCCGCCGTCGGCGAAGACGACGCCCCGGGCGCCGAGCGCCGCCACGTCGGCCTCCAGGTCGTCGGTCTCCAGCACGAGACCCTTGAGCGAGCCCGGCAGCATCGTCGGGAACCAGGTCACCAGGGTGAGCGCGGTGGCCGCCCCCTTCGGGCCGACCTGCACCCAGCGCTGGTCGGGGCCCATCGGGTTGTCCGCCTGAAGATCGAAGCCGAGCACGTCGACGTAGAAGTCGCGGGCCCGGTCCTGGTCACGCACCGGAACGGAGATCAGTTGCAGATGGGTCACGGTCATGCCGACCACAATAGGTAGGAGATTTCCTACCGGTCAACGGGCGCACCTCACTTGAGCTGGCCCGCCGTGAGCCCGGACTGCACCTGACGCTGGAAGGCGACGTAGACCGCCAGCACCGGCAGGACCGCGATGGTGAGCCCGGCGAAGAGCCGAGCGTAGTCGCCCGCGTAGCCCTGGCTGACCGACAGCGCGAACAGCCCCTGGGCCAGCACCCACTTGGACTCGTCGCCCTGCATGAGCACCTGGGGCAGCAGGAACTGGTTCCAGTGGCTGAGGAAGTTGAAGATCCCGACACTGATCAGTCCCGGACGCGCCATCGGCAGCATCACCCGGAAGAAGAGCCGGAAGTGACCGCAGCCGTCGACCAGTGCGGCCTCCGCCACCGAGGTCGGCAGGGTGCGGAAGAACGCGGTCAGGAAGAAGACGGTGAACGGCAGCGAGTACGCCGAGTACACCAGGATGAGCCCGGCCCACGTGTTGAACAGCCCGGCGTTGCGCACCACGAAGAACAGCGGCACCAGCGCGAGGAAGACGGGGAACATCAGCCCGCCGACGAACAGGTAGTAGACGAACTGCTTGCCGCGGAACTCGTACCGGGCGAAGACGTACGCGGCGGTCGCGCCCATCAGCATGGTGAGGCTGACCGAGCCGGCGACCACCACGATGCTGTTCAGGAAGTACCGGCCGATGTGCGCCTCGGTCCAGGCCCGGGCCCAGTTGTCGAAGCGCAGCGCCGACGGCAGGCCCCACGGGTCGCCGAGGATCTCGCCGTTGGTCTTGAACGAGCTGACGAACATCCACAACAGCGGCAGCACGGTCAGCGCGCCCCAGAGCAGCAGGAAGCCGTGCGAGAACACGTTCGCCACGCCGAGCTCGCGGCGTACCGGCCGATCCTTGGCCGCCGTCTGCCCTGCGACCGTGGCCGGAGCGGGCTTGTCCAGTGTGGTCACGAGAGTTCGATCCGATCACGCCGGCTGGCGCGCAGCGCCAGCACCGCCACCGACAGGGTCAGGAAGAACATCACCACGCCGATCGCGGAGGCGTAGCCGAACTTGGTCTCGCTGCCGAACGCGGTGTCGTACATCCGTACCCCGATCACGTCGGTGGAGAAGTTCGGCCCCCCGTTGGTCATCAGCTGCACCAGGATGAAACCGTCGAGGGCGAAGATGGCCAGGTAGACCCAGGCCACCTGGACGGTGTCCCAGAGCAGCGGCAGGGTGACCCGGCGCAGCGTGGTGAACCGGCTGGCGCCGTCGAGCATGACCGCCTCGTAGATCTCCTTGGGCACGGCGGCCATCGCCGCGCCGAAGAGCACCACGTAGAAGCCGACGTTGCTCCAGACCATCACCGCGAGCACGCACCAGAAGGCGGTCCGCGGGTCGCCGAGCCAGGTCGGCGAGGAGAGGCCGAGCGCGTGCAGCGCGCTGGTGAGCAGGCCCTTGTTCGGGTGGTAGACCTCCTTCCACAGCAGCGCGATGATCACCACGGAGAGCACCTGCGGGAAGAAGTAGACTGTGCGGTAGATCGAGGTGCCGCGTACCCCCGTCACCCCGGCGCGGCCCTTGCGCCCGCCCATGTTGAGCATGGTGGCGAAGAACAGCCCGAGCACGATGGTCAGCACCGGTACGAGCGCGAGCAGGATCGCGTTGTTCTTCAACGCGTTCCAGACGTAGTCGTCGCGCCAGAGCGTCTTGAAGTTCGCCAGCCCCACCGAGTTGGCGTCGGCCGAGTAGCCGAGCCAGTCGGTGGTGGAGATCTGGAACGCCTGCAGGTACGGCGACACGACGAAGACGATGTAGAGCAGGACCGGCGGCACCAGGAAGGTGACGATCAGCGGGTACTTGCCATGTCTCACGGTGAGGTCCTCTTCCGGTGCGACGTCCGGTGCGGGCGCGGACCGCGCCCGCACCGGACGGGTGTCACGCGGCCCGCTTGTACTTCTTGATCGAGGTGTCCTGGGCGATCGAGTCGGCGCCCTTCTGACACTGGTCGAGGAAGTCCGCCGGGCCGATCCGACCACTGAAGAACTCGCCGCACGCCGCGTCGACGAGGTTGCGCTCCAGCTTGCGGTAGTAGTTGTTGTACACCCAGTTGAAGCCGTTGGCGCCGGATGCGTCCAGCGCCTTGACCACGGTGGAGAGCCCGAACGGCAGGTCCACGCCCTCGGTGGAGCCGGCGACCACGGTCAGGCTGGCCACCTTGCGGGTGAAGTCCTGGGCGCCGGCCTTGGAGAGCATCACCCGGAAGTACTCCAGGCCGCCCGCGAGGTTCTTGGCCTTGGCCGGCACCATGAACGGCTCGCCGGCGGTGCCCCGGATCGCCTCGAACGGCAGCTTGTCGCCGCTGCCCAGGCTCGGGGTCGGCGCCACGGTCATGTTGAACCCGGCCGGGGTGACGTCCTTCTGCTCGCTCTCCAACCAGGAGCCGCAGGAGATGAAGGCGGCCTTGCCCTGGCACCAGGCGGTCTGCGACTGCTTGTGGTCCAGACCCGGCGAACCCTCCAGGATGTACTTGTCCTTGACGATCTGGTGCCAGGCGTCGGCCGCCGTCTTCATGGCGTCGGACTTCCAGGCGTTCGGCTCCAGGTTGTCGATCGCCAGCGCCACCGACGGCCCGCCGAGCTTGATCGCCGTGGAGATCACCGGCCAGCTCATGTAGCGCGGGTGCAGGCCGGCGTACGTCCAGGGGGCGATGCCGGCGGCCTTGATCTGCTTGCAGAGCGCGATGTGCTCGTCCCAGGTCTTCGCGTACTGCCAGCCGCGGTCGGCGAAGAGCTTGGTGGAGTGCCAGATGCCGTAGGCGGTGTAGGTGTAGTTGAGCACCAGGAACTTGCCGTCGTACGAGCCGACGTCGACCGCGCCGGGCAGCAGGGTGTCCTTGACCGTCTTGCCGGGGATGTCGAGGCTCGGGGCGGCGAGCAGCTCGCCGAGGTCGGCCAGGGCGTTCTGGGAGACCAGGCCGTTGAAGTCGATCTGGCCGGCGCCGGAGTTGTTCACCACGTCCGGCGGGGTGCCGTCGACGAAGCGCGGCTGCAGGGTCTTGCTGATCTCCTGCGTCGCCGAGTGGTTGATCTTCGCCTTCGGGTACTTCTGGGTGTACATGGCCTCGTGGGACTTGGCGTACTCCTCGCCGAACCCGCCGTTGAAGATCACCACCTCGAGCGGGGCGTCCTCCTTGACCCCCAGCGGGTTCTGTTCGCTCTTGGTGCCCTTGTAGACGCCGGCGTCGCCGTCGTCGTCACCGCCGCCGGTGGCGCAGCCGGCCAGCAGGCCGGCGGCGGGAGTGGCCAGCAGGCCGGCGGCGGCGCTCCGCCGCAGGATGTCACGCCTGTTCATGCTCTCTCCTCGGTTCGGGCCGGGCAGCCGCCGTGGATGGGGGTGACGACCGCCGTACGAGGCGCTGGGGGATCTGTTGCTTGTCTTCAATTCGCAGATTGTTGCTGAAGAATTTCTACGGCAGCTGCGCCGGGACTTCAACCCCCGTGAACCGAACCGTTATTCAGGCCGGCCCGGCCGGGCTGGCATACCCTCGGCCCATGCGCCGTCTGGCCCAGCTCGCCGCGGCGACGCCGGCCGGCCGGGAGCGCTACGTCGACCTGCTCCGCGCGCTCGCCATCGTCCTGGTCGTGCTCGGCCACTGGGCGGTCGCCGCCGTCGGCGAGGACCCCGCCGGCCGGCCCACCGCCCGCTCGGCGCTGCCCGACCTGCCCTGGGCGTATCCGGTGACCTGGGCGTTCCAGGTGATGCCGGTCTTCTTCCTGGTCGGGGGGTACGCCAACGCCGCCTCGCTGGCCGCGCACCGGTCCCGCGGCGGGGACGCCGGCGGCTGGCTGCTGGCACGCAGCGCCCGGCTGCTGCGTCCCACCACCACGCTGGTGCTGGTGCTCACCGGGGCGGCCCTGGTGGCCTGGGCGGCCGGCGTGTCGGACACCCGCATCCGCACCGTGGTCTGGTTCGCGACGATCCCGCTGTGGTTCCTCGCCGCGTACCTGCTGGTGGTGCCGCTGACCCCGGTGATGGTGGCGCTGCACCGGCGCTTCGGCCTCGTCGTGCCGCCGGTGCTGGCGGCGCTGGTCGTCGCGGGCGACCTGGGCCGGGCGCTCGGCCCCGCCCAGCTGGCGCTCGGCAACTACCTCTTCGGCTGGCTGGCGGTGCATCAGCTGGGCATCGCCTGGCGGGAGGCCGGCAGGCCAGGGCGGGAGGCCGGCAGGCCAGGGCGGGAGGCCGGCAGGCCAGGGCGGGAGGCCGGCAGGCCAGGGCGGGAGGCCGGCAGGCCAGGGCGGGAGGCCGGCAGGCCAGGGCGGGAGGCCGGCAGGCCAGGGCGGGAGGCCGGCAGGCCAGGGCGGGAGGGCGGTAGCCCCGGGCGGGAGGGCGCCGGCCGCCGGCTGCCGACGTCGCGGCGGGCCGGCTCGGCGGCGCTGCTCGGCGGCCTGGCCGCCACCGTGCTGCTCACGGCCGGCCCGTACCCGGTCAGCATGCTCAACGTGCCCGGCGAGCGGCTGGACAACGCCGCGCCGCCGAGCCTCGCGCTGCTGACGCTGACCACGGCCCAGCTCGGGCTGATCCTGCTGCTCCGCGGTCCCGCCGACCGCTGGCTGCACCGGGACCGGCCGTGGCGACTGGTGATCGCGGTCAACGCCGTCGTCCTGACCGTCTTCCTGTGGCACCTGACCGCCGCGATCCTGCTGGTCGGCGCCCTGGACGCGGCGCACCTGCTGCCCACCCCGCCGGTCGGCTCGGCCGCCTGGCTGGCCTGGCGGCTGCCCTGGGTGTTGCTGCTGGCCGTGGTGCTGGCCGGCCTGGTCGCCGTCTTCGGCCCGGTCGAGGCGCGCAGCGGCCGCCGCCGGCGACCGGTTGGCGCCGGCCGGCCGCACGGCGACCCGCCGCCCGGCCACCGTGCGCCGGCCACAACGTCGGCGGCCAGCCGCGCCGAACGGAAGCCGGCGGCCAGCCGCGCCGGACGGGGGCCCGCGGCGGGCGGGCGCCGCAGGACCGTCCGAGCCGCGCTCACCGTGGGCGGCTACCTCGCCGTCGTGTGCGGTCTGGTGATCAACAGTCAGACGCCGAAGGAGGCCGCCGAGCCGCTGGGCGTGCCGGTCCCGGCCCTGGTGGCGTACGTGGCCGGGGCCGGCGCGCTGCGGCTGCTCAGGTCTGGGTCGGGAAGCCGAGGTTGACCCCGCCGTGCCGGGGGTCCAGCCAGCGGCTGGTGACGACCTTGCCGCGGGTGAAGATCCGCACGCCGTCCTCGCCGTGCGCGTGCAGGTCGCCGAAGAGCGAGGACTTCCAGCCGCCGAACGAGTGGTACGCCATCGGCACCGGGATCGGCACGTTGATCCCGACCATGCCGACCTCCACCTCGTGCTGGTAACGGCGGGCCGCGCCGCCGTCGTTGGTGAAGATCGCCGTGCCGTTGCCGTACGGGCTGGCGTTGACCAGGTCCAACGCCTCGTCGTACGAGCCGACGCGGAGCACGCTCAGCACCGGGCCGAAGATCTCGTCGGTGTAGATCGACATGTTCGGGGTGACATGGTCGAAGAGGGTCGGCCCCAGCCAGAACCCGTTCGGGTCACCGTCCGGCTCGACGGTCCGGCCGTCCACCACCGGCACCGCGCCGGCCGCCACTCCCGACTCGACGTACGAGCGCACCCGGGCCGCGTGCGCGGCGGTGACCAGCGGACCCATGTCGCAGCCGCGCCGGCCGTCCCCGGTCCGCAGCCCGGCCATCCGCTCGGCGATCTTCGCGACCAGCGCGTCGGCCACCGGGCCGACCGCGACCAGCGCGGAGATGGCCATGCACCGCTCCCCCGCCGAGCCGAACCCGGCGTTGACCGCGGCGTCGGCGGCCAGGTCGAGGTCGGCGTCCGGGAGCACCACCATGTGGTTCTTCGCTCCGCCCAGCGCCTGCACCCGCTTGCCGGCGGCGGTGCCGCGCTGGTAGACGTAGCGGGCGATCGGGGTGGAGCCGACGAACGACACCGCCTGAACGTCCGGGTGGTCCAGCAGCGCGTCCACCGCCTCCTTGTCGCCGTTGACGACGTTGAGCACGCCCTCCGGTAGCCCGGCCTCGACGAACCACTCGGCGAGCAGCAGCGCCGCGCTCGGGTCCTTCTCGCTCGGCTTGAGGACCACGGCGTTGCCGCAGGCCACCGCGACGGGGACGAACCACAGCGGCACCATCACCGGGAAGTTGAACGGCGAGATCACCGCGACCACCCCGAGCGGCTGGCGCAGCGTGTACGAGTCCACCTCGGTGGAGACGTTCTCGCTGAACGCGCCGCGCAGCGCGGACGGGATGCCGCAGGCGTACTCGATCACCTCGAGCCCGCGCTGCACCTCGCCGGCCGCGTCGGCGAGCACCTTGCCGTGCTCGGCGGTGATCACCTCGGCCAGCCGGTCCCGCCGGGCGTGCACCATTTCGCGGAACGCGAAGAGCACCGACGTGCGCTTCGCCAGCGAGGCGTCGCGCCAGGCCCGGGCCGCGCGGGCGGCGGCCTCCACGGCCACCGCGACGTCCGCGGCCGAGGCCAGCGCCACCTCACCGGTACGCCGGCCGGTAGCCGGGTCGAACACGTCCCCGCGCCGCTCGGAGGCCCCGGCGAACCGCTTGCCCTCGACGAAGTGGGTGATGACGGCGCTCATGCCGGCACCCCCGCCGCGGCGGCGGTGCGGATCGCGTCGACCAGGATGGCCAGCCCTTTTCGGGCCTCCTCCTCGGTGAGCGTCAGCGGCGGTCCCATCCGCAGCACGTTGCCGTGCAGGCCGCCCTTGCCGACCAGGAGCCCGCCGGCCCGGCACGCCTCGAACGCGCGCACGGCGCACGCCGGATCCGGTTCGGTGGTGCCCGGGTGGACGAATTCGACGGCGAGCATCAGCCCCTTGCCGCGTACCTCGGCGACGCAGTCGAGGTCGGCCACAGCGGCGCGCAGGCCGTCGGCGAGGATCGCGCCGGTGCGGGCCGCGTTGGCCTGGAGGTCGTGGTCGAGCAGGTAGTCGAGGACCGCGTTGCCGGCGGCCGTGGAGACCGGGTTGCCGCCGAAGGTGGAGAAGCTGATCGCCGGCACCGACTCGAGCACCTCGGCGCGGCCGACCACGCCGGCGAGGGCGAAGCCGTTGCCGATGCCCTTGGCGAAGGTGAGCAGGTCGGGCGTGACGTCGTGCGCCTGGTAGCCCCAGAAGTGCTCGCCGGTACGCCCCCAGCCGGTCTGCACCTCGTCGGCGATGAACAGGATCCCGGTCTCGTCGAGCACCTTCTTCCAGGCGGCGAAGAGGCCGTCCGGCGGGTGGACGAAGCCGCCGACGCCCTGGATCGGCTCGGCGATCAGTGCGGCCACGTCACCGGCGGTCTGGGTGGCGAGCACCTCGCGCAGGTCCTCCACCGCCGCGTCCACCTGCTCGTCGGCGTCCAGCCGGGAGAGCAGCCCGCGCAGCCGCTCGCCGGAGTGCAGCCAGGCCACCTGCAGCGGGTTGAGCGGGCTCGCCGACCAGCCGCGGTTGCCGGTGACGCCCATCGCCGCGTACGACCGGCCGTGGTAGCTGTTGCGGACGGCGAGGATCTGGTGCGAGCGGCGGTGGTTGGTGGCGACCAGCAGCGCCGCCTCGTTCGCCTCGGTGCCGGAGTTGGTGAAGAACACCCGGGCGTCCGGGATGCCGGAGAGCCGCGCGATCTTCTCGGCGAGCTCGACCTGCTGGCGGATCAAGTAGAGCGTCGAGGTGTGCACCACCCCGGTGCGCAGCTGCCGCTCGACGGCCTCGCGGACCTCGGGGATGTCGTAGCCGAGCATCGTCGTCAGCACGCCGCCGAAGAAGTCCAGGTAGGTGCGGCCCTGGGCGTCGGTCACCCGGCGGCCCGAGCCGGAGACCAGCTCGATCGGTTCGTCGTAGTACAGCGGCATCCAGGTCGGGAGCACGGCCCGGTGCCGGGCCAACAGATCGTCGGTGGTCATCGTCGCACCCTTCGCTTCGCGGTTACCGCACGCTTTCACCACCCCGAGGGCGCGACAAGAGTCAGCGTGTAGCGCGAGCCTCCGCCGGGCCTGACAGACCGTCAACGGACTGGCCCACGTTTTCCGTTGTGACAGCTCGTTCAGGGCGCGCTTCCGGTGGCTGCACCGGCGTTCGACCGTCGTTTTCCGCGCCGGCACGGCGGCCGGCGCGCCGCCGCCGCGACCGGCCCGAACCCGGCCCAGCCGACGGCCGGCCCGGCTGAGCGGCCGGTACGATCCGGACGTGCCCGAGCGTCCCGCCCCACCCACGCCGGGTGCCACCGATTCCGCGCCAATCACCGGCGTACCCGTGCCGGTGCCGCTGGCCGGCGCCCTGCTGGTCGGGGACGGCGAGCCGATCATCGACGGGATCGCCAGGTGGATCGGCGCCCCGCCGCTGCGCGGTCTGGTCGCCCGCTTCGGCGGGCGGTGGCCGGCCGGCGACCTCGCCACGCTGCTGGCCGGCCTGGACGACTTCACCGGACGGCACTGGGACTTCCGGGGCGGTCGGGAGCGGCCCGAGGCGCGGGAACCGGCCCTCGACGCGGCCACCGCCGGGCAGGTCCACGACGCCGCCACCGCGCTCGGCCTGGTCCGCCCGGAGCCGCCGGCCCGCCCCGGGTACACCCACCTGGTGGTGCTCGGCGGGCTGGCGCACGCCTGCCTTCGCCGGGTCGCGTACGCGGCGCACCTGCTGCGGCGGGGCCTGCCGGTGGCCGGCGAGGTGGCGGTGCTGGGCAGCTTCCGTC
Organism: Micromonospora sp. WMMD812; assembly: GCF_027497215.1. Taxonomy (NCBI): domain Bacteria; kingdom Bacillati; phylum Actinomycetota; class Actinomycetes; order Micromonosporales; family Micromonosporaceae; genus Micromonospora; species Micromonospora sp. WMMD812. The sequence goes on along the minus strand of NZ_CP114904.1, from coordinate 6,753,877 downwards.
CGCTGTCCGAGATGGAGCTGCGGGCCCTGGCCGGCGCCGGCGTGACCGGCTGCGCGACCGAGGTCGACGCGCTCGACGTGGCCGTGCGGCTCGCGTTCGGCGTGACCGCGCCGGCCGAGCAGGACGGCCTGGACGCCGGCCATCCGCACCACTCCTGGTCGTCACGCACCTACCGACCCGCCGGCACGCCGCCGGTGCGGGTGCTCGCCGCGCCGTCCAGCGAGCCCGAGCGGCGCCGCGCGCACACCGCCGACACCCAGCGGTTCTGGGCCGAGCACGCCCGGCTCGCCGGCGGCGACCCGGTCCTGCTGGTCACCGCCCCGATCTACGTGCCGTTCCAGCACTGCGACGCGCTGCGCACCCTCGCCGTGCTCTACGGGTGCGGGATCGACACGGTCGGCGTCGACCCGGCCCTGCCCGACCTGGCCCGGCTGCCCGAGCAGACGCTGACCCCCGGCCGCTACCTCCAGGAGATCCGCTCCGCGATCCGCTCGATGCGCGCCCTGCACGCCGCTCTGGCCGCCCGCGAGGGATGAGCCGGGAGGCTCCTGCCACCGCCCGACCGGTTCGTCGCGGGTGCGGCTCAGGCGAAGACCAGCAGCGGATCGGTCTCCGCGCGAACGCCGACGAAGCAGGCGGCCGAGGTGCGACACCCCTCACGCACCTCGCGGACGCCGTGCATCCGTCCTGCCTCGAACATCACCAGGTCGCCCTTGCCCGGCAGCACCGTGTCCAGCGGTGGGCCGACCCGCTCCGGCTCGATCCCGTAGTCGAACGGGTCGGTCTTGAGCGCCACGAACTCCTCTTCGGACAGGTGGCCCCAGAAGTCGATCTCACCGCCCGCGCCGGGCTCCGGCACCTCCAGGTAGATGTTCACCCCCAGCCGGCGGTGCAGCCGGTAGGTGTCGAGCAGCGGGATCTGCCGGCGGTCGATGTGTGGGCGGCCCCGACCGCCCGGCGTCATCCGGCGCAGCACCCCCGGCAGCATCATCCGGCCGTCGTGCCGCCCGACCGTTGCCCCGTACGGCCACATCTCGTCCAGGTCGAGCCGGATCAGGTCGGTCGGTGACTGCTGCCCGGCGAACACGTCGTGGCGGATCAGCCGGGTGGTGTCGGCGGAGGTGTCCAGGTAGCGCTGGACGCTGTCGCCGCCGTTCGCCACCTCGCCCATCGACGTGCCGACGCTGGTGAACTCCTTGGTGAGCAGGAAGTTGGCCTCGTCGACGGCGCGGACCACCCGGGGCAGTGCGGCGTCGCACTGCTCCGGCGGGTAGTACTCACGGTGCCAGATCACGTCGATCTCACCAGTCGCCAACTCCCGCAGCGACTCGGTGGTCAGTCGGTCCCGGCGGCGTAGTTGATCACTCACATAAGCTCCTCGTCAGGCTGGCTGCGGATCCGGAGCGGAACCCCGACGTCCCGTCCCTCATTCGCCACGTAGCTTCCGGAGGTCGGCCTCGGCCCGGACCGTGTCGGCGTGGTCGTCGCCGAGGATCCGCCGCCGGTCCTCGACCACCCCCACCAGCACCTTCTCCGCCTCGCCGGTAGCACCGGTGGCGACCAGACATTCCGCCAGGGTGTGCCGAGCGGCGATCATGGCCACATGCTGGACCTGCCGCTTGGCGGCGTCCGTCGCGAGGATCTCGCGAAGGTCCGCGAGCGCCTCCTCGATCTCGCCCTCGCGCAGCCGGCACATGTCCAGCGTGTGCCGCACCGTCAGGGTCTCGAAGTGGTCCGGCGCCCAGTGCCGCAGCCGGATCTCCAGGATCTCGGCCAGTTCGGCGCGCGCGTCGGCGTACCGGCCCTGGTAGACGATCGCGCGGGCCAGACTGTGCCGTGCGGTCATGGTGTCCCGGTCCTCGGGGCCGCGCACCCGGTACTCGGCCCGGACGATGTCACGCAACTCGTCCTCGGCGTCCCGCCACCGGCCCTGTTCCAGGATGGTCCGGGCCAGCTTGTGCCGGCTCGCGAGGGTGTTGCGGTGCTCGCGACCGAGCAGCGCCTCCCGGGCCGGGATGATCGTGCGAAGCTCGTTCTCGGCCCAGCTGAGGTGCCCCTGCTCCAGCGCCGCCCGGGAACGCTCGTGGCGGAGGCTGAGCGCGGGCCGGTCGTTCAGGTCGACGCCTATCCGGCGGCATCCGGCCAGGCAGCGTTCCAGGAAGATCTCCGCCTGGCCGGGCAGGCCGACGGCCAGGATGTAGCGGGCGATCAGCCGGGCCAGGTCGAGCGCGACGTCCAGCAGGTCGGGCCGGAGCCGCGGCAGGTCTCCGCCGTCGAGGAAATCCAGCACCGCGCCCATCGTGGGTGGCGCCAGCACGTGCCAGCTCGCCCACTTGTCCGGCTCGTCGGGGTCGAACTCCTCCTCGCGGGGGCGGTCCGGGTCGCGCAGCCGCAGGGCGTCCAACAGATGGAGCACCAGCTCGTGGTAGGCCGCCCGATCGGACACCACGTCGGGCAGGTCGCGGATCAGCTCACGGACCAGTGGGTGCAGGGTGACGACGTGAGCGACCGGGGACTGGGCGGGCAGCGACTCGATCACCCCGAGGTCGACCAGCGCGAAGTCCGCCAACGAGCGCAGCACCTCGCGCAGCCGGTCCTCGCCGATCTCGCCGACGAGCGGGGAAGCCGACAGCCGGACCGGGTCGAGCAGGACGGCGTAGGGAATCGGCGCGTCGCCGAGACAGGCCAGCAGGCGCAGCACCGGCCGCGCCTGGTCGAGCCCACGCCCGGCGAGCAGGTCCAGCGACATTTCCCAGGACTGCACCACAGGACGGACCGCTCTCTTGAAGCCGCTGGAGCCGTTCGGCCGGGTGGTGGTGCCGGCCCGGTGGTCCAACGCCGCCCGGTAGTCGTCATAGGTGCGGATGGAGGACCGCGCGGTGCCGACGGGGATGCGGTTGGCCTCCGCCAGATAGGTGCCGGCGCCGCGCAGCGCCAACGGGTGCCCCTTGAGTCGGGCGGCGAGCCGGGCGGCCTGGGCCAGCGTGCCGGGCGCCGCGCCGGCGAGGTCGACGAGCACCTGCGCGCCGTCGGCCGGCGACAGCTCGTTCACCAGGTGCATGGTGGACCACTCACCCCAGGTGTCCCGCCGCCCGTCGCGGGTGGTGACCAGGACCAGCCCGTTGGCCGTACGCGGCTGGCGGAGCCAGCCCGTGCCGTCGGCGACCCGCCCGTCGGCCGGAGCCAGCAGGGTCGGCTCGTCGGCGTTGTCGAAGATCAGCAACCAGGGGCGGGGTGAGTTGTTCAACAGGTCCCACACCAGCTCGACCGGGCTGCGGGCCTTGCCGGCCCAGGCAAGGTCGAGCTGGTTCTCCGGCGCCTGGAGCTGCCCCGCGACCTCGCGCATCCCGGCGCTGACCCGAGCCGAGTCCTTCGCCGAGATCCACCAGACCAGCCGGCCACGTTCCTCGAGCTGACGGGCCAGCTCCTGCGCGGTGAGGCTCTTGCCGCAGCCGCCCAGCCCCCAGAGGATCTGCGTGGCCTCCTCCGGATCACGCGTGGTGCCGGCGGGCGGCTCGGCGGCCCGCAGGATCGTCTCGACCAGTTCGTCCCGACCCCGCAGCGGCAGCCGGTTGCGGCGGGGCGGGATGATCGAGAAGCCGGTGTCCTGTGCCGGGGCGGTCATCGGCCGGTCTCCCCGCGGCCCGTCTCCTGGCCGGCCGGGCCGGTGCGGGCCGTGGCCCCGCGGCCCGGCACCGTCTCCCTGCGGCCCGTCTCCCGGCAGCGCTCCCGACGACCCGCGGGCAGTCGCGCGGGGCTGAGTAGGTGAGGGGTGGGTTGACCGTGACTCAACGTGCCTCCCGGAGGGGCGAGACGGCAGGCTCCACGATGGTCGGTCCGCGGTGGCGGGTGACGGCCGATCGCGTGATCCGTGACCAACACTACCGGCTCGGGCCTGTGCTACGACTCCGCGCAGCCGCATGAACATGAACGGCAGAGTCCCGCGGGCGGGACGGCCGATGGAGCGCGCTGAACGGTGGACCCGAGGGCGGACTGGCGTACCGCGGCTACCGTGGCCACATGTCGATTGTGGAGGCTCTGACCGTCGTACCGACCGGTTGGAGAGTCGACTGGGGATCGGTTCCCGACTGGTTCGGCGGGCTCGGCACCGTCGGCACGCTGCTCTTCGGCGTGCTCAGCCTGCGCCGTGAACTGCGGGCCCGGCGCCGTGAGGACCGGGCCGCGCTGGCCCGGCAGGCACGGCTCGTCTCCACCACCACCCGCACGGAGGGTGGTGGGGTGCTGCGCGTCCGGGTCGCCAACGACAGCGACGGGCCGATCTTCGACCTGGCCGCCACGCCCGTGGCGCACGCCGGCGAACCGGGTCCGGGCGGCCGGCCGGTGCCGGTGACCACGGTGACCGGCCCGGTCGACCGGCTCGAGGGCGGGACCGCCGCTGATCTGTTCGTCGCCGTCGACCGCAGCGTCGACCTCACCCGGTACGCGTCGACCACCGCGCGACTGTGCTTCACCGACCAGCAGGGCAACCGGTGGCGACGGGAGGGGGCCGGCCAACCCGAGCCCGACCTCGGAGAGGAGAGCGCGCCGGCCCGCCGCTCCTGGCTCCGCCGGCGCATGTCGGGATCCCGCTGAGCCTGGTCCCCGTCCAGCCCGCGCGCGGCCGGCGCCTTCCCGGCTTCGGTGCCGCCCACCGCGGCGAGGGCGTTCGCCCGGCCGCTCCACCCTTCAGCGGGCGGTGTCGCGTACCGCCTCGGCGAAGACCTCGGAGCGGTGCTCGAAGTTGCGGAACCGGCCGTAGCTCGGCGCGGCCGGCGACAGCAGCACCACCCCGCCGGCGGGGGTGAGCTTGCGGGACAGCCCCACCGCGGCGACCAGATCCTCGGCGATCTCGGTACGCACCGCCGGCAGCCCGGCGAGCGACTCGACGATCCGGGGGCCGCTGTCCGGGATGCCGATGACGGTGATCTCCCGCTCGGCCAGGTGCTCCCGCAGCGGGGTGTAGTCCAGTCCCCGGTCGTTGCCGCCGACGATCACCGTGAGCGGCCGTCCCTCGTACGCGTCGATGGCGTGCATGGCCGCGTACGGGCTGGTGGCGAGGGTGTCGTCGACGAAGGTCAGCCCGGACGGGTCGGCGATCTCGGTGAGCCGGTGGGCCAGCCCCTGGAACTCTGCGACCGCCACGGCCAGGGTGTCCCGGCGGGCCACCACGTCCACGCCGAGCGCGTCGAGCACGGCGAGCGCGACGCAGAGGTTGCCCTCGTTGTGCCGGCCGACCAGCGGCAGCACCGCCCGCGGGAAGAGCGGCTGGTCGCGCAGGTGGAACCACGGGGCGCCGTCCGGACCGGAGGCGACGTGGGTGGTGTCCGGCGAGCCGGCGCGCACCGCGGCCCGGTCGCCCAGCTCGGCGGCGAGCCGCGGGTCGGCGCCGTTGACGACCACGGTCGCCGGGTCGTGCGCCAGCAGGTTGAGCTTGTCGCGGTAGTACTCGCGCTCGCCGCCGTGCGCGTCCAGGTGCTCGGGGAAGAGAGCGGTGACGACCGCCACCCGGGGCGAGTCGGTCAGGTCGCTGCACTGGTAGCTGGACAGCTCCAGCACGTACAGGTCCGCCTCCGGCAGGTCCAGCGTCGGCACGCCGATGTTGCCACCGAAGACGTTGGGCCGGTCCACCGCGGTGAGCAGGTGGCTGATCAGGCTGGAGGTGGTGCTCTTGCCCTTGCTGCCGGTCACCCCGACGGTCCGGGCGGCGTGGTCGGCCATCCAGAGCGCGGTGCCCTGGGTGATCGGCACGCCGCGGCGGCGCAGCTCCACCAGCCACGGGTGGGTCTGCGGTACCCCCGGCGAGCGGACCACGACGTCGGCGGCGGCCAGCCGCTCGAACCCCGCCTCGCCGGTGACCAGCGGCGCCGCCTCGGCCAACGGGCCGTCCCACGGCAGCGAGAGGAAGTTGGCGCTGTCGTCGACGGCGACCAGGGCGGCCGGGCCGTGCGCGGCGATCGCGGTCACCGCCGCCCGGCCCTCCCGGCCGGTCCCCCAGACGGCAACAGAACGTCCGCGCATGTCAGACAGGCGCACAGGTGATCTCCTCCGAGGCGGGACGGCGGCCGGCGGGCCGCCGCGGGGGCGGGTCCGACACAGCCGGGCACGGCAGGACGAACCAGGGCCTAGTATGGCGTGTGCGCTACGAGCAGCTGCGGCGGATGGACGCCTTCACCTTCCCGTCCTACTCGATCGACCTCTCCACCGGCGAGGCCCTGTTCGACTACGCCCTGACCGGCCCCGCCGGCGAGCAACGGTTCACCGAGGTGATCACACTGCCGCTGCCGGAGGGGCCACCGTCCGACGAGGCGGTCGCCGCTCTCGGGCGGGTCCTGGAACTGCTGCACGTCGTCGCCGGGGTCAGCTACTACAAGGCGGCTGCGCCCGGCCGGCTGGTGCTGCCCGCGCCGCTCGGCCCGGCCGCCACCGCGCTGGTCACCGCGATCTACCGCAAGGGCCTCGCGGAGTACGCGTACCGCAACCAGCTGCCGTCGGTGCTGAGGCTGACGCCGGAGGTCCCGGACGGTTCGGTGAAGCCGCCGACGCCGGTGGACAACTCCGACCGCCGTCCGCTGTCGGCCGTCGGCGGCGGCAAGGACTCGATCGTCACCCTGGAGGCGCTGCGCCGGGCCGGCTCCGACCCGGTGCCGTTCTCGGTCAACCCGAACCACGTGATCGTCTCGGTGAACGAGGCGTCCGGGCTCACCCCGCTCGCCGCCCGCCGGCGGATCGACCCGGTGCTGTTCGAGCTGAACGCCGCCGGCGCCCGCAACGGGCACATTCCGGTCACCGCGATCAACTCGCTGATCGCCGTCGCCACCTCGGTGCTGCACGGACTGGGCCCGGTGGTGATGTCGAACGAGCGCTCCGCGTCCGACCCGAACCTGATCTGGAACGGTCACGAGATCAACCACCAGTGGTCCAAGGGGGTCGAGGCGGAGGGCCTGCTGCGGGCGGCGCTGACCGAGCACGCAGGGCTCACCGAGCCGTACTTCTCGCTGCTGCGCCCCCTGTCGGAGCTGCACATCGCCCGGCTGTTCGCCGAGATCGACCGCTACGACGACGTGGTGACCAGCTGCAACGCCGCCTTCAAGCTGCGTGACGCGAGCGAGCGCTGGTGCCGCGACTGCCCGAAGTGCCGGTTCGTCTTCCTGGCCCTGGCACCGTTCATGTCCCGGGAGCGGATCACCCACATCTTCGGCGGCGACCTGCTCGCCGACCCCGCCCAGATCCCCGGCTACCGGGAGCTGCTCGGCGTCGACGGGCACAAGCCCTTCGAGTGCGTGGGCGAGGTGGAGGAGTCGGTGGTGGCGCTCAGCCTGCTCGCCGAGCAGGAGCAGTGGCGCGACGCTCCGGTGGTCCGTGCCCTGGTCGACGCCGTCCCGGACACGGCGTGGTCGGCGATCGCCACCTCCGACGTGTTCACCCCCGGCGGCGGCCCGAACCACATCCCGCCCACCTACGCCAAGATCCTGACCGCCCTGACCTGACCAGGCCTCCCCCGGGTCAGGGGGTGCGGATGGCGTCCAGGGCCAGCAGGGCCACGTGCAGGGAGAGGCAGGCGTCCACCGAGTCGAGATCGACGTCGAGGACCCGGCCGATCCGGGCGAGCCGCTCGTAGAAGGCCGGCCGGGACAGGTGCGCCGCGGCGGCCGCCGCCGACTTGTTCCGGCCCTGCTCGAGGTACGCCCGCAGCGTGCCGAGCAACTGCTCCCGGGGGTGCTGCGCGTCGTACGCCAGCAGCGCGCCGAGTTCCCGCTCGACGAACGTCTGCATCCGCGGCTCCTCGCGGAGCAGGTGCAGCAGCCCGGCCAGCCCGACGTGCGGCAACCGGAAGATGGGCAGGTCGCGGCGGTCACGGCGGGCTGCGTCGGCGATCTGCCGCGCCTCGATCAGCGACCGGCGGGCCTCGCGCGGGCTGCCCACCCCCGAACCCGCGGCGACGATCACGTCACTCGGGCGGCCGGGGCCGGCCCGCCCGTCCAGGCGCCGTGCGGCGTCCTGCCGGGGCACCAGATCGTGCCGGGCGGCGCCCTCGCCGCGGGACCCGGCATCGGGGCGGGTCGCCGGGGCGTCCAGGCGGGCCCGGCGCAGCGCCGTGGCGAACGCGGCGAGCGCCCGCTCCTCGGCGGCCGCGTCGGGCAGGGCCAGCAGCGCGCCGACCACATGGTCGTCGACCGCGCTGATCAACGCGGTCAGCTTCGCGTCGTGCAGCGCCTGCCCGACCGCCTCGGCGAGGTCCCGCAGCCGGGCCGGGCCGGTCGCCGGGCCGGACTCGCCGAGGTCACCGGTCGGGCCGCTCTCCCCCGCCGGGTCGTCGGCGCGCAGCCGCACCATCACGCCGACCAGGTGCCGCCGCTCCAGCACCACGCCGAGCGCCTTGGCCCGCAGCGCCACCTCGTCGACCGGCCGGGAATGGTCGAGCAGCGCGGTGAGCAGGGTGCGGTGGATCTGCCGCTCCAGCCCCTCCGCGTCCCGACGGATCAGCCGGCCCAGGGCGAGCGTCGAGGCGGCCCGCTCGATCAGGATCGTCAGCCGGGTCGGCGGGGCGGCGCCGGGCCGCGCGGCCGGCTCCCCGTCCACGGCCAGTTCGGGCTCGGCGACGGGACGGCGGGGCGGGGTGGTGGCCAGGTCGCCTCCGGCCGGCCAGCGCAGCAGCAGCCGCCCCCAGTCCTGCCCGCGCGCGCCGACGGCGGTGACCAGCCACCCGTTGTCCACGTCGTACGCCGTCCGGCCGGCCGGCCGGATCCGCCGTGAGTGCTGCTCCCAGGCGTCCAGCAGCAGCTCCGCGCTCTCCCCCGCCGGGTCGTACGCGAGCACCTGACGCGAGAGGTTCTCCAGCACCACCGGACACCCGGACAACTCGGCGGCCTGCCGCACCACCTCGCCCGGCCCGGCCCCCTCGACCGACAGCTCGGTGAACCGCTGGTGGATCTCCTCGGTGGCCCGCAGCTCGGTGAGCTGGGCGTCCACGATCAGCGCGTGCACCGCCTCGGTGATCCGGACGAACGGGGTCGCCCGCCGCAGCTCGACCAGGGGCAGTCCCCGTCGCTCGGCCGCCGCCGTCATCACCCGCGGCACCCCGCTGACGTACCGGCGGCCCAGCTCCACCACCAGACCGGAGACGCCCACGTCGGCCAGGTCGCCGATGAACGCACGCAACCCCGCGTCGTCGCCCGGCAGGCCGATCCCCGTGGTGAGGACCAGCTCGCCGCCGTTGAGCAGGGTCGCGATGTCCGGCACCTCGGCCACGTGCACCCAGCGCACCGGCCGGTCCAGGCCAGCGTCCCCGGCGACCAGGCGCGGGGCGCCGTGGCGGACCGGGTCCAGGGCGAGGACCTCACGCACGGTAGGGAACACGGGCGACACGCTACCCTGCGTGACCCCTGGAACTCGACCGTCACGCCCGGCCGCGTGGCGACCGAACCCCCAGGCCGGCGGCCCGTCGACGGCCCGGAGGCCCGACGGCCGGCCGCCCCACGGACCGTAGCGGACCCCACCGAACCGATGATCTGCAGTAGCGTGCCCGTGTTCGTGATGAAATCGGAAGGACGGGCATGGACAGGACGACTGTCAGCCGCCGGACGTTCGGCAAGTTGGTGGGTGCCGCGGGCGCCGGGGCGCTGGTCGCCGGCGCGGGCACGGCTGTTCCCGCCGCCGCGGCGGGCACCTGGACGGCGACCGGCACCGCGGTCACCGCGCTGCGCTCATTCGACGACACGATGAAGAGCTACATGCAGGCGCGGGGGATCTGCGGCGGGCAGCTCGCGGTCACCTACCAGGGCCGGCTCGTACTGGCCCGCGGCTACGGCAACGGCTCGCCGGAGACGATCCAGCCGACGTCGCTGTTCCGGGTGGCCAGCCTGTCGAAGTCGCTGACGGCGGCGGCGCTCGTCCGGCTGGCGCAGGACGGCAAGCTGAACCTGGGCGACCCGGTCACGAAGTTCCTCGACCTCACGCCGCCCGCCGGGCAGGCAGTCGACCCGCGGCTGGCCAAGGTCAGCCTCTGGCGCCTGCTCCAGCACACCGGTGGCTGGGACCGGGACCAGACCGCGTTCGACCCGCTGTTCAAGGACCGGGTCATCGCGCAGGCGCTCGGCGTGCCGATGGAGCTGCACCACGCCGACGTCATCCGGTTCATGTCCGGGCAGCCGTTGATGCACGACCCCGGGTCGACGGTCTCCTACAGCAACTACGGCTACCTGCTGGCCGGCCGGGTCGTCGAGGCGGTCAGCGGCCTGCCCTACGAGACGTACGTGAAGCAGAAGCTCCTCGCCCCGCTGAAGATCACCCGGATGGCGAGCGGGTGGACCATCGCCCGGCACAGCGGCGAGGTGGGCTACCGCTCCCAGTACAGCGGCACGACCGTGCTGGACAACTCGGGCGCGGTCGTGCCGGCGCCGTACGGCACCTTCAGCATGCGCCTGCACGACGCCAACGGCGGCTGGATCGCCTCCGCGGTCGACATGGTCCGGTGGGCCTCGGCCTTCGACACCGGCAGCACCCTGCTGAACGCCACCTCGCTCGGCCGGGTGTTCGCGGTGCCCAACCCGACCGGCGTCAACGCGAACGGCTGGTACTACGGCCTGGGCTGGCAGGTCCGCCCGGTCACCGGCGGCACGGGCCGCAACACCTGGCACACCGGCAGCCTGCCCGGCAACTACAGCCTGCTGGTCCGCACCTACCACGGGATGAGCTGGGCCGCCCTGTTCAACCAGCGCGACGACGCGTCCGGGCTCAGCTACGGCGACATCGACGCGGCGCTCTGGACCGCCTCCCGGGCGGCGCCCAGCTGGCCGACCCACAACCTCTGGTCGACGTACTTCGCCTGACCGGCTTCGTGCCGAGGGCGCCCGCCGCCCTCGGAACGGGCCGCAGGCTATCCGTCGCCGTACGGCGGGTCGTCGCGCCCGAGTTCCCAGAACGCGACCGCCGCGGCGGCGGCGACGTTCAGCGAGTCGACTCCGCGCCGCATCGGAATGGCCACCCGCACGTCGCTGGCGCTCTGCGCCGCCGCGGTCAGCCCGGCGCCCTCGGCGCCGAAGAGCAGTGCCGCGCGGGCCCGCTGCGCCGGGTCGAGCCGCTGGATCGGCAGCGCGTCGGCCGCCGGGGTCAGCGCCAGCACCGTGAAGCCGGCCGCCCGGACCTGGGCCAGGCCGCCCGGCCAGGGCTCCAGCTTGGCGTACGGGATGGCGAAGACCTCACCCATGCTGACCCGGACGCTGCGCCGGTAGAGCGGGTCGGCGCAGGTCGGCGAGAGCAGCACGGCGTCGACGCCGAGCGCGGCCGCGCCCCGGAAGATCGCGCCGAGGTTGGTGTGGTTGTTGACGTCCTCCAAAATCACCACGCGACTGGCCGCGGCGAGCACCTCGGCGGCCGTGGGCAGCGGCCGGCGGTGGAACGACGCCAGGACGCCCCGGTGGACGTGGAAACCGGTGGCCTGTTGCAGCACCTCCGGCGACGCCGCGTAGACGGGCGTGTCGCCGGTGTCCAGGTCGGCGAGCTGGTCGACCCGCTTGGCGTCCACCAGGTACGACCGCGCCGGGTAGCCGGCCCGCAGCGCGCGGCGCAGCACCAGCTCCCCCTCGGCGATGAACAGCCCGTGCGGCGGCTCCCAGCGGGTCCGCAGCTCGACGTCGGTCAGCGCCCGGTAGTCGGCGATCCGCTCGTCGTCCGGGTCGGTGATCTGGTGGACGGGCACCCGACGATTCTGCCGGACGCCCGCCGGGGTGACGGACGGCCCCGGAACCCGCGTGGCAGGCGGCACGTCCGTCGCACCGGCGCTCCGCGCCGGTGATACGCCGACGGCGTGGCCGGCCCGCCCTGCGACGAGCCGAGCCGGGCGCCGGCGGGGTCAGCCGCGGCGGTCGAGCCAGCGGTCGAGCAGCGAGCGCGGGTCGTCGGAGGAGTCCCGCCGCTCGTCCCGCGGCGTCGCCGGCGGTCGCTCCACCGGTCGGCGCGGGTCGCCCGCCAGCTCACGGCTGGGCGCGGTGAACGCCTTCTCCGGCTGACCCTTGACCGCGGTCGCGATCACCCGGGCCACCGCGTCGATCACCTTGGCCTGCACGGCGGAGCCCACCGAGTCGGTCGGGTCGTCCGGGTTGGCGGCGATCCCGGCGACTGCGACCTGCGGGGTGAAGCCGACGAACGTCTCGGTGGCGTTCTCCTCGGAGCTACCGGTCTTGCCGGCGACCGGGCGGCCGTCCAGGATCCGGTCCACCGACGTCGCCGTCCCGCCGTTGCACTGCCCGTACGGCGACTGCTGGCCGACCGGGCAGCGCGCCGCGTCCGTGGCGGCCCGGGCGACGTCGGCGTCGAGCACCCGCTTGCAGGACGGGTCGCCGACCGGCACCCGCTCGCCCTTGGCCGTCTTCACCGAGACGACCGGCAGCGGCGAGCAGTACGTCCCCTCGGCCGCCACCGTGGCGTAGGCGTTGGCCAGGTCGAGCGGGGTGGTGGCGGCCACGCCGAGGGTGAAGGACCCCCAGTCGGCCGCGTCGTTCTTGGCGAAGGCGGCGTCGGCGTCGGCCCGGAAGGTGATGCCCAGCCGCTGCGCCATCTCGACCACCTTGTCCTGGCCGACCTGCTCGGCGAGCCAGACGAAGTAGGTGTTGACCGACCGGCCGAAGCCGTCCCACATCATCCGGTAGCCGTCCATCCACTCCGGGTTGGCGTTGGCCGGGCACCAGTGGCCGTCACAGGTCCCCTCGCCCTCGGCGGGGTACCGGGTGGGCAGCTTGCTGGGCGCGTCGAAGCCGGTGGAGAGGGTCCGGCCGGACTCCAGGGCGGCGAGCATGGTGAAGAGCTTGAAGGTCGACCCCGCCTGGTAGCCGTCGACGCTGTTCCCGCCGGAGATCAGCGGGTTCACGGTGTTGGGGTGGTTCTCCTGCCCGGCCGGGTTCGCGGCGAGGCTGTAGTGCCGGTTGACCGCCATCGCGAGCACCCGGCCGGTGCCCGGCTCGACCGCGGCGATCGGCAGCGCGCGCTTGTTGTCGTACCCGTACACGCCGGTGGCCTGCTGCTGGGCGGTGGCCTGGACCTGCGGATCCAGCGAGGTGACCACGGTGTAGCCGCCGCGGCGCAGCGCCTGCTCCCGCTCCTCGGCGGTGGCGCCGAACGCGGGCTGGGTCAGCCACCAGCGGCGCAGGTAGTCGCAGAAGTAACCCCAGTCGTCGTGCCCCTGGGCGACCGCGGTGCAGCCGTTCGGCTGCGCGGTGGGGTGCAGGGTCAGCTTCTCGGCCTTCGCCTGCGCCGCCTGCTCGGCGGTGATCGCCTTGGTCGCGACCATCGCGTCCAGCACGTACGTCCGGCGCTCCAGCGCCGCGTCCCGGTCGCCGTCGATCGGGTTGTACGCCTCCGGCGACTGCACCAGGCCGGCGAGCAGGGCCGCCTCCGCCATGGTCAGCTGGGCCGGCGACTTGGCGAAGTAGCGCTGGCTGGCCGCCGCGACGCCGTACGCGCCAGAGCCGAAGTAGGCGATGTTCAGGTACCGGTTGAGGATCTCGTCCTTGCCGAGGCTCTGTTCCAGCGCGGAGGCGTACCGGATCTCCTGGATCTTGCGCCCCACGGTCTGGTCGGTGGCGGCCTGCCGCTCCTCGGCGGTGCGGCTCGGGTCGGTCTTCAGCACGTTCCGGACGTACTGCATGGTCAGCGTCGAGCCGCCCTGCTCGGTGCCGCCGCCCTTGACGTTCGCGACCAGCGCGCGGAACAGCCCGCGCACGTCGGCGCCGCCGTGCGAGTAGAACCGCCGGTCCTCGGCCGCCACGATCGCCTGCCGCATCACCGGGGCGATCTCCGACAGCGGGACGTCCGTCCGGTTCACGTCGTAGAACGTGGTGATCAGCGTCTTGCCGTCATTGGCGTAGAGGTAGGAGCGCTGCGGGGTGGCCGGGGTGCGCAGCGCGTCCGGGAGCGCGGCGTACGCCCCGAGGGCCGACCTGGTGGCGAACCCGAGCAGCAGGTTGCCGGGCAGCGCGGCCACCGCGAGGGCGAGGCCGGCGAGCACGCCGGCGAGCAGCACGGTGAACAGCCGCGTCAGCGGCGAGCGGGGTCGGGCCATGGTCCCCAGGATTGCCACGAAAGCCGCCAACCGACCACCCTGCGCCCCGGTTTGTCAGCAACTTCACCGCCGCCCACCAGCACCCTCCCAGCCCGGCCCCCCACCCCGTCCCCGCCCTCGACTCGATGATCATGAGCTGTGCGGCACTTCTGGAGATCGACTCCGCCGCCAACCTCATGATCAACCGGCCGACGCAGGGCCCCGGGGAGAGCGGCAGCGCAGGGTCAGACATCCCAGGAGCTTGGATGTCAAGCGGCGATGGGTTGGGCTCGGTGTGACCAGGCTGTTGTCGGGTCGTAGAGGGTGGCCGTCTTGAGGCAGCCGTGGAGGATGCCGACGAGGCGGTTACCGACCTGTCGGAGCGCGGCGTTGTGGCCGATCTCGCGGGCGCGGAGTTCGTCGTAGTAGGCGCGGACGGCGGGATCGTGCAGGATCGCGGCGCCGGCTTGTGTGTGCAGGGCGTCGACGAGTCGGTCGTTGTGCACGATGCGGGCGTGGACGGTTCTGGATTTTCCGGACTGGCGGGTGATGGGTGCTGTGCCGGCGTAGTTCTTGCGGGCTTTGGCGTCGGCGTAGCGGGCGGGTGCGTCGCCGAACTCTGCGAGCACCCGGGCGCCGAGGATCACGCCGATGCCGGGTTGGCTGAGGTAGACCTCAGCGTCCGGCTGCTGGCCAAAATGCGCCTCGACCTGGTTTTCCATGGTCCGGATCTGGGCGTTGAGGGTTTGCAGGATCGCGACCGTGGCGGCGATGGTGGCCGCGTAGGCGGCGGTGACGACCTCGGCCTGGCGCAGGTGCGCGGTGCGCAGTGCCCGCTGAATCGTGGCGACCTTTCGGCGATCGCGCGGCGGCGGGCGCGTTTGAGAGCCGCGCTGATCTGGGCGAGGGTGAGCTTGGCCGCCTGGTCCGGGGTGGGTGCCTTGGCCAGCAGTTCGAGGGTGTCGGTGCCGGTCAGTGTCAGCGGCTGGTAGGCATCCAGCGCTGCCGGGAAGTACTCCCGCAGCGCCGTGCGTAGCCGCAGCATGTGCCGGGTGCGTTCCCAGATCAGCGTCTGGTGCGCCCGAGCCACCACCTTGACCGCCTCGGCGAGGTCGGAATCGGCGGCCACCGGACGCAGCTGATGACGGCGGGTCCGGACCATGTCAGCCAAGGCGTGCGCATCGCCCTTGTCACTTTTGGCCCCCGACAGCGACACCAACTCCCGATGCCGCGCGGCCTGCTTCGGATTCACCCCGAACACCTGGTAGCCGGCCGCGACCAGCGCCCGCACCCACGGCCCACGATCAGTCTCGATGCACACCAGCACCTGACCAGGGTCGGCGTCATCAGCCAGGAACCCGGCGACCAGCTCATGGAAGCGGGCCATCCCGTCCACGCCCTCGGGCAGCCGCGTGATGCGCATCACCCGCCCGTGCTGGTCCTGCACCTCCACATCGTGATGATCTTCCGCCCAGTCGTCACCGACGAACAGCACACCCGCCTCCGTTTCCACCGCACCTCCGTCAGCAGCCCGCGGGAGAACCCAGCGCCCTAATGGACCAGTACTCACGCCGACCCCGGCAGGCACGACATCCCATCAGCCGTCCATCTCCCGACCACGGACAAGGGCACGGTCTGACCCTAGGACTCACCGGTCCAAGGGGTGGGAGTGCTCACTCGTCCGCGGCTACCGGACATCGAGTCTGCCTCCCGGCTGACTCGACGCCTCCCATTAGGGGGTGGCTAGGGGGCCTTCTGGGGTGGCTGGGGGTGGGGTGGCGGTCGCGACGCTCGCGGAGGCCGCGTCGCGGGCGATGTCGTGCGGCACCAGGCGCCCGGAGCGGTAGCCGATGCCGATGCCGGCGATCAGCACGAAGATCGCCCCGAACGTCTGCAACGAGCCGACCAGCGCACCCCCGAGGCCGAGCAGCGGCGCGGCGATCACCAGCATCACCCCGTCGCCCATGCTGAACATGCCGGACCGGGCCACCGACCAGCCGGTGAGGAACCAGCCGATGCTGTAGCAGGTGGCGCCGACCAGCACCAGCGTGCGGGCGGTGGTGCCGAAGACCGGGGTCTGCTCCTCCAGACCGGCGAAGGGCAGCATGAGCACCGTCCCGGCGATGCTGACCAGCAGTCCGGTCGCGGCCACCCGGCGGCTGCGGGTCGCGGCGAGCAGCCCGGTGAGGGCCAGCAGGGCGAGCAGCCCGAGCCAGACCGCGGCCACCCAGCCGAGCAGGTAGAGCGGCCGACCGTCGGCCGGGTAGGGGTCGTTGCCCACTCCGCCGTCGCTGGCCATCGCCACCACGCCGTAGAGGACGGCATACGCGGGAAGCAGCCACACCGCGGCCCGGGCGAACCGGCGCACCGACCAAGCCCAACTGGCGTTGGTGGCCGGTCCGGCGGGCCCGGGCTCACCGACGAACGGCAGCACTCCGAACCCTCCGCCGGTACGCCGGGTGCCGAGCGGGCCGGTCGGGTCGTGCGCGCCGGGGACCGGGGCGGAGGACCAGATCCGATTCACCGGATCCTTCATGCGTCACCTCGCTCTTCTCGGGGAGCGGTGCGGGACGCGCCGGGGCGCCCCGATACCTGGTCACCGCCCGTCCTAGGACCGATGGTGGCAGGCACCGGAGCGCCCCATGAGTCTTTCTCGCATTTGCCCTCGGGTAGGCCGGAGGTCCGCCCTACCCCGGGAAATCAGCCGCGCTCGCGCTGGTCGGCCGGGTCCTCCACCAGGCTCGCCGGGGAGACCGGCTCCGGCGCGGGCAACCCCTGCTGCTGCCCGCCGGTCACCTGCGCCTCGGCGACGCGTACCTCGTCGTGGATCTGCTGGGCCGCGGCGGCCGCGGCCTGCGCGGCCTCGGCCGCCTCACGCTCGACGGCGCTCGCCCCGTCGGAGGCCTCCGGGCTCGGCGCGTCGCCGACCATCTGGCTGAGCCCGCCGAGCGCGCCGCCCATGCCCTCCAGGGCCTTGGTCAGCTCGGCCGGCACGATCCAGACCTTGTTGGCGGTGCCGTTGGCGATCTGCGGCAGGGCCTGGAGGTACTGGTAGGCGAGCACCTTCTGGCTCGGGTTGGCCTGGTGGATCGCGTCGAAGACGGTCCGGATCGCCTTCGCCTGGCCCTCCGCCTGGAGGATCCGGGCCTGCCGGTCACCGTCGGCGCGGAGCACCGCCGCCTGCTTCTCACCCTCGGCGGTGAGGATCTGCGACTGCTTGTGCCCCTCGGCGTTGAGGATCGCGGCCCGGCGGTCGCGCTCGGCGCGCATCTGCTTCTCCATCGAGTCGCGGATGCTCGGCGGCGGCTCGATCGCCTTGATCTCCACCCGGGTCACCTTGATGCCCCACCGGCCGGTGGTCTCGTCCAGCACCCCGGAGAGGTGCCGGTTGATCTCCTCACGGCTGGTGAGGGCCCGCTCCAGGTCCAGCGAGCCGATGACGTTGCGCAGCGTCGTGACGGTCAGCTGCTCGATGGCCTGGAGGAAGTTCGAGATCTCGTACGTGGCCCGGACCGAGTCGACGACCTTGAAGTAGAGGACGGTGTCGATCGACACCACCAGGTTGTCCGAGGTGATGACCGGCTGCGGCGGGAAGCTGACCACCTGCTCCCGCATGTCGACCTTGGTGCGTACCGCGTCGATGAACGGCACCAGCAGGTTCAGGCCCGGGTTGAGGGTCCGCTTGTACTTACCCAGCCGCTCGACCACGTCCTGGCGCTGCTGCGGCACGATCCGCACGGCCTTCGCCAGCGTCACCACGGCGATCAACGCCACGGCGATCACCAGCACCGTTATCGCTGTCATCCCGTTCACCCTCTCGCTTCCGGCAAACCGCCGGCGGAAGAAACGTCGTCCTGCCAGACCAGGGCGGTCGCGCCCCGGACCTTTATCACCCGCACCCGTACACCCGGGTCGAACGACTGCGTCGAGTCGTACGGCCGCGCGGTCCACAGCTCACCATCGATCTTGACCAGGCCGTGCTCGGCGTCGACCCGCTCGAGCACCAACGCGGTGGCGCCCTCGAGCGCCTCCACCCCGAACGGCTGCTCCCCGGCCTCCAGCGCCGAGCGACGGTGCCGCTGGATGACCGGCCGCACCACCAACACGGTCAGCGCGGAGACCGCCGCGAAGACCAGCGCCTGCACCTCCGTCGGCGCGCCGAGCGCCGCCGCACCGGCAGCGGCGAAGGCGCCCGTCGCGAACATGATCAGGAACAGCGTCGTCGTGAAGATCTCGGCGACCGCCAGCACCACACCCAACACGATCCACACCACGGCGTCCACCCCACGATCGTGACACGGGAATGCACGCGCGGCCGCCCCGCGATGATCGATAAGCTCGGCGGCACCCGCGCTCTCCGGACACCGCCCGGGACCGCGCCGACCCGATCGAGGAGAGCCCGTGTCCCTGCTGCCCGACACCGCCCGTCAGGTCGACGTCCTGGTCGCGCAGGCGCAGTCCGCCGGACGGACGCCGTCGCTGGTGATGGGCGTGGTCCGGGACGGCGAGCTGGCCCACCTCGCCACGGCCGGCGAGCACCCCCGCCCCGACGCCGGCCTCCAGTACCGCATCGGGTCGATCAGCAAGACGATGACCGCGACGCTGGTGATGCAGCAGCGCGACGAGGGTCGGCTGACCCTGGACGACCCGCTGGAGCGGCACCTGCCCGGCACCGGCGTCGGCACGCTCACCCTGCGCCAACTGCTCGGGCACGCCAGCGGCCTGCAACGCGAGCCGGAGGGCGAGTGGTGGGAGCGGGCCGAGGGCGCCGACCTGGCCACCCTGCTGGTCGGGGTGAGCGCGGCGAAGATCGCGTACCCGGCGCACCGGACGTACCACTACTCGAACCTGGCGTACGGGCTGCTCGGCGGGGTGCTGGAGCGGATCACCGGAACGCCCTGGGCGGAGCTGCTGCGGGAGCGGGTGCTCGAGCCGCTGGGCATGCACGCCACCACGTACGCGGCCACCGAGCCGTTCGCCCGCGGGTACGTGGTGCACCCGTGGCACGGCACGCTGCGCGAGGAGCCGCGCACCGACACCGGCGCGATGGCGCCCGCCGGCCAGCTCTGGTCGACCGTCGAGGATCTGGCCCGGTGGGCCGCGTTCCTCGCCGACCCGACGCCGCGGGTGCTCGACGCCGGGACGCTGGCCGAGATGTGCGCGCCCGTGGTCGTCAGCGACCTCGACTCGTGGACCGGCGGGCACGGCCTCGGCCTGGAGCTCTACCGCAGCGGCGAGCGGGTGTACGTCGGGCACGGCGGCTCGATGCCCGGCTACGTGGCCGCCCTGGCGGTGCACCGCCCCTCCCACACCGCCGTGGTCGGCTTCGCCAACTCGTACGGCTTCGCCATCGGGCGGCTCGGCCAGCGGATCCTCACCACCGTGCTCGACGCCGAGCCGGCGCGCCCGGCGCCGTGGCGCCCGGCCACCGCCGCCCCGGACGCCGGGGCCATCGAGGTCTCCGGCCGCTGGTGGTGGATGGGCGTACCGCTCGACGTGACCTGGGACGCGGCCACGGGCGAGCTGATCGCCCTGCTGCGCGGCGAGCGGGAGAGCCGGTTCACCCCCGAGGGCCCGGACCGCTGGCGCGGCCGCTCCGGCCCGGAGAACGGCGAGATCCTCTCGGTGCTGCGCGACGAGACCGGACAGGCGGTGACGCTGGACATCGCCACCTTCGTCTTCACCCGCAGCCCCGACGAAGCCCCCTGACCCGCCGTCCCGTACCGCCGCACCGATCTTGCACTTCCGGCCCCAAGGATGTCCCAGTTCACGGTATTTGCCGGGGCAGAAAGCGCAAGATCGCGGGTGAGGCCGGGTCAGGCTGGTTCGGTGACGAAGTCGATCAGGCGTTCCATCGCGTTGATCAGCGGGGTCTCGACGTCGGCGAAGCTGTCCACCCGGGACAGGATGTGCCGCCACATGTCGGCGGGCTCGGCCACCCCGAGCGCCGCGCAGACCCCCTCCTTCCACGGCCGCCCCGGCGGCACCACCGGCCACGCCGCGATGCCGAGCGCCGCCGGCTTGACCGCCTGCCACACGTCCACGTAGGGATGCCCGGTCACCAGCACGTGCGGGGAGGTCACCCCGGCCACGATCCGGCTCTCCTTGCTGCCCGGCACCAGGTGGTCGACCAGCACGCCCAGCCGTCGCCCGGGGCCCGGCGCGAACGCGCGCACCTCGTCCGCCAGCGCGTCGATGCCGTCCAGCGGTTCCACCACGACGCCCTCGATCCGCAGGTCGTCGCCCCAGATCCGCTCGACCAGCGCGGCGTCGTGCACGCCCTCGACCCAGATCCGGCTGGCCTTGGCGACCTGGGCGCGTACCCCGTCCACGGCGATCGAACCGGAGGCGGTGCGCCGGCGCGGCGCCGGCGCCGGGGTGCGGACCGGGCGGCGCAGGGTCACCGGCTGCCCGTCCAGCAGGAACGCCGCCGGCAGCAGCGGAAAGTTGCGCCGCCGGCCGCGCCGGTCCTCCAGCACCACGGCGCCGGACTCGAAGCCCACCACCGCGCCGCAGAAGCCGGAGTCCGCGTCCTCGACGACCAGGTCCGGCTCGGCGTCGACCTCCGGTACGGCCTTGCGCCGCCGCCAGTCCCCCGCCAACACGTCGCTCTCGTACCGCCGCGCCATGTCGATCACGCTAACCGCCGGCCCGCCGCCCGACACGCCGACGCGCCGCCCGCCCTGGCGAGTCGGGGCACGGGACGGCCGGGGACGGGTCGAAGCGGGCATTGGGGGCAGGCGTCGCCGCCGGGGCGGCAGTCGAGACACAGCCGGTGATGACCACGTACCCTTTCGGCATGTCCACCCCCACAGCGGGCGCGGCGACGCTGGCGCCCCGCCGGTCGAGCCGGTTCGTTGCCTGGGTACGCGCGTGGCGCGCCGGGTTGGTGCCCTTCGACGAGGTCGCCGACGCGATCGCCGGTGACGAGGAGCACCTGGTCGCCGACGCCCCCGGCACGTGGACCGACGTGCCGCTGGGCCAGGCGCTGCCCACGCTGGCCAAGCTCTCGCCCGACGAGATCCGGCTGGTGCTGCCCGCACCGGGTGACCCGCGCGGGCTGCCCGGCCCGGGCGACTTCGCCGGCGCGGCGCTGCTCGCCGGCGAGGCGGTGGTGGCCGGCGGGCTGGGCCTGATCCCGCAGGTCCGCTCGCACACCTCCGGGTCCGGGGACATGTTCGAGACGGTGCTCTGGCGGGTCTATCCGCTGCCCCCGGACGCGCCGTCGGCCTCGCTCGTCCTGCCCGGCGCCGCCGAGGCGGAGGCGGAACTGGCCGCCGCGCTCGCCGAGACCACCGCCGCGCTGACCCGCCTCGACGTCGCCCAGTGGCGGCCCGAGCTGGCCGGCGCGCTGGAAGCGCTGCGCCGCCCCGACGGCGCCACCGACCTGCCGCCCGGTTTCGACCCGCGGGCCCGCCGGCTCTTCGCCCGGGCCGCCGTGCTGGACCGGGTGCTCGCGCTGGCCGGCCACGCCGCGCCAGGCGGCGCGATCAACAACTACGAGGCCCAGCAGCGTGACGCGGCGCTGCGCCCGCTCACCACGGCGTGCCGGCAGGCGCTCGTCGCGGCCTGCAACGCCCCGCTGCGCCCCTGAGGCTCCGCGAGGCGACCACTCCCGCCCGGGTGTTGTCTCGCACCGGCCCTTGGTGTGCTGGCGACCCGCTCGTCCCGGCCACCCGATCAGGGCCCCGTATCGGTCCCCGCCGCCCGGAAGAGGCAGCTCAGGTCACCCGACCGGGTTCCGCGACAAGATCTCACAACCCGGACAAAACACCCCGTATTACCTTCGGTTAGCGCGCCAGTTCGGACCGCAACGGTCCTCTTTGGTCGAACCCTGGCCTAACCGATCGAGAGGATACGGACCATGCGCGACCTTTCTCGCCGCGACCTGCTCAAGGCGACCGCAGCCGTTGGCGCCGGGGCGGTCGTCGTCCCGGGCATTATGGCCGGCACCCCGGGCCTTGCGGCCGACAGCTCTGGTTCGTCGTCCGGCGCGAAGTGTCCACCGGCGGAGCTGACCGGCCGTATCGTCCGCCCCCAAGACCCCGGGTACGCGAACGCGAGCCTCGGCTGGGACGAGCTGTTCGTCCGCTATCCGCTGGTCATCGTCTTCGCCTAGGAGACGCAGGACGTGGTCAACGCCCTGACGTGGGCGCGGCAGAACGACGTCGCGCTGCGGGTGCGCAGCGGCCGCCACAGCCTTGAGGGCTGATCGAACGTGGACAACGGCATCGTGATCGACGTCAGCGAGCTGAAGTCGGCCCACGTCGACGCCGACGCTCGCACCGCGACCGTCGGCGCCGGGCTCAATCAGTTGGAGGCGGTGACCACGCTCGGGAAGCAGGACCTCGCGGTGACGACCGGAACGGAGGGAAGCGTGGGCCTGTCGGGCGCGACGCTCGGCGGCGGCTTCGGCTTCCTCACCCGGTACCTCGGCATGGCCTGCGACAACCTGATCGGAGCGGAGATCGTCGTCGCGTCGGGCGCCGACGGCGCGAAGGCGATCGAGGTGGACCTGCACCACCATTCGGACCTGCTCTGGGCGCTCCGCGGCGCGGGAAACGGCAACTTCGGGATCGTCACCTCACTGACCTACCGGGTGACTCCACTGAAGACGGTCGCCTACGTCCAAGCGACCTGGGCCGGCCTCGGCGACCTGCACGAGGTGTTCGACACCTGGCAGCGCATCGCACCGTTCACCGACCGCCGCCTCGGCACCCAGCTAGAGATCCACAAATCCCAGATCCTGCTGTTCGGGGTCCTCGCGGACGGCGGGGAGGCAGCGGCGAAGGAACTGCTGGAACCGATCCTCTCGATCGGCGACCCCGAGGTCACGGTGCAGACCGGGGGCTGGCGCGAGATCTACGCCGGGTTCCAGATCCCGACGGAGGACGAGCCCGCGAACTGGAAGTTCTTCTCGCAGTTCGCCACCGAGCCGTTCCCGAAGAAGGCGATCAGCCTGATCCGCGCGTTCATGGAAGACGCTCCCTCGGAGGACAGCAACTTCTTCACCCAGGCCTTCGGCCGGGGAGCCCAGACGAAGGAACCCCGCGGCGGCGCGGCGTTCCCGCACCGCGACGCGCTCTTCTACTCCGAGCCCGGCGCCGGCTGGAGCACTCGTGGAGAGCCGAACAGCGGTGACGCCGTCACCCCGATCGCCCAGGCCTGGATCGCCGAGTTCAGCCAGGCGTTGCGGCCCTACGTCAACGGCGCCTACGTCAACGTGCCGAACATCGGGATGGCCGAATGGGAGAGCGCCTACTGGGGACCCCACTTCGACCGGCTGCGCCGGATCAAGGCGAAGTACGACCCGCACAACGTCTTCCAGTACGAGCAGAGCATCCCACCGGCATCCTGCTGACCGGCAGCTCGCCGCCGCTGACGCGGCGGGTCAGAGCTCGTCGTGGGCACCGAGGAGGCGAGTGAGTCAGAGCTCGTCGATCAGGTCCGCCACCGAGTCGACGATGCGGGACGGGCGGTACGGGTAGCGCTCCGCCTCGGTCCGGGTGCTGATCCCGGTGAGCACCAGGATGGTCTCCAGGCCGGCCTCCAGGCCACAGAGGATGTCGGTGTCCATCCGGTCACCGATCATCGCGGTGCTCTCCGAGTGCGCGTTGATCGTGTTCAGGGCGGAACGCATCATCATCGGATTGGGCTTGCCGACAAAGTACGGCTCGACCCCGGTCGCCTTGGAGATCATGGCCGCGACCGAGCCGGCCGCGGGCAGCGCGCCCTCGACCGACGGCCCGGTCACGTCCGGGTTGGTGCAGATGAACCGGGCGCCGTCGTTGATCAGCCGGATCGCCTTGGTGATCGCCTCGAAGCTGTAGGTGCGGGTCTCGCCCAGCACCACGTAGTCGGGCGCGAAGTCGGTCAGCACGTAGCCGACCGCGTGCAGCGCCGTGGTGAGCCCCGCCTCGCCGATGACGTACGCGGTGCCGCCCGGCCGCTGGTCGCCGAGGAACTGCGCGGTGGCCAGCGCCGACGACCAGATCGCCTCCTCCGGCACGTCCAGCCCCATGCGGCTCAGCCGCGCCTGGAGGTCGCGGGGGGTGTAGATCGAGTTGTTGGTGAGCACCAGGAACGGCTTGCCGGAGGCGCGCAGCCGCTTGACGAACTCCGGTGCGCCGGGCACGGGTTGTCCCTCGTGCACGAGCACGCCGTCCATGTCGGTGAGCCAGCTCTCGACGGGCTTGCGGTCATTCATCGGTGGTCCCAAGGGGGTGTCGGGGTCGGGTCGGTGTCACGGGCGGCGCGCCGGTACGCAGCACACCGCCGGGCAGGTGTCCCAGAGCGGCAGCTCGCCGAGTCGCCGGCGCAACCGTGTCCCGTCCGGGTCGGTCCGCTCGGTCACCAACTCGCGGACCATCGCCACGAATCGCGGGTCGGTGCCGGGGGTCGCCGCACGGGCGAAGTCCAGACCGAGCTGCTTGGCCGTCTCCAGCGCCTCGGTGTCCAGGTCCCAGACCACCTCGAGGTGGTCGGAGACGAACCCGATGGGGCTCACCACCACGCCGGTGGTGCCCTGCTCGGCGAGCGCGGCGAGGTGGTCGTTGACGTCCGGCTCCAGCCACGGCACCTGGGGCGGGCCCGAGCGACTCTGCCACACCAGGTCGTACGGCAGGTCGGGGGCGGCCGCGGCCGCCACCAGCCGGGCCGTCTCCCGCAGCTGCGCCTCGTACCGGCCGCCGTGCGGGCCGGCGCTGGCGGCCATCGACGCGGGCACCGAGTGGGCGGTGAACACCAGGCGTGTCGTGTCCCGCCGGGCCGGGTCGAGCTGCCCGAGCGCCGCCCGCACCGCGTCGACGTGCGGTTCGACGAAGCCCGGGTGGTCCCAGAACTGGCGGAGCTTCTCGATCATCGGGGCGTCCGGGCCGACGGCGGCCCGGGCCGCGGTGATGTCCTCCTGGTACTGCCGGCACGAGGAGTAGCCCCCGTAGGCGCTGGTGACGAACGCGAGCGCGTTCGTCACCCCGTCGTCGCGCATCTGCGCCACCGTGTCGGCGAGCATCGGGTGCCAGTTCCGGTTGCCCCAGTAGACCGGCAGGTCGAGGCCGTGCGCGGCGAAGTCGGCGCGGATCGCGGCCAGCAGCTCCCGGCTCTGCTGGTTGATCGGGGAGACGCCACCGAAGTGCTGGTAGTGCTCGGCGACCTCGGCCAGCCGCTCGGGCGGCACGCCGCGGCCCCGGGTGACGTTCTGCAGGAACGGCATCACGTCCTCGGGCCGCTCCGGACCACCGAAGCTGACCAGCACCACCGCGTCGTACGCCATGGCCCCATTCTTCCCCGATGCCCGGGACGGTCCGGCGACCACCCCGGGCCGGCGGCGTTTCGGGCCCGGCTCAGGCCCCGAGCGCGTGGTAGCCCCCGTCGACGTGCACGATCTCGCCCGTGGTGGCCGGGAACCAGTCGGAGAGCAGGGCCAGGCAGGCCCGGGCGGCCGGCTCCTGGTCGGTGAGGCTCCAGCCCAGCGGGGCACG
This sequence comes from Micromonospora sp. WMMD812, assembly GCF_027497215.1. NCBI lineage: Bacteria > Bacillati > Actinomycetota > Actinomycetes > Micromonosporales > Micromonosporaceae > Micromonospora > Micromonospora sp. WMMD812. Next base: position 6,728,362 of record NZ_CP114904.1, on the reverse strand, counting down.
CTCGGTCCAGGCCTCCTCGAACTGCTCGAAGCCGGGAATCGACTTCGCGGCCATGGTGCGCAGCGGGCCGGCGGAGACCAGGTTGCTGCGGATGCCCTGCTTGCCCAGGTGCAGCGCCAGGTAGCGGGAGGCCGACTCCAGCCCGGCCTTGGCCACGCCCATCCAGTCGTAGACCGGCCACGCCTTGGTGGCGTCGAAGGTGAGCCCGACCACCGCGCCGCCGGCGGACATCAGCGGCAGCGCCGCGACCGCGAGGGACTTGTACGAGTAGGTCGAGACGTGCAGGGCGGTGGCCACGTCCTCCCACGGGGCGTCGAGGAAACCGCCGCCGAGGCAGCTCTGCGGCGCGAAGCCGATCGAGTGGACCACCCCGTCCAGCCCGTCCACGTGCTCGCGGACCTTGTCGGCCAGCCCGGCCAGGTGCTCCGGGTTGGTGACGTCGAGCTCGATCACCGGGGCGGGCTCGGGCAGCCGCTTGGCGATGCGCTCCACCAGGGAGAGCCGCCCGAAACCGGTCAGGACGACCTGCGCGCCGTTCTCCTGGGCGAGCTTCGCCACCGAGAAGGCGATCGAGGCGTCGGTGATGACGCCGGTGACCAGCAGCCGCTTACCGGCCAGGAGTCCGGACATGCAGGGGTTCCTCCGTCTGAGTCGTGGTGATCTGCGTCAGTGGCCCATGCCGAGGCCGCCGTCGACCGGGATGACGGCGCCGGAGATGTAGCCCGCGGTGTCGCCGGCCAGCCAGGTGACCACGCCGGCGACCTCGTCCGGGGTCGCCATCCGGCCCGCCGGGATCGACTTGCGGATCTCCGCCTTGCGCTCGTCGGTCAGCACCGCGGTCATGTCCGTGTCGATGAAGCCCGGCGCGACGACGTTGGCGGTGATGTTGCGGCTGCCCAGCTCCCGGGTGATCGAGCGGGCCACACCGACCAGGCCGGCCTTGCTGGCCGCGTAGTTGACCTGACCGGCGCCGCCGGACAGGGCGACCACCGAGGAGACGAAGATCATGCGGCCCCACCGGGCCCGGAGCATCTTGGCCGAGGCGCGCTTGGCGCAGCGGAACGCGCCGGTCAGGTTGGTGTCCAGCACCCGGGTGAACTGCTCCTCCGACATCCGCAGCAGCAGCGTGTCGTCGGTGACACCGGCGTTGGAGACGAGGACCTCGACCGGCCCCAGCTCGCCCTCGATCGCGGTGAAGGCCGCGTCCAGCGACTCGGCGTCGGTCACGTCACACCGGACGCCGAAGAAGCCCTCGGGCGCCTCGCCGCTGCGGTACGTCACCGCCACCCGGTCGCCCTGCTTGGCGAATGCCTGCGCGATGGCCAGGCCGATCCCGCGGTTACCTCCGGTAACCAGGACTGTACGAGCCACGGTGGTTCCTCTCCAAAGATCGCTGCGGCTTGGAGACTAGGCGTTACCGCAGGGTAATCACTAACCGCCCCGACCTCATACCGTGGTACGCCCCGGTAGATCACCCTGCGGGGGCACGACCCGACCGCCCCGCCGAACTACCCTGCGGAGGGTGGACCGCCGTCACCTGCTTGGCGCCCTGGCCGCCCTGCGCCGCACCGTCGCCGGGCCGGACTACCCGGCGGTCCGGCTATCGCTGCGGCGCTGGACCCGGGCGGCCGCGGTCGCCCGGACGGTCGGGCTGCTCGCGCTGGTCGCGCTGACCCTGATCACCGCGCAGTTCCTGCTCGACTCGCGGAAGCTGCCCGTCGCCACCGCATGGCTGCTCGCGGTCCTCACCGTCGCACCGCTGCCGCTCCTGCTGGCCCGGCCGCTGTGGGCCTGGCGGATCATGTTCCTCGGGCAGTTGTTCGGCACGTTCAACCGGCGCCCGACGGACGACTGGCCATGGAGCCCCACCCAGATCCTGATCATTTTCGTGGTGCTGACCGTCGTGGCCGCGCGGGTCGACCGGGCCGTGCTGGCCTGGGTCGGGCTGTTCAGCCTCGTCCCGGTCTGGATCTTCGTCTCGCCGAACATCCAGGTCGGCATCTGCCTGCTGTTCCTGGTGCTCCTCCTCCTCGGTGACCTGGTGGGGCGCACCGTCAGCACCCGTCGCGCCCTGGCCGAGCAGGCCGAGCTGAGCGAGCTGGAGAAGGCCCGCCGGGCGGTGCTGGAGGAGCGCACCCGGATCGCCCGGGAGTTGCACGACGTGGTCGCCCACCACATGTCGATGCTCGCGGTACGGGCGGAGACCGCGCCGTACCGGCTGGACGCGGTGCCCGAGCCGGCGCGCGCCGAGTTCAGCGCCATCGCCGACTCCGCCCGCGCGGCGCTGACCGACATGCGCCGGCTGCTCGGCGTGCTGCGCAGCGAGTCGGAGGACGCGCGGACCGCACCGCAGCCCGGCCTCGCGGAGCTGCCCGCGCTGGTCGAGTCCGCCGAACGGGCGGGCATGGCGGTGACCCTGGACAGCGACGTTCCCACCGAGCCGCCGGCGCCGGTGGGCCTGGCCGCCTACCGGATCGTCCAGGAGGGGCTGGCCAACGCGGCCCGCCACGCCGCCGGCGCCGCGGTGCGCGTCACGCTACGCGCCCGCGACGGCGAGCTGGCCGTACGCGTGGTCAACGGCGGCGGCACGCCGGGACCGGCCGGGCGGGGCGGCGGGCACGGGCTGACCGGCATGCGGGAGCGGGCCGTCTCCCTCGGCGGTACGTTCACCGCCGGACCGACCGACGACGGCGGCTACGCGGTGGACGCGCTGCTGCCCTGGGACCGGAAGGACGGGGAGCGATGATCCGGGTGCTGATCGCCGACGACCAGGCGATGGTGCGGGAGGGCTTCGGCGCGCTGCTGGCCGCCCAGCCGGACCTGGTGGTGGTGGGCGACGCCGCGGACGGCGCGCAGGCGGTCGCCGCGGCCCGCCGGCTCGACCCGGACGTGGTGCTGATGGACGTGCGGATGCCGGTCCTGGACGGGCTTGCCGCCACCCGGCAGCTCCTCGGCGACCGGCCGGCGGACCGGCCACGGGTGCTCATCCTCACCACCTTCGACCTGGACGACTACGTCTACGAGGCGCTGCGCGCCGGCGCCAGCGGGTTCCTGCTCAAGGACGCGCCGGCAGCCGAGCTGGTGCACGCGGTCCGGGTGGTCGCCTCCGGCGACGCGCTGCTCGCCCCGGCGGTGACGCGCCGGCTGATCGCGGAGTTCGCGGCGCGGCCGGAGCGGCGTCGGGCCCGCCCGACCGAGCTGGCCGGGCTGACCCCACGGGAGACCGAGGTGCTGCGGCTGATCGCCCGGGGTCGCTCCAACCAGGAGATCGCCGCCGACCTGGTCGTCGCCGAGCAGACCGTGAAGACCCACGTCGGGCGGATCCTCGCCAAGCTGCACCTGCGCGACCGGGCCCAGGCGGTGGTGCTCGCCTACGAGACGGGTCTGGTCGCCGCCGGCGGGTAGCCCCGCGGTAGCGGGTCCGGAACCGCTCCCCGGGGTGACGCCGCCGGCCCGGCTCCCACCGCACTCTCCTTCCCGGATCATCCGGAAGGGAGCACGCGATGCACTGGAGAGCCCCCGCGCGGGCCACACTCGCCGCCCTGCTCGGCGTCGGGCTGGTCCTGCCCGCCCGGCCGGAGCCGGTCACGGCGGCCGGCTTCGTCGAGGCATACCCGGCCACCGCGGCGGCGATGCGGGCGGCCGGCCCGCCGTACGCCGACTGGGCCGCCGACGGCCGGCGGTTCCTGCTGTTCGACCCGCACGGCGACGGCCGGGCCGTGGAGGTCCGGGGCGACCTCGCCACCGCGGACCGAATCGTGGTGCTGGTGCCCGGCGTGGGCAGCACGTTGCGCGACTTCGACCGGGGGCTCGGCGGGGTCGCCCGACGCGCCCCGGCGGTGCAGGCCGGCGAGCTGTACCGCGCGCTGCGGGCGGCCGCCCCGCACGCGCGGGTGGCGGTGCTGGCCTGGCTCGGCTACGACCCGCCGGACGGGGTGCTCGCGGCGGCCGGGCCGGCGGACGCGCGCTGCGGCGCCGTCGCGCTGCGCGCACTGCTGCGCGGGTTGGCCGCGCACCGCCCGGCCGCCAGCGTGACGCTGGCCGGGCACAGCTACGGTGCGCTGGTGGTGGGGCTCGCCGCGGCCGGCGCGCCGGCGCAGGTCACCGACGTGGTGACGCTCGGCGGAGTGGGCGTCGGGGTGGACCGGGCGGCGGCCCTCGGCGGGCGGCGGGTCTGGGCGGCGGAGGCGCCGGACGACTGGATCCGCCGGGTACCACCGGTGCGCCTGCCCGGCCTGGGACACGGCCGGCGGCCCGCCGACCCGGCCTTCGGCGCCCGCACCCTGCCGGTGGACGGCGTCCACGGACACGACGGCTACCTCGTCCCGGGCAGCGCGACCCTGACCGCGCTCGCGTCGGTGGTGCTCATCGGCACGACCGACGGGACACGCACCGGCGCGGTCGACGCGGGGGTGACCCGGTGAGGCGGGACCGGGCGGTCGACGCGCTGCGCGGGTACGCCATCGGCGGGGTGGTGCTCGGGCACTGGCTGGTGACGGGCCTGGTGCTCGCCCCCGACGGGTCACTGCACCAGGCCAGCCCGCTCGCCGCGATGCCCGCCCTGGCACCGGCGACCTGGCTCCTGCAGACCCTCGGTCTGTTCTACTTCACCGCCGGGTACGCCTCGGCCCGCTCCGCCGCCCGGCACCGGGCCGGCGCGGGTCGCTGGCTCACCCACCGGCTGCGCCGGCTGGTGCTGCCCACCGTCGCGCTGCTCGGCACCGGCGCCGCGGTGCTGCTGGTCGCCACCGTCGCCGGCACGCCGGACGACACCCTCGCGGTCGCTCTGACGCTGGCGGTGAGCCCGCTGTGGTTCCTGCTGCCGCTCTGCGCCCTGATGGCGCTGACCGGCCCGCTGCGCGCCGCCGTACGCCGGTGGGGTCCGTGGTGGTGCGCCGCGCCGGCGGTCGCGGCGGTGGCCGGGACGGACCTGGCGGCCCGGCTGCTGCCGCCGGCGGGCGGCCTGCTGCCGGTCAGCCTGCTGGCCGCGTGGGGGGTGCCCTACCTGCTCGGATTGGCGCACGCCGACGGCCGGCTGACCGGGCGGCGGGCGGCGGCCGGACTCGCGCTGGGCGGGGCGGCCGGGCTCGCCGCCCTGATCGCCGCCGGCTACCCGGCCAGCGCCGTCGGGGTGCCCGGCGCGGCGATGTCCAACCTGAACCCGCCCACGCTCGTCGCGGTGGCCCTGGCCGTCGCCCAGGTCGGGCTGGGGATGCTCGCCCGCCCGGCCCTGCTCCGGCTGACCGCCCGCCCGGGCCCGGCCAGGGCGGTGGAGGCGGTCAACCGGCACGCCATGCGGATCTACCTGTGGCACCAGCCGGTGCTGGTCGGGGTCACCGCGCTCGCCGCCCGCACCGGCGCGACGCTGCCCGGGCTGCACACCGCGCCGGACGGCCCGGGCTGGCTGGTCGCGCGCCTCTGCTGGCTGCCGATCCTCGCGCTCGTGCTGGCGGGGCTGGTCGCCCGGCGACGGCCCGGACGGCTCCCTGACGGGGCACGCCGGCCGGGCGTTCCCGGCCGCCCGGATCGGGTCGGGTCCACCCCCCGGGAGGGGGTGCGGTGACCGGTCGGCCGAGTGCGCGGTTGCCCTCCTCCGGGTGTACGATGATCGACGTTCCGGCCCCGCCCGACCGCAGGAGGTGATCGCTGTGCGAGATAGCGATCCTCCCAGTCGTGGCCGGGCCGATCGTCAGCCCCGCTGAGCCACGGCTGCAGCAGGTGAGCTGACCCAGCTCCGCTCCCGCACGTCCCCGTCTCCGGTCGTCCGCCGGGGGTCGCGGCGTGCGCCGTCCGATGCCCGGGCGGCCCCGGGAGCCGCCCGGTCACGACTTCGTGTGCGCGTCCTGATCCACCCCCAGTCGCCACTCGGAGCCGTCCATGAGCCGCTACATCGCCCCGTTGGGCTTCACCCTCGCCGCCGTCTGGGTGGCCGTCATCTTCGTGCTCGCTGGCCACTGACCCCGGTCACCGACCACCCCGTCACCGACCCGCCGCGCTCGCGGCCGGCCGACCATCCGCCGGCCGGCCGCGAGGGCGGCCGGCCGTCACAGCATCCGGGACGACCAGAGCAGGCTGAGCGCCCCGGCGAAGAGCGCGAGCAGCAGCGCCACCCCGGCGTACCACTGGGTCACCTCACGCGGCTCGGTGCGGAACCCGATCGAGCTGCCCATGTCCTGGTAGACCTGCTTCAGCTCGCTCACCGAGGCCGCCTCGTAGAAGTAGCCCTCGGTCGTCTCGGCCAGCTCCGCCAGGGCCAGCCGGTCGACCGGCACCCGTTGCAACTGGCCGCCGATGTCCACCTGACCGCCGTCGGTGCCGAACGCGATCGTGGAGACCGGCACGTTCGCCGCCTGTGCGGCGGCCGCCGCCTCCTCCACCGATCGGCCCGAGGTCCGGTAGCCGTCGGAGAGCAGCACGATCCGCGCCGGCGGCATCCCGGCGGCGCCGTCGGCGGGCACCGACCGGATCGCCTCCAGGCAGGTGAAGACGGCCTCACCGGTCGCGGTCGCCTCGGCCAGCACCAGCCCGTCGATCGCGCTGGTCACCGCCTCCCGGTCCTTGCTCGGCGGCACCAGCACGTTCGCCGACTTGGCGAACGAGACCAGCCCCAGGTTGTACGTCTCCGGCAGCTCGGCGACGAACTGCTTGGCCGCCTCCTGCGCGGCCTCCAGCCGGTTCGGCGCCACGTCGTCGGCCTGCATCGACAGGGACACGTCGATGGCGAGCATGACGGTGGCCCGTTCCAGTGGTTCCCTGGTGTCCATCGCCGGACGGGCCAGGGCGGTGGACAGCACCAGCAGGCAGAGCAGGAACGCGGTCGCCGGGACGTGTCGCCGCCAGCCCAGCCCCTTCGGCGCCAGGGTGCGCAGCAGGTCCACGTTGGTGAAGCGCACCGCGTACGCCCGACGGTGCAGCTGCCGCCAGACGTAGAGCGCGGCGAGGGCGAGCACCGGCAGCACGGCCAGCAGCCACCACGGTTGCAGAAAACGGATCATCGTGTCGTCCCCCGGGTGCGGGCGTGCCGCTGCGCGGCCACGAAGCGCACCATGTCCAGCAGCCAGTCTCGGTCGGTACGCAGGCGCAGGTGGGCGGTGCCGGCGGCGCGCAGCGCGGCGGAGATCTCCGCGCGCTGGGCGGCGGCCGCCTCGGCGTAGCGGCGCCGCAGCCCAGGATCGGCGGTCTGCACCTCGTGCAGCTCACCCGTCTCCGGGTCGACGACCGGCAGCACCCCGACGTCGGGCAGTTCCAGCTCGCGCGGGTCGACCACCTCGACGGCCAGCACGTCGTGGCGTACCCGCAGCTTGCGCAGCGGCCGGGCCCACTGGGTGGGCGGGGCGAGGAAGTCGGAGACGACCACCGCCACGCCGCGTCGCCGGGGCGGACGGTTGAGCATGTCGACCAGGGCGCCGAGGTCGCTGCGGCCGGGCCGCACCTCGGTGCCGGCGATCGCCCGGAGCAGGCCCTGCGCCTCCTTGCGGCCGGAACGGGCGGGCAGCCGAGTCAGCACCCCCGGCCCGGCGACCGGCGGCATCCGGCGGCGCCCGGCCGGTGGCGTCGAGCCGCCGCCGGTGCCGACGACCGCGCCGATCCGGTTCCCGCCGCGGACGGTCAGGTGGGTGATCGCGGCCGCCGCGGCCACGACCACGTCCCGCTTGAGCCACTGGCCGGTGCCGAAGTCCAGGCTCGCGGAGAGGTCCACCGCCAGCCACGTCTCCAACTCCCGGTCGGCGATGGTCCGCCGGACGTGCGGCATGGTGGTGCGCGCGGTGACCGGCCAGTCCATCCGGCGCACGTCGTCCCCGGGCCGGTACTCGCGCGACTCCCCCGCTTCGCTGCCCGGGCCGGGCAGCAGGCCGGCGTAGTCCCCTTGGAGCAGGCCGTCGAGCTTGCGGGTGACCAGCAGCTGCAGCCGGGACAGCACTGCCTCCGAGCGGTCGCCGGTGGCCGGGCGAGGGGTGGCTGAGGTCACGGGCGCGGCCCGGGCCACCCGGCGCCCGGCGGCGGAGCGGTCGGCGTCGGCGAGGCCTGCTGCCGGGGCGCGACCGAGGGCAGCGGGATCGTGGCCATCACCCGGTGCACGATGTGGTCGGCGGGCACGTCGTCGGCGAGCGCGTCGTAGCTGAGCACCAGACGGTGGCGCAGGATGTCCGGGGCGATGTCCTGGACGTCCTGCGGCAGCGCGTAGTCCCGGCCGCGCAGCAGCGCGAGCGCCCGGGTGGCCCGCACCAGCCCGAGCGAGGCCCGCGGGCTGGCGCCGTACTGGATCAGCTGCGCGACGTCCGGCATGCCGTGCTCGGCCGGGGCGCGGGTCGCGAGCACCAGCCGGACCGCGTAGTCCACCAGCGCGTTGTGCACGAAGACCTGGTCCGCCTTGCGTTGTAGCGCGAGCAGGTCGGCGCTGGTGAACACCGCGGCGGGCTCCGGCGCGGCCACTCCCATCCGGTAGACGATCTCGCGTTCCTCGGCATCGGTCGGATAGCCCACGACGATCTTCATGAGGAAGCGGTCCCGCTGCGCCTCCGGCAGCGGGTAGACGCCCTCCTGCTCGATCGGGTTCTGGGTGGCCATCACCAGGAACGGATCCGGCACCTTGTGGCTCTCCCCGCCGATGGACACCTGTTTCTCGCTCATCACCTCCAGCAGGGCCGACTGCACCTTGGCCGGGGCCCGGTTGATCTCGTCGGCGAGCAGGAAGTTGACGAACACCGGACCGAGTTCGACGTCGAACTTCTCGCTCGACTGCCGGTAGATGCGGGTGCCCATGATGTCGGCCGGCACCAGGTCCGGAGTGAACTGCACCCGGGCGAACGAGCCGCCGACGACCTTGGCGAGGGTCTCCACCGCGAGGGTCTTGGCCACCCCGGGCACCCCCTCCAGCAGGCAGTGGCCGCGGGCGAGCAACGCGACGACCATCCGCTCGACCATCCGGTCCTGACCGACGATCACCTTCTTGATCTCGAACAGCGCCCGCTCCAGCAGGGTCGCGTCCTCGGCGGGTGTGGTCGCCGGCGCGGGCGTCTGCGGGGCCGCCCCGTTCGGGGTCGGAGCGTCGGGCGTGGTCGGCTGGGCCACCGGTCCTCCACAGCATCATCGGTTGTCGCGGCGTGGTGCCTAACAAGACTCGCATGCCCGGCTGAGTACGGAGGTGGGGAGAACCCGATTTTCGCCACGCCGTCCTGCTCGGCCGAATCGCCACAGACGGGGTGGACAGGGACCGGTCCGCCGCGTGTACGATTCACCCCGTCGCCGGGCGGCTCCCCCCGTGGCCGCCCGGCGCTCAACCTCTGCGTCCCGCCGCCCTAGACTGGCCGGGATGAGCAGTCCCTCTTCCGCTGACGAGCCGCTGATCTGCTCGGCCAAGGGATGCCGCGCGCCGGCGCTCTGGGCGCTGCGGTGGAACAATCCACGCCTGCACGACGCCGATCGCCGCAAGACCTGGCTGGCGTGCGACGCGCACCGTGAGTCGCTCGGCGACTTTCTCGACACCCGGGGCTTCCTTCGTGCGGTCGCGCCGCTGTCCGGATCGCCTACGCTCGAAGCGTGAGCGCGCAGATCGGGTCCCCGCGGTGAGCGGAGCGGAATTCACCGGGCCACCGCCGGCCGCCGCCGGGCCGCTGGAGCCGTGGCCGGAGACCGTACGCTGGCAGCCGATCTCCCGGGACCTGATCTGGGTGGAGCTGGTCCGGCTGGCCGTGCTGGTGGCCGTCGTCGTGGTCGCGGTGACGATCGGTTGGGCGCTCAGCGGGCACTGGCTGTTCGGGCTGGGTCTCGCTGTCATCCTGCTGCTGACCGCCGCCCGGGCCGTCTCCATCGTCCGGGCGGTCCGCGCCTGGGGCTACGCCGAGCGGGAGAACGACCTGCTGGTCCGGCACGGGCTGCTGGTCCGGCGGCTCTCCATCGTCCCGTACGCCCGGATGCAGTTCGTCGACGTCAGCGCCGGGCCGCTGGAACGCGCCTTCGACCTGGCGACCGTCCAGTTGCACACCGCCGCGGCGGCCAGCGACGCCCGGGTGCCCGGGCTGCGGCCCGCCGAGGCGTCCCGGCTGCGCGACCGGCTGACCGCCCTCGGCGAGGACCGGGCGGAGGGCCTGTGACCGGCCGCTCCGACTCGTCGCCGGCGCCGGCGGGACGGCCCCGATGAGCGAGGGCCCCGCCGAGCCGGGCACCCGACCGCCCGCGCCGGATCCCGGCCCACCACCCGCCGGTGCGCCGCCGCACTCCGGCCCGGTGCCCCACCCCGGACCGCCGCCGCACCCCGGCCCGCCGCCGCACCCCGGCCCGGTGCCCCACCCCGGACCGCCGCCGCACCCCGGCCCGGTGCCCTACCCCGGACCGCCGCCGAACGGCGGGTGGCCGGCGTACCCGGGTCCGTACCCCGGCGCGTCGCCGGCGCCCCACCCACCGGGAGGGGCACCGCCGTATCCGGGCGGCGCGCCGCCCGGCCCGCCGTGGGGCGAGCAGGGGGAACCCCGCCAGCGACTGCACCCGCTCAGCCCGGCGCTGCACGGCGCCAAGTCGCTGGTCGTGGTGATCGCCGGGCTCTCCTGGTCGACGCTGTCCCGCGTGGGTTTCGGTTGGTTCGCCGCGATGGTCGTCGTGCTGGCGCTGGGCGCGACCGTGCTGTCGGTGATCAGTTGGTACAACACCGGCTACCACGTGGTCGGCCGCGAGCTGCGGGTGTACGAGGGGCTGCTCTGGCGACGGACCCGGGCCATCCCGCTGGAGCGGCTGCAGGCCGTCGAGGTGGTCCGGCCGCTGCTCGCCCAGCTCACCGGCCTCGCCGAGCTGCGCCTCGAGGTGGTGGGCGGCGGCAAGACCGAGGCGCCGTTGGCGTATCTCAGCGTGGCTGACGCGACCGCGTTGCGAGCGCGGCTGCTGGTCCTGGCCGGCCGGGCCGGGCAGCCGGTCGCCGCGCCCGAACCCGCCGGACCGGCCGGTCCCACGACCACGCCGGCGGGCCCGCCGCCCGCGCCGGCCGACGTGCCACCCGGCCGGCCGCTGCACACCGTACGCAACCAGGACCTGCTGATCAGCCAGTTGCTCACGCCGCAGGCGTTCCTGCTGCCGTTCGGCGTGGCCTTCGTGGTGGTCCAGTTTCTCTCCGAGGGCTCGTGGTCGTTCGTCGCGGTGGCCAGCACCCTCACCGCCATGGCCGGCGTGGTGTTGCAGCCGGTGCGCCGGGTCCTCGACGACTGGAACTTCCGGCTGGCCCGCGACGACGGGACGCTGCGGGTCCGCAACGGCCTGCTGGAGACGCGGGCGCAGACGGTGCCGCTGGACCGGGTGCAGACCGTCCGCGCCACCTGGCCGCTGCTGTGGCGGGCGAAGGGCTGGCTCCGGCTGCGGCTGGAGGTGGCCGGCTACTCGGTCGGCGAGGCGGACGAACGCAACCGCCCGGACCGGCTGCTGCCGGTCGGCGACCAGCCGACCGCCGAACGGATCGTCAGCGAGGTGCTGCCCGGGGTGGGGCTGACCGGGTTGCCGCTGCACCCGCCGCCGCCACGGGCCCGCTGGCTGCACCCGCTGGGGCGCGGCGCGCTCGGCGCGGGGCTGCACGAGCGGGTCTTCGCGGTCCGGTCCGGGCTGCTGACCCGGCAGCTCACGCTCGTACCGTACGCCCGGATCCAGAGCGTCCGGGTGGTGCAGGGGCCGCTGCAGCGGCGTCTCGGCCTGGCCACCGTGCACGCGGACACCGCGGGCGGGGCGGGCGCGGTGGCCGAGGAGCGCGACCTCGCCGAGGCCTGGGCGCTGGCCGCCGAGCTGGTCACGCGCACGCATGCCGCCCGCCGGGCCGGCTGAGCGGGGCCGGCTGAGCGGGCCGGTTGGCTTCCCCGGAGACCCGCGGGGGTCAGCGGGTGGCGGGCAGCGCGGACGGGTCGGCGGTGGGGGCCTGGTCCGTCGCCGTGTCCCCGACTTCGCCGCCGGTGGTCGGCGCCGCCTCGTCGGGCGGCCCGCGGCGGGCCTTGCGGGCGGCCCACCAGCGCTCGGCCAGGCCGACCACCAGGAAGGTCATCCCGACGTACGCCCAGCCGACCAGCACGTCGATCACGTAGTGCTCGCCCGCGTAGACCAGGGTGAAGGTCATCGCCAGGGGGTACGCGAGCAGCAGCGGCCACCAGCGCCGGCGGGTCGCGTTGAGGAAGAACAGCACCACGAAGAGCGCCCAGGCGGTGTGCAGCGAGGGCATCGCGGCCACCGGGTTCGACGCGATCTGGCCGGCGTTGAGCAGGTTGCCGGCCCCGTGCATGCCGAACTCCTTCCAGCCCCGGGTGGAGATCCGGGCGACGTCCTCGATCAGGCCGTTCTGCGCGGCCCACCACGGCGGCGCGGCCGGGTAGAGGAAGTAGGTGACCAGGCCGGCGGCGCAGAGGAAGGCCCACCGCCGCATGTACGCGCCCCAGCGCGCCCGGTTGCGCAGCCAGAGCACGGCGGCGGCGGCGAGCGCGACCACGAAGTGCGAGAAGTAGACCCAGCTCACCAGCACGTCCCACCACTGCACCTGCGGCCGGTAGAGGTGCTGCTGCAACCACACCGTCGGCACCTGGCCGCCGGTCGCCCAGCCGAACATGAAGCGGTCGGCGACGACCAGCTCGTAGGCGTGCGGGACGGCGCCGTTGTCGGCGAACCCCCGGGAGAGGTTGTACACGGCGAAGAGCACCACCACCGGCACCCAGTCCCGGGCGAAGCGCAGGTGGCTGCGCCACGGCCGGGACGAGTTCCAGGCGATGGTGGCGGCCCAGATCCAGAGGAACGCGTACGTCGGGTCGGTGGGCAGCCCGATACCGAGCCAGCCGACGACGAAGGCGGCACCCCAGATCGCCATGGCGACCAGGCGGCGACGCCCGCCGTCGGGCGACGCGGGCGGGTCGGTCCGGGCGGGGGGCTGGGGGTCAGTCACGACGGCCATCGCGGTCAAGGTTAACGGCGGTCGACCCATCGACCGACGCCGACCACCAGGGCGGCGAGGGTCGTCGGGCCGGTCGCGGCGTGTCCGCGGGCCCCGCGCGCGTGGCCGGCGGGTCGGGCAGCACCTAGGCTGTGGGCCATGCAGGAGCAGTCGGAGCCCGCGTTCGTCCCGGGGCTGAGCGCCCGGGTGGAGTTGACTGTGACCGACGCCGACACCGCGCAGGCGGTCGGCTCCGGCGACGTGCCGGTGCTGGGCACGCCCCGGGTCCTGGCGCTCGCCGAGGCCGCGACGGTCGCCGCGACCGCCGCCCGGATGCCGGCCGGGATGACCACGGTCGGGCTGCGGGTCGAGCTGGACCACCGGGCGCCGACCCCGATCGGGCGGACGGTCCGGGCACAGGCCCGGCTGGCCAAGGTCGACGGGCGGCGGCTGCTGTTCGAGGTGATCGTCACCGACGGGGACGACACGGTGGCCGACGGGCGGGTGGAGCGGGTGCTCGTCGACCGCCAGCGTTTCGTGGAGCGCGCGTCGCGGCCCGCATGACCCTCCGGTTCGTCGAGGTCGCCGACCGGGTGCACGTGCTGCGCGAGCCGCTGCTCGACGTGAACGTCACGCTGGTGGTCGGCGACGGCGCCGCGCTGCTGGTGGACACTCTCTCGACCGCCGGGCAGGCCGCCGAGCTGGCCGCCGCCGCCCGGGTGGTCACCGCCGCGCCCTGGTCGGTGGTGAACACGCACCACCACTTCGACCACTGCTTCGGCAACGCGACGCTCGCCGCCGATCCGCCCCGCCCGGTGTACGCGCACGAACGCGTCGCGGCCGCTCTGCGGGACCACCCGGACCGGCTGCGCCGCGAGGCGTACGCAGAGGTGAGCGCGGAGTGGCCGGTCCTCGCCCCCGGGGTGGCCGGCACCGAGTTGCTCGCGCCGACGCACCCGGTGCGCGGCGAGACCGTGCTCGACGTGGGCGGGCGGCCGGTGCTGCTGCGCCACCCCGGTCTCGGGCACACCGACGGCGATCTGGTGGTGCACGTGCCGGACGCGGACGTGCTCGTCGCCGGCGACCTGGTCGAGCAGGGCGCGCCGCCCGCCTTCGAGGACTCGTACCCGCTGCGGTGGCCGGACGCCGTCGCGGACCTGCTCCGGCTGACCACGCCCGCCACGGTGGTGGTGCCGGGACACGGCACGCCGGTGGACGCGGAGTTCGTCCGCGCCCAGCACCGGCAGCTGGTCGACCTGGCCGCGCTGATCCGGGCCGGCCACCGCGACGGCACACCCCCGGAGGACGTAGCCGCCCACGCCCCGTTCGCGGCCCCGACGGCCCGCACGGCCGCCCGCCGCGGCTACCGCGAACTCACCCCCTGACCCCGCCCTCATCCCCCGCGATCTTGCGGTTTCCGCCCCGGCGAAAAACGCGAATCGGGACAGATTAGGGGCCGAAAGTGCAAGATCGCGGAAGCTGGGTCAGCGGGTGAAGCGCTGGAGGACGTCGGCGCGGGTGGGCATGGAGGTGGCGCCGCCGGGCGACTCGCAGACCAGCCCGGCGACGCGCAGCGCGAACGCCACCCGCTCGACCCAGCCCGCCGGGTCGGTCGGCTCGCCGTCGGCGAGCAGGTCGGCGACGAGCGCCGCCATCACCGAGTCCCCCGCGCCGGTGGCGTCCACCGGGTTGACCTTGGGTGCCGGCACCCGGACCGGGTCGGCGTCGGCGGCGGCGAGCACCGCGCCGTCCGCGCCGAGGGTCACCACCACCGTCGCGGCGCCCAGTTCGCGCAGGTACGCCGCGACCCCCTCGACCGGCTCCCGGGGGTAGAGCAGCTCCGCGTCCGCGCTGCTGAGCTTGACCAGGTGCGCCCCGGCGGCGAACTCGGCCACCACCTCGCGCAGGCCGGCCAGCGCGGCCGGGCCGTCCAGCAGCCGGGGCCGCACGTTCGGGTCGAACACGCGCAGGCCACCGGCGGCGAGCGACCAGGCCCGCCGCGCGGCGGCGAGCACCGTTGGCCGCAGCAGCACGATCGACCCGCAGTAGAGCACGTCGGCCCCCTCGACGAGCGCGATGTCCACGTCGTCGGCGCCGAGCAGGCCGTACGAGGGCGGCTCGCCGTAGAAGCGGAAGTCGGGTTCCGCCCCGGCGTGGCTGACCACCGCGAGCGCGGTCGGCACCGGCGCGGTGATCGCGCCGTCCAGCCCGACACCGACGGTGGTGAGGAAGTCGCGGATCCGGCCGGCGAGCGCGTCGTCGCCGAACGAACCGACGAACTGCGCCGCGCCGCCGAGCCGGGACACCCCGACGGCGACGTTCAGCGGCCCGCCGCCGATCGCCTGCCGGTAGACCGGCTCCCCGCCGCGCTCGGTCTCGAGCAGGTCCATCAGTGCCTCGCCGAGCACCACCGCGTATCCCATTCCGGTCCTTCCGTCGTCGCCGGCCGCCACGCCGCCCGGCCGGAGCGGGCCACCCCACCCGCCGTCGTGCCTGGGGAGATCTCGTCGCACCAGGCTGGCACAGCGCGCGTCGTGACGAGCGCCGAAGATACGGTATTGGCCCGCCGGGATGCGTGCGGGGCACGGGACACGCCACGGGTCGGCACGGTGCTCGTCGACGACCTGGTCCACCACCTGCCGCGGACCCCGGGAGCGGATCCGGGGCCGGGCCCAGCCCGAACGATGGATCGGCGCCGGACCGCCTGGCCCAGGTGATGGATGGGCCTGCGCCTGGCCCGGGTGATGGATCGGCCCGGCGCCTGGCCCGGGTGACAAATCGGCCTTGCGCCTGGCCCGGGTGGCGGATCGGCCCGGCGCCTAGCCCGGGTGGTGGATCGGCCCGGCCAGGTCGGCCAGCGGTCGGCCGGTGCCGCCCCAGCGGCCGGCGACGATCTGCGCGGCGACGCTCACCGCGGTCTCCTCCGGCGTGCGCCCGCCCAGGTCCAGCCCGATCGGCGAGGCGAGCCGGGCGAGTTGCTCCTCGCCGACCCCCGCCTCGCGCAGGCGCTTACGCCGCTCGTCGTGGGTACGCCGGGACCCCATCGCCCCGACGTACGCCAGCGGGTGGCGCAGCGCCAGCGCGAGCACCGGCACGTCGAACTTCGGGTCGTGGGTCAGCACGCAGACCACGGTCCGCGGGTCGACCCGGCCGGCGTCCAGCTCCGTCCGCAGGTAGCGGTGCGGCCAGTCGGCGACCACCTCCTGCGCCTCCGGGAATCGCCGGGCGGTGGCGAACACCGGGCGGGCGTCGCAGACGGTCACCCGGTAGCCGAGGAAGGCGCCGATCCGGGCCACCGCGGCGGCGAAGTCGATGGCGCCGAAGACGAGCATCCGGGGCCGCGTGGCGTACGCCGCGACGAAGAGGCTCACGCCACTGCCCCGGCGCTGTCCGTGGTAGCCGTACCGGAGCACTCCGCTGCGTCCGGCCGCGAGCAGCCCGAGCGCGTCGGCGGCCGCCGCGGCGTCCAGCCGGTCGCCGCCGAGCGACCCGACCACCCGGTCGCCGGCCAGCACCAGCCGCCGGCCGAGCCGCCGGTCCGGGTCGGCCGGCACCGCGGTCCCGGGCGGGTCGCCGACGTCGGCGGCGACGCAGGTGACCACCGCGGCCGGGCGGCCGGCCTCGCGGGCGGCGGCGACCGCGTCGAGTTCGGGGAAGCCGGCGGGCGTCACCCGCTCCACGTACACGTCGAGCACCCCGCCGCAGGTCAGCCCGACCGCGTACGCGTCGTCGTCGCTGACGCCGTAGCGGACCAGTTCCGGGCTGCCGGTGTCGAGCACGGCACGCGCCCGTTCGTACAGGTCGGCCTCGACACAGCCGCCGGAGACGCTGCCGGTGACCGTGCCGTCGGCCGTGACCAGCATCGCGGCGCCGGGCGGCTGCGGCGCCGAGCGCCAGGTAGCCACGACGGTCGCCAGCGCGACCGGCTCACCGGCCCGCCAGTGGCGGTGCACCTCGTCGAACACGTCCCGCACGCGCCCGCCTCCCGTCCCGGTGCGTCGACCACCCCACCGCGGGGGCAAGTCGGACGATCTCTCGCAATAGATGCCGATCCGGAATATATGGTCAGACAGAACACAAGGGGGTGCGAGTTGGTGAAGTCGTACCAGACGACCAGGACGGCGCCGACCCCGGACAGCGCGGTGGTCCGGGGTCCGGGTGAGGTCGAGGTCCGCCTGCGGGTCAACGGCGAGAGTCGGACGATCATGGTGGAGCCACGGGTGAGCCTGCTCGACGCGCTCCGGGACCGTCTCGATCTGACCGGGACGAAGAAGGGCTGCAACCAGGGCGCCTGCGGGGCGTGCACGGTCTGGGTCGACCGAAGGCGGGTGCTGGGCTGCCTGACCCTCGCGATCACCTGCGAGAACCGCGAGGTGACCACGATCGAGGGGCTGGCCGACGGCGACACGCTGCACCCGATGCAGCAGGCGTTCCTGGACGCCGACGCCTTCCAGTGCGGCTACTGCACTCCCGGGCAGATCATGTCGGCGGTGGCGCTGCTCGACGAGGGACACGCCGGCGACGACGCCGAGATCCGGGACTGGATGAGCGGCAACATCTGCCGCTGCGCCGCCTATCCGCACATCCGTGCCGCGATCCGCCGGGTGCGGGACGAGCAGGGGGGCAGCCGTGCGGCCGATTAGCTACTCCCGGGTCTCCGACGTCGGCACCGCGATCGGCACGGTCGCCGCCGACCCGGAGAGCGCCTTCCTGGCCGGTGGGACCACCCAGGTCGACCTGCTCCGCATCTACGTCGAGCAGCCCCGCCGCCTGGTCGACATCAACGACCTGCCGTTGAACCAGGTCGAGGAACTGCCGGACGGCGGGCTGCGGCTCGGCGGGCTCGCCCGCATGAGCGACGTGGCCGAGCAGCCGGCGGTGGCCCGGCGCTACCCGACGGTGGCCGAGGCGCTGGTGCTCGGCGCCTCGCCCCAGCTGCGGCACATGGCCACCATCGGCGGCAACCTCCTGCAACGGGTGCGCTGCAGTTACTTCCGGGACACCGAGGTCCCCTGCAACAAGCGCGCCCCAGGCACGGGGTGCAGCGCGCTGGACGGGGTCAACCGCGGGCACGCGGTGCTCGGCACCAGCGACTGCTGCATCGCCACCCACCCGTCCGACCTGGCCGTCGCGCTGGTGGCGTTGGACGCGGTGGTGCGGACCGAGGGCCCGGCCGGTTCCCGCAGCATCCCGATCGACGACTTCTACCTGCTGCCCGGGCAGACCCCGGAGCGTGAGCACCCGCTGAGCCACGGCGAGCTGATCACCGGCGTCGACCTCCCGCCGCTCCCGGTCGCGGCCACCTCCCGCTACATCAAGATCCGCGACCGCGAGTCGTACGAGTTCGCGCTCGCCTCCGTCGCGGTGGCCATGGCGGTGGCCGGCGGCCGGATCGCGGAGATCCGGCTGGCGCTGGGCGGGGTGGCCACCAAGCCGTGGCGTGCCCGCGCGGCCGAGCGGGTGCTCGACGGCGCCCCGGCGACCGTCGACTCCTTCACCCGCGCCGCCGAGGCGGAGATGGCGGCTGCGGTGCCGCACGGGATGAACGCCTTCAAGATCGAACTTGGCCGGCGGACCATCGTCCGGGCCCTCATGGAGATGGCGAAACGGGAGGCAACGGCATGAGCCCCGCGATCGGCGCCACCCTGAACCGGGTGGACGGCCGCTTCAAGGTACGCGGCGAGTCGCGCTACTCGGCCGAGGTGGCGTTGACCGGGCTGACCCACGCGGTGCTGCTGAACGCGACGGTGGCCAGCGGCCGGATCACGGCGATCAACACCGACGAGGCCGAGCGGGCCGAGGGGGTGCTGGCCGTGCTCACCCATCGCAACCTGGACCGGGTCGCCACCGTGCCGCCGCTCCTGCCCGCCCTGGCCGGGCTGGCCGCACACGGGCAGACGTTCTTCCCGCTGCAGGACGAGACCATCCACTACGGCGGCCAGCCGGTCGCGATCGTGGTCGCCGACACCATCGAACGCGCCGAGCACGCCGCCACGCTGATCCGGGTCGAGTACGACACCACCCCCGCCACCACCCTGCTCGACCAGGCGCGCGACCGGGCGTACGTGCCGGACCGGATCTTCGGCGGCCTGCTGCCGGGGCATTCGTCCCGCGGCGACGTGGCCAAGGCTCTGGCCGAGGCGGAGGTGCGGGTCGAGGCGACCTACCGGTTCGCGCCCAACCACCACAACCCCATCGAGCCCTCGGCCAGCACGGCCGTCTGGGACGACGTCGACCGGCTCACCATCTACGACGCGACCCAGGGGCCGAGCGCCACCCAGTTCACCGTCGCCGCGCTGCTCGGCCTCCCGCCGATCTCGATCCGGGTGGTCAGCCACGCCGTGGGCGGCAGCTTCGGGTCCAAGGCGATGATCTGGCACCACCCCGCGCTCGCCGCGATGGCCGCCCGGCAGGTGCGGCGGCCGGTCCGGC
Source organism: Micromonospora sp. WMMD812 (assembly GCF_027497215.1). Classification (NCBI taxonomy): domain Bacteria; kingdom Bacillati; phylum Actinomycetota; class Actinomycetes; order Micromonosporales; family Micromonosporaceae; genus Micromonospora; species Micromonospora sp. WMMD812. The sequence continues at coordinate 6,709,044 of NZ_CP114904.1, read as the reverse complement.
TGGCGCTCACCCGGGAGCAGATGTTCACCTCCTGCGGGCACCGGGAGGAGCAGGAGCAGCAGATCAGCATCGGCGCCGACGCCGACGGGCGGATCAGCGCGCTCCGCCACCACAAGACCTCCCTCACCTCGCCGTTCGACGACTGGGCGGAGCCGTCGCTGCAGAGCGCGGCGGTGGCGTACACCAGCCCGAACTACGAGGGCGTCTACCACCTGGTCCGGGGCAACACCATCACTCCCACCTTCATGCGCGCCCCCGGCGAGGCCAGCGGGATGTTCGCCCTGGAGTGCGCGATGGACGAGCTGGCCGAGCGGGTCGGCGTCGACCCGCTGGAGCTGCGGCTACGCAACTACGCGGACACCGACCCGGAGAACGGGCACCCGTGGTCCAGCAACGGGCTCCGGGAGTGCTACCAGCGAGCGGCCGAGCTGTTCGGCTGGCACGACCGGGATCCGCGGCCCGGGTCCCGGCGAGAGGGGCGGTGGCTGATCGGCACCGGCATGGCTGGTGCGCTGTACCCGATCGCCCAGCCGGTGAACCCGCAGCGCGCCAAGGCCCGGCTCTACAGCGACGGCACGGCCGTGGTCGAGGCGGGCGTCTCGGAGTTCGGCACCGGCGTCTACACCGCGATGACCCAGGTCGCCGCGGACGCACTGGGCCTGCCGGTGGACCGGGTCCGGTTCGTCGGCGGCAGCAGCGACCTGCCGAACATCACCGCCGCGGTGGGCTCGACCGGCACCAGCGCGGTCGGTTCGGCCGTGCACATCGCGGCGACACAGCTGCGCGACCAGCTCATCCAGCGCGCGGTGGCCGACGGGCGATCGCCCCTGCACGGGGCCGACCCGGCCGGCGTGGAGGTCCGCGACGGACGGATGGTGCGGCGCGACCGGCCCGACGTCGGCGAGACGTACGCCGACCTGCTGCAACGGACCATGGCCCCGGACATGGAGGTGCTCGGCATCTGGAACCCGCCGCCGCAGGACGCCGGGTACGGCCTGCACACCTTCGGCACGCAGATGGCCGAGGTGGCGGTGGACGCCGACCTCGGTGTGGTCCGGGTACGCCGGATGGTCGGCGTCTTCGCCCCGGGTCGGGTGCTCAACCGCAAGACGGCGCACAGCCAACTCATGGGCGGGATGCTCTGGGGACTGGGCCAGGCGCTGCTGGAGGCCACCCGGATGGACCCGCGGATCGGCCGCTGGGCCAACGCCAGCCTCGCCGACTACCTGGTGCCGGTCAACGCGGACGTCCCGGACGTGGTGGTGGACACCATCGAGGTGCGCGACGACGTGGTGAACCCGATCGGGATCAAGGGGGTCGGCGAGATCGGCGTGGTGGGGGCGGCGGCGGCGATCGCCAACGCAGTCCACCACGCGACCGGCCGGCGCCAGTACGAGCTGCCGATCACGCTGGAGAAGCTCCTCTGAGGGCCACCTGATGATCAAGAGGTTGCGTCACCGGAACGTCTCCGGATGACGCAAACCTCTTGATCAACAGGGTCGGCCCGGCGTGGGGCCGCGCCGGTCAGCGGACCATGGAGCCGACCACCGGCTTGGTGAGCAGGGCGGACTGGTTGCGCTGGATGCCCGGGTCGATGGTCTTCGCCACGAAGATGGCGTGCCACACGCAGAAGATCAGCACGGTCCACACCTTGCGCGAGTGGTCCGCCTCCTCCCGCTTGTGCTCCTCGAGCAGCCGCAGCGCGTACGACAGGTCAAGCAGGTCGCCGGCGCCGGAGGTGGCCAGGACGTGCCGGGCCCACTCGTACATCTCGCCGCGCAGCCAGACCCGGGTCGGGGTCGGGAAGCCCAGCTTCTTCCGGTTGACGATGGCCGGCGGCACCACGCCCTGCAACGCCTGGCGCATCGCGTACTTGGTGGCGTCGGAGCGCGGGGGCAGCTTCAGGTCCACCGGGATCTTCGCCGCGACGTCGAAGACCTCGCGGTCGAGGAACGGCACCCGCACCTCGAGCGAGTGGGCCATCGAGATCCGGTCGGCCTTGACGAGGATGTCACCCCGGAGCCAGGTGTAGAGGTCGACGTACTGCATCTTGGTGACGTCGTCCAGCTCGGTGGCCTCGGCGTAGATCGGCGCGGTGACGTCGGTGTAGCGCACCGACGGGTCGTACCGGCGGAGCAGGTGCTGCTTCTCCTCCTCGGTGAACATCCGGGCGTTGCCGTAGTAGCGCTCCTCGATCGGGGTCGTGCCCCGCTCCAGGAAGCTCTTGCCCTTGACGCCCTGCGGGATGGCCTTGGAGACCGCCCGCAGCCCCTTCTGCACACCGCCGGGCAGGCCGTTGACCGAGCTGAGCGAGAGCGGCTCGCGGTAGATGGTGTAGCCGCCGAAGAACTCGTCCGCGCCCTCGCCTGAGAGCACAACGGTGACGTGCTCGGCCGCCTTCTTCGCCACGAAGTAGAGCGGCACCAGGGCCGGGTCGGCGACCGGGTCGTCCAGGTGCCAGACGATCTTCGGCAGCGCCTCGATCATGTCCTGCGGCCCGATCTTCGTCGGGATCGTGGTCACGTCGAGGTGGCGGGCCGAGTCCTGGGCGACGTCGATCTCCGAGTAGCCGGGCACGTCGTAGCCGACCGTGAAGGTGAGGATGTTCGGGTTGAACTCCCGCGCCAGCGCCACCACCGCGGTCGAGTCGATGCCGCTGGAGAGGAACGAACCGACCGGCACGTCCGAACGCATGTGCATCCGGACGCTCTCCCGCAGCGTCTCCCGGATCTCGTGGTAGAGCTTCTGCTCGTCGTCGACGGGGGCGGGCCGGAACACCGGCCGGTACCAGCGGCGTACGTCGATCCGGCCGCCCGGGGTCCAGGTCAGGTACTCGCCCGACCCGATCCGGTTGATCCCCTTGTGCAGCGTGCCGGGCTCCGGGACGTACTGCAGGGTCAGGTAGTGGCTCAGGTTGGCGTTGTCGATGCCGGCGTCACCCTGGTAGTTGGCGTGCGCGAACGGCAGCAGCGCCTTCTTCTCCGAGGCGAGGTAGAGCCCGTCCGCAGTCTCCAGGTAGTGCAGCGGCTTGATGCCGAAGTAGTCGCGGGCGCCGAACGCCCGGCGCTCCTGGCGGTCCCAGATGACGAAGGCGAACATCCCCCGCAGCCGGGTGAGCACCTGCTCGCCCCAGTAGTGGTAGCCGGCGACGATCACCTCGCCGTCACCGGCGGTGGCGAACCGGGCGCCGAAGTCACGGACCAGCTCGTCGCGCAGCTCGATGTAGTTGTAGATCTCGCCGTTGAAGGTCAGCAGGTAGCGGCCGTCGGCGTAGGGCAGCGGCTCGTGGCTGGAGGCCACGTCGATGATCGCCAGGCGCTTGTGGGCGAAGACCCCGTCCGCGTACCGGCCGGAGGCGTCCCCCACCAGCTCGACCCCTGTCTCGTCGGGGCCGCGGTGGTGCAGGCATTCCAGGGCGCCGGCGATGTGGTCGCGGTGCGCGCCGGCGTCGCCGCGCGCGCTGAAGAAGGCCAGGAGTCCGCACATGGTGGTCATCTTCCCACGGGCGCCGGACGGCGGTCGCGGCCGTCCGGCGATCCGGGTCGTGCTCCCCCACCGGCTCCACCGCTTCCGGCCCGGAGGGTACCGTCGGGGCCAGCATCGACGCGGAGGGAGCGGAGCATGACCGAGGAGCGCACCGACGCTACGCCGGCAGACGGCACCGAATCGCACGATCCGGACTTCCCGGAGGCGTTCCTGTCGTTCATGCGGCAGGGCTGGCGGGACACCGAACTGCCGGTCGGCCCTCGGCCGGAGGTGCCCAACTACGCCAAGCGCCGGGCGGCCCTCTCGGCGGCCTTCCCCGGCGAGACGCTGGTGATCCCCACCGGCAACGAGAAGGTACGCGCCAACGACACCGCCTACCCGTTCCGGCCGGGCAGCGACTTCGCCTACCTGACGGGCGATCACGATCCGGACAGCGTGCTCGTGCTGCGGCCGAACGGCTCGGGGCACGACGCGACGCTGTACATGCGCCCCCGCTCGTCGCGGGAGACCGACGAGTTCTTCCGCAGCCGGCACGGCGAGCTCTGGGTCGGCCGCCGGCACACGCTGACCGAGAAGTCCGCCGAGCTGGGCCTGCCGACCGCGGACCTCAGCGGGCTGGACGCGGCGCTGGCCGACCTGGCGCCGGGGCGTACCCGGGTGCTGCGCGGCTTCGACCCGGTGGTGGACGCGGCCGTGCGCCCGTACGACGGCGCCCGCGCCGAGAGCCAGCCGCCCCGGGACCGGGAGCTGGCCATCGCCATCTCGGAGCTGAAGCTGGTCAAGGACGAGTGGGAGATTGCCCAGCTCCAGGACGCCATCGACGCGACCGTCCGCGGCTTCGAGGACGTGGCCCGGGCGATCCCCGCCGACCGGGGCGTCTCCGAGCGGCTGCTGGAGGGGATCTTCGGGCTGCGCGCCCGGCACGAGGGCAACGACGTCGGCTACAGCTCGATCGTCGGCGCGGGCGAGCACGCCACGATCCTGCACTGGGTGCACAACCATGGCACCACCCGTCCCGGCCAGTTGCTGCTGATGGACATGGGCGTGGAGAACCGCAACCTCTACACCGCCGACGTGACGCGGGTGCTGCCGGTCAACGGCCGGTTCACCCCGCTCCAGCGCCAGGTCTACGACATCGTGCACGCCTCGCAGCAGGCCGGCATCGACGTGATCAAGCCCGGGGTGAAGTTCCGCGACGTCCACCTGACCTGCATGCGGGTGCTGGCCGAGGGCCTGGCCGACCTGGGCCTGCTGCCGGTGAGCGTGGACGAGGCGATGGACGAGAAGTCGACCGTCTACCGGCGCTGGACGCTGCACGGCTTCGGGCACATGCTCGGCATCGACGTGCACGACTGCGCCAATGCGCGCAAGGAGAAGTACCGCGACGGCACCCTCGGCGAGGGCTACGTGCTCACCGTCGAGCCCGGGCTCTACTTCCAGCCGGAGGACGAGCTGGTCCCCGAGGAGCTGCGCGGCATCGGCATCCGGATCGAGGACGACGTGCTGGTCACCGCGACCGGCGCGGTGAACCTCTCGGCCGGGCTGCCGCGCGCCGCCGACGAGGTGGAGACCTGGCTGGCCGCGCAGCGCGAGGCGGGCCCGCGCCTGCCGGGCTGACCCGCGCACGACCGACAACGGCGGGCCCCACCGCCGGCTTCTGCGACATTTCTCGTCGTCAGGACGCCATTGGTGGGGCCCGCCGCCGTTTGCGCTGCTCTCACCCCTGCCGGCCCCATCTGCCCCGACCACGGCGGCTCGCCCCAGACTCGTCCGGAATATGGGGTTTTTTCAGATAACCGCGCTCTCGTGAGGATCCTTCTCATACGGTGTGGATCAGAGGCTGCAACCGATTTGTAGCTGGTCGCGCCGCCTCAGCTGGTGTGACCCAGTCTGATAGCAGGGAAGGACGGAAGCTCGGATGTACAAGGACGTAACCACTTCCGACGGCGGGCCTCCCGTGAGCCCGCAGACGAACAGACGGCGGGCCCTCTGGGTCGTCACCGGCGTGGCCGGGCTGACCGGTGTCGTCGGTCTGGCGGCGCTGGGTGGCATCGCCGCCCGTGACGACAAGTCCGACGACGCGCAGCGCGCTTCGGAGAACCGCGCGGCGGCTCCGCTGAACGCCAGCGATCAGGGCCGGGAGCAGGACCACGACGACAAGGGCCGGGACGACAAGGACCGGGACGACAAGGACGACAAGGTGCGGGAGGTGGACTGCGACGACGATGAGTTGATCGAGGCCCTCGACCTCGCCAACCGGGACGACGGTGGCACGCTGAAGCTGGCCCGGGACTGCACCTACGAACTCGACGAGTTCGACAAGAAGGACGAGGCGGGTCTGCCCACGATCAAGCAGGAGATCAAGATCGAGGGCAACGGCGCGACGATCAAGCGTGAGTCGAAGGACGGCTTCCGGATCTTCCGGGTCGCTGACGGTGGTGACCTGACCCTGAAGGACGTGGAGGTCAAGAACGGCGCGGCCTCCGACGACGACAAGCGCAAGGACCACGGGAACGACAAGGGCCACGAGAACGACAAGGGCCACGAGAACGGCAAGTACGAGCCGAACGGCAACCAGTCCGGGCACGGCGGTGGCGCTCCGGCTCCGGCGCCCGTCCCGGCGAAGCCGGCCGCGGCTCCGGCGCCCGTCCCGGCCCAGCCGGCGGCTGCCGCGAAGCCGGCGACCGCCGCGAAGGTGGCCCAGCCGGCGACCGCCGCGAAGCCGGCGGCTGCCGCGAAGGTGGCCCAGCCCGCGACCGCCGCGCAGGTCGCTGCCGCGCTGGCGGCGGCGATGCCCGTGCTCGCCCCAGCCGAGAACGGCTCGCACGGCGAGGAGTCCAAGGACTGGAACGGCAAGGACGGCAAGGACTGGGACGACAAGGACGACAAGGAGCACGAGGGCGACGGCGGTGGTCTGCTGGTCGAGCGGGGCGGCGAGGCCCACCTCGTGAACACCAAGTTCTTCCTCAACAGCGCCGAGAACAACGGCGGCGCGGTCGCCAACTTCGGCCGGCTCGACGTCGAGAGCAGCACCTTCGACAACAACCACGCCGACGAAGACGGCGGTGCCATCTTCAACGCCGGTGTCCTCAAGGTGTCCGGCTCCCACGACGGCAAGGGCGGCGAGTCCCGCATCACCAACAACACCGCCGGCAAGAACGGCGGCGGCGTGGCCAACGGCCACAGCGACAAGGACAAGAAGAAGAAGTACGAGTCGAGCTACAACGGCCACGACCGCAAGGACGACGACCGCAAGGACGACGACCGCAAGGACGACGACAAGGCCGGCACCGTCGAGATCGAGAAGACCCTCATCGAGGGCAACACCGCCAAGAAGAACGGCGGCGGCCTGTCCAGCACCGACGGCTTCGTCGAGGTCAGCTGGAGCTTCGTCAAGAACAACGTCGCCGGCGAGAACGGCGGCGGCATCTACGCCGTCGACACCGTCCTGACGGTCAAGAACAGCACCGTCGAGAAGAACAAGGCCCACAAGGACGGCGGTGGTATCTACAACGTCAACAGCGACGACAAGAACCACTCCTACAAGGGCAAGGACGAGGAGAAGCGCGGCACGGCCACCATCACCGACAGCGAAATCCTCGAGAACAGCGCCAACCGCTTCGGTGGCGGCATCTTCAACGGCGAACCCATCGAAGAGCACAACGGCTCGCCCGCCTCGAGCAACTGGTCCAAGGACAACAAGGACCGCGACGACTTCGAGGCCTCCCTGGTCCTGCGCGACAGCAAGGTCAAGGAGAACTTCGCCGGCAAGAACGGCGGCGGCATCTACAACAACAAGGGCAAGGTCACCCTGACCGACACCAAGGTCACGAAGAACAAGGCCGACAACGGCGACAAGCACAACAAGATCGCCGGTGGCGTCTTCAACAACGATGGCAAGGTCAAGCTCGACGACGACTCCACCATCACCGACAACGACCCCACCAACTGCGCCAAGACCGTCGACGACTGCTTCAACTGAGCACCACCACATAACGCCGGAGGTCTCTCCCCGCCACACCTGGGGTGAGACCTCCGGCCATTCCGCGGAGCGCCGCGGGTGGAGCGTGCCCGACCATCACCCTTGACCCGCGGCGGCCACGCTCGCGAGCTTCCCGCCATCGGCCACGTCCTCGGCTCCGCCCGCGAGCTTTCCCCCGCCGGCCACGTCCTGGCGGCTGCCGTCGGCTTTCCGCCACCGGCCACGCTCCCGTGCCGGTCATGCCGAGCCCGCCCGGGCCGTCCGGCCTCCCGCTCTCCACACCCCCTCACACCGAATGTGGAGTTTCTTCGGATACACCCGCATAGTGAGGATCCTTCTCATACGGTGTTGTTCAGCAGCTACAACCGATTTGTAGCGAAGGCCGCCTCGCCACGGCGAAGCGACCTTGTCGGTACAAGGAGAGGGCAGAGAACTCCGATGTCCAAAAACCTTCGCAAGAACGATGACCTGGCCCGCGACAAGAACTCCCCGTTCCGCCGTCGCCGGCTCTGGCTCGTCACCGGCGCCGCCAGCCTCGCGGGGGCGGTCAGCCTGGCGGGCGTCGCGTACGCCACCACGGGCGTGACCGGCGCGCACCGGGTCACCGACGTCAAGTGGTCGACCTCCCAGCTGGTCAGCGACGACGGCAAGGACAAGGCCAACGACGACAAGGCCAAGGACGACAAGAACCACGACGACAAGAACCGGGACGACAAGGGCCGGGACGACAAGGGCCGGGACGACAAGGACCGGGACGACAAGGACGACAAGGTGCGGGAGGTGGACTGCGACGACGATGAGTTGATCGAGGCCCTCGACCTCGCCAACCGGGACGACGGTGGCACGCTGAAGCTGGCCCGGGACTGCACCTACGAACTCGACGAGTTCGACAAGAAGGACGAGGCGGGTCTGCCCACGATCAAGCAGGAGATCAAGATCGAGGGCAACGGCGCGACGATCAAGCGTGAGTCGAAGGACGGCTTCCGGATCTTCCGGGTCGCTGACGGTGGTGACCTGACCCTGAAGGACGTGGAGGTCAAGAACGGCGCGGCCTCCGACGACGACAAGCGCAAGGACCACGGGAACGACAAGGGCCACGAGAACGACAAGGGCCACGAGAACGGCAAGTACGAGCCGAACGGCAACCAGTCCGGGCACGGCGGTGGCGCTCCGGCTCCGGCGCCCGTCCCGGCGAAGCCGGCCGCGGCTCCGGCGCCCGTCCCGGCCCAGCCGGCGGCTGCCGCGAAGCCGGCGACCGCCGCGAAGGTGGCCCAGCCGGCGACCGCCGCGAAGCCGGCGGCTGCCGCGAAGGTGGCCCAGCCCGCGACCGCCGCGCAGGTCGCTGCCGCGCTGGCGGCGGCGATGCCCGTGCTCGCCCCAGCCGAGAACGGCTCGCACGGCGAGGAGTCCAAGGACTGGAACGGCAAGGACGGCAAGGACTGGGACGACAAGGACGACAAGGAGCACGAGGGCGACGGCGGTGGTCTGCTGGTCGAGCGGGGCGGCGAGGCCCACCTCGTGAACACCAAGTTCTTCCTCAACAGCGCCGAGAACAACGGCGGCGCGGTCGCCAACTTCGGCCGGCTCGACGTCGAGAGCAGCACCTTCGACAACAACCACGCCGACGAAGACGGCGGTGCCATCTTCAACGCCGGTGTCCTCAAGGTGTCCGGCTCCCACGACGGCAAGGGCGGCGAGTCCCGCATCACCAACAACACCGCCGGCAAGAACGGCGGCGGCGTGGCCAACGGCCACAGCGACAAGGACAAGAAGAAGAAGTACGAGTCGAGCTACAACGGCCACGACCGCAAGGACGACGACCGCAAGGACGACGACCGCAAGGACGACGACAAGGCCGGCACCGTCGAGATCGAGAAGACCCTCATCGAGGGCAACACCGCCAAGAAGAACGGCGGCGGCCTGTCCAGCACCGACGGCTTCGTCGAGGTCAGCTGGAGCTTCGTCAAGAACAACGTCGCCGGCGAGAACGGCGGCGGCATCTACGCCGTCGACACCGTCCTGACGGTCAAGAACAGCACCGTCGAGAAGAACAAGGCCCACAAGGACGGCGGTGGTATCTACAACGTCAACAGCGACGACAAGAACCACTCCTACAAGGGCAAGGACGAGGAGAAGCGCGGCACGGCCACCATCACCGACAGCGAAATCCTCGAGAACAGCGCCAACCGCTTCGGTGGCGGCATCTTCAACGGCGAACCCATCGAAGAGCACAACGGCTCGCCCGCCTCGAGCAACTGGTCCAAGGACAACAAGGACCGCGACGACTTCGAGGCCTCCCTGGTCCTGCGCGACAGCAAGGTCAAGGAGAACTTCGCCGGCAAGAACGGCGGCGGCATCTACAACAACAAGGGCAAGGTCACCCTGACCGACACCAAGGTCACGAAGAACAAGGCCGACAACGGCGACAAGCACAACAAGATCGCCGGTGGCGTCTTCAACAACGATGGCAAGGTCAAGCTCGACGACGACTCCACCATCACCGACAACGACCCCACCAACTGCGCCAAGACCGTCGACGACTGCTTCAACTGAGCACCACAAACGCTCAGGGGTACAGCCAGACGGAAGGTCGGCCCCCTGCCACCGGAGGTGGCAGGGGGCCGCACCCTGTGAACTAACTCTGGACGAAGACCGCCACGCTGCGAGGGGGCACGGTGAACGTGCCGCTCGCCCGGTCGAACGAGGCGGTCCGCAGCACCGGGTCGGCGGAGGTCTTCAGCACCGGGTGCGGTGACACGTCCGCGCCCCGCAGGCCGGGCAGCCGCTGGGTCGCGGAATCCGGGGTGCCGTTGAAGACCACCGTGACGGACTTCCACCGCCGGTCCAGGCCGCGACCGTCCAGCGTCATGGTGAGCACGCCTGGCGTCTCCGCCTCCCAGGACAGCGGGAACGCCACCCGCCGCTGCACCTGGTCGGCCGTGGTCAGCCCGAAGACCGGCGACGAGGCCCGGATCCTCAGCAGCTCGGCGTACCGCGCGTCGGTCGTGTCGATCGCCGCGCAGTCCGGCACCAGCGCCGGATCGGCGAGCAGCGGCCGCGCGTACGACCACTTGTCCTCGTTGTCCGCCGCCGGCGGCAGGCCGGCCCCGAACCCGTTGCCCTGCGCGCAGTCCCAGCGGATCTGGTTGAACCAGTCCCCCGAGTTGTACGAGTTGCGGTCCAGGGACTTCGAGCGCAGCCGCTCGGTGCCGGCGGTCACGAACCCGGTGCCCTGCCCCAGCACCACCGTGCTCAGGGCGAGCACCTGCATCCGGGACCGGTCCGCCGCCGAGGTGTCCTGCGGCAGCTTGTACGCCAGCGCGTCGTACAGGATCTCGTTGTCGTGCGCGTCGACGTAGGTGACCGCCTCCCCGGGCGCCGCCGTGTAGCCGGCCGGCGAGCCGTTGTAGTCCACCTGCGCCCCGGTGACCTCGTCACCGGCCGAGTTGGTGAACCGGTAGTCCCGCAGGTTGCCGGTCAGGCCCACCTTCACCAGATCGTGCTGGTGCAGCAGTCGGGCGCGCTGCGCGGCGGCGCTGCCGTTGACCGGGTCGCCGTTCGGGTCGGTAAAGAGCCCGGACGCGAAGCCCTGGCTCCGCGGGTTGGCGTCGAACGGACCACCGCCGCGCACCGCGTCCCGGAGCCGGTCGTTGAAGGTGCCGATTCCGGTGCCGGCCATGTTCGCCTGGGTGGCCTGGACGAACCGGGCGCCGTCGGCGACCTCGCCGAAGTTCCAGCCCTCGCCGTAGAGCAGGATCGACCTGCCGTCCACGCCGTCGCGGGCGACGGTCAGCTCGTCGAGGGCCTTGCGGACGGCCAGGACGTTGGCCTTCGGGTGGTGGCCCATCAGGTCGAACCGAAAGCCGTCGACCTTGTACGCCTTCGCCCAGGTGACCAGCGAGTCGACCACCAGCTTGCCCATCATCGCGTGTTCCGGCGCGGTGTTGGCGCAGCAGGTGGAGTTCGCCACCGCGCCGTCGTCCAGGAGGCGGTGGTAGTAGCCGGGCACGATCTGGTCGAGGACCGACTTCGGGTCGGTGCCGGCGGCCGAGGTGTGGTTGTAGACCACGTCCATGACGACCCGCAGGCCGGCGCCGTTGACCCCGGCGACCATCCGGCGGAACTCGGTGGTCCGCTTCGCGCCGGCCGGGTCGACGGCGTAGCCGCCCTCCGGCACCGTGTAGTGCAGCGGGTCGTACCCCCAGTTGTAGCCGTCGGTCTCGTCCACCGCCGCGACGCACCTCTGCTGCTCCTCCGAGTCCGGTGGCAGCGCCGCCAGGTCGCAGGCGGGCTGCCGCTGGTCGGCCCGGCGTTCGGGGATGGTGGCGAAGTCGAAGGCGGGTAGCAGGTGCAGGTGGGTCACCCCGGCGTCGCCGAGTGCCTTGAGGTGCGTCATCCCCGCTGTGGACGGGTCGGTGAAGGCGAGGTAGGTCCCGCGCCGCTCGGCCGGCACGGACACGTCGGCGATCGAGAAGTCCCGCACCGACAGCTCGGAGATCTGCGCCCGGCTCGACGGCACGGCCGCCGGCTTGCGCAGCGCCGACCACCCCGGCGGGGCGAGCGCCGGGTCGGTGAGGTCGACGAGCTGGCTGTGGGTGGAGTCCGGGGCGAGCGCCACCGAGTAGGGGTCGGTCACCGACGCGGTGACCACCTTCTGGGCCGCCGGCTGCCAGGCCTGGACCTGGTAACGGTAGAACCGGCCGGTCCAGTCCCGGCTGCCCCGCACCGACCAGACGCCGGTGCGGTCGTCCCGGCGCATCGCCACCGTCCGGGGCTCGGCCGTGGGCGAGTCGAAGAGCTGGAGCGAGACGGCCCGCGCGGTGGGCGCCCAGACCGACAGCGTGGGCACCCGGCCGGCGAAGGTCGGCCCGAGGCGCGCCTCGGTGGCCCGGGCGTAGACGTCGTCGAGCACCCCGGGGATCTGCACGCCGGTGGCGGCGAGCAGCCCGCCCTCGGCGTCCCGCTCGGTCACCAGCAGTTGCCCGCGCAGCGCGGCCGGCACCTTGGCGAGGTCACCCTGGTCGAGGGTGAAGGAGCGGTGCGCCCACAGGTGCGGGAAGGCCGCGCGCTGGGCCTCGGTCAGCCCGTTGCGCTGCGCGCTGAGCGGCAGCGTGGTGTACGTGCCGGACAGTTCGCCGTCGATCACGGTCACGCCGCCGGCCGGGGCGGCCACCAGGGCGTACCGCCGGCCGTCGGTGGGCCCGGTCTGCCAGGCGACGGTGGACCGGTCGAGCCAGTGCGCCTTCTGCTTGGCGATGTCCAGGTCCTTGCCGGTGCCGGTGGCGGTCGGCGGGAGCAGCCGGCCCGGGGTGGCCGCGAGCAGCCAGACCTCACGCCCGGCGGCGGCGAAGTCGAGGCGCTGGTCCGTCGGCAGGTCCTTCTCATCCCCCCGGTGGACGATGTAGCTCAGCCCAGTCGCGCCGGCCGCCAGCGGCACCCGGAAGACCGCGCCGAACGCGTCGATGCTGGCCGGCGCCAGCGGGTCGGACCACTGGGTCGGGTTGGCCGCGCCGTCCCACAGGTGCAGGCCCCATCCGTCGTAGTTGCCGTCGGCCCGCCGGTAGTGGATGACGGCCGTGCCCTCCTCCACCGGCGGGTCGGGCTCACCCGTGGCGGCCTGCCGGGTCGGGTAGATCGCCGGATCGCCCTGCTTGACCCAGATCTCGCCGGTCTGGGTCACGTCGATGGTCCGGTCCTGGCCGACGTCCTTGTTCCCGTCCTTGTCGACCACGAGGAAACCCACCGACTTCGCACCTGGCTTGAGCTTCACCCAGGCGAACCGCCCGTAGGAGTCGACACCGGCGAACGGCTGAGCGTTCGGCCACTCGGTGACGTACGCCGGATCGATGTCGCCCCACGCGAACAGGCGCCAGTCGTCGTACCCGCCGGACGGGCGCTGGTAGTGCACCACCGCCCAGTCCCGCGACCCACCCTGGGCCGGGGTGCCCACCGTGGCGGTCGACCGGGCGGTGGCGGTCCGCCCGCGGCCGTCGCGGACCACCGCCTTGTACTCGATTCTCGTGCCGCCGGCCAGCCCGGTCAGGTCGTGGTGCACCGTGTACGGCGCGTGGTGCGCGCTGCCGAGCAGCGTCCACGCCCCGCCGCCGACCCGGGCGGCGACCGTGACGGTGGCCAGCGGGTCGCCGGTGACCTGGGCGGTGACCGCGGCCCGGGTGACCACCGGGGCGTCCGGCGCCGGCGCGGTGAGGCGGATCGACGGGGCGGCGTTCGGCTTCGGGATCGACGTGCCGGCGCGGTGCACCACCGCGGCGAGCGGCGGCACGGTCAGGGTCAGCTTGCCGTCGGCCCCGGCCGCCGCCGTGCCCGTGGCGCCGTAGATGCCGGTGAAGGTGGCGCCGGCCGACCACGTGTCCACGGTGACAGTCTGCGGGGTGTCGGCGTTGTTCACCGCGACCACGTACTCGGTCCGCTCGCTCGGGGCGACCCGGGAGAAGGCGAACACGCCCGGGCCCTCGGCGGCGTGCCGGGTGACCTGCACGCCGTCGCGCAGCGCCGGGTGCGCCTGACGCAGCGCGCCCAGCTCGGCGATGGCGCGGTAGAGGGGGTGCGCACGGTCGAACTGGTCCGCGGCGTGGGTCCGGTCGGTGCCGAGCAGGTCGTCGTCGAGGTAGTCGGGCACCCGCGAGGCGAACATGTCCTGCCGGGCGTCCTTGTCCCCGCCCGCGCCGGTGAAGCCCTGCTCGTCGCCGGAGTAGACGACCGGCTGGCCGCGGGTGAGGAACATCAGCTGGTGTGCGAGCTGGTCGCGGCGGAGGTGGCTGGCCGGGTCGGTGCCGCCACCGGCGATGAAGGAGCCGATCCGGCCCATGTCGTGGTTGCCGAGGAAGGTGGTGAGCCGGTTCGCGTCGGTGTCCCGGGCCGCGTAGAGGTCGTCGCGGGCGTACACGTCGGCCAGCGCCTTCGCGGAGCCGGCGCCAGCCGTGTAGCCGCGCGCCGCCTCCTGGAAGGCGAAGTCGATGGTGGCCGGAAGCCCGCCCTGCCGCACGTACGTGGAGGTGATCTCCGGGTCGGCGCTGTAGACCTCGCCGAACATGAAGAAGTCCTTCTTGCCGGAGCGCCCGGCGGCCCGCTCGATGCCCTGGCTGAACTGCGGCCAGAAGTCGAGGTTGGCGTGCTTCACGGTGTCCAGCCGGAAGCCGTCGACGCCGGTGGACTCCACCCAGTCGGCGTAGATCTTCGTCATGCCGCGTACGACCTCCGGACGCTCCGTCCAGAGGTCGTCGAGGCGGGAGAAGTCGCCGTACTCGCTGTTCTCGCCGGCGAAGGTCGAGTCGCCGCGGTTGTGGTACATGGTGGGATCGTTCAGCCACGAGGGGACCTTGACGGTGGCGTCCGCCGGGTTCGCGAAGGTCGGCGTGTACGGGAAGGACTTCGTGTTCACCGCGGGAAACCCCCGGGTGCCGTCGGCGTAGTTGCGGTCCTCGAAGGGTCGTCCCTGCGCGTCCCGGTACGGCGACGTCGCCTTGTCCACGTAGGAGTACCGGTCCTCGGCGTACGTGATCACGTCGGCGGTGTGGTTGACGATGACGTCGAGGTAGACCTTGATGCCCCGCTTGTGGGCGAGCCCGACCAGCTTCTTCAGGTCGTCGTTCGTGCCGAAGTGCGGGTCGACCTGTGTGAAGTCGGTGATCCAGTAGCCGTGGTAGCCGGCGGAGACGTCGTCGCCCTGACCCTGCACGGGGCGGTTCTTGAACACCGGGGCGAGCCAGATGGCCGTGGTGCCCAGCCCCTGGACGTAGTCGAGCCGGTCCATCAGGCCCTTGAGGTCGCCGCCGTGGTAGAAGCCCTTGTCCTTCGGGTCGAGCCCGGTGCGCAGCCGGTCACCGGAGAGCCCGCCGCGGTCGTTGCGCGGGTCGCCGTTCGCGAACCGGTCCGGCAGGACGAAGTAGAACTGCTCCGCCCGGCCCTCGTCGTCGCCGGCGGCGAGGAGGGCCTCGGTGGAGGGCTCGGTCCGCCACTGCGCGGCTCCGGCGGCGGTGACCGTGGCGCCGGTCGAGCCCTCGGTGTCTCCCGCGCCGAGTTGGCGGACGGCGACCGGGGTGCCGACGAGGGCGACGGCGAGCAGGCAGACGAGGGCGAGCAGGAGCTTGCGCGGCATCGGCGGGGGATTCATCGACGGCCTTCCTCTGGTCGCTGATTGGCCCGCACGCTAGCTGTTGCCGAAACATTCTGCAATACCTTGCAAACACCGCCGCAACACGGCAGCGCGCTTGCGTAAGAAGCGCCCTTCGGCGGGCACGTCGGACCGTGGACCGTGCCGGTTACCGACGTGGAAGCCCCCGGACGGAGGACCGTGCCCAGCGACGGCCCGCCGGAGTGCGCAGCCAGGACGGTGGATCAGAGCCCGGTGCAGCCGGTGCCGTTGACGGTGCAGTCGACCGGGCTGGTGCTCGCCCGCTCCACATGGAACTGCAACCGCACCGACGCGCCGGCCGCCAGGTCCGCGCCGCTGGTGTAGGTGTAGCCGCCGTCGTCGGTCTCGCGCAGCGTCCCCTGCGGCCCCAGCACCCACGCGGTGACCAGCCGCCCACCGGAGAAGGCCAGCCGCACCGTCCAGCCCTGCCTGGTCTTGGCGGTGTTGGTGATCTTCACCTCGCCGATGAAGCCGCCGGAGAACTTCTGCTCCACGTCGTACCGCCCGGTCATCCCCGACTGCCCCGGCGGCGGGGCCGACACCAGCAGGCTCGGGGTCGCCGGTGCGACGCCGGTCGGCGACGGAGTCGAGGCCCGGTTGCTGGCGGGCGCTCCGGCCGAACGCGTCGGGCGGCCCGGGGTGGTCGGCCGGGCCGTCGGGGTCGGGCTCGTGGCGGCCGCGCCGGTCGGGGTCGCGGTCGCCGACGGCGGGAGAAGCGGCAGGAGCGGCTGCGGGCCGGTCTGCACGTCCGCCGCCGGGGTACGGCCCCGGTACGTGCTCAGCGCGACGACCATCAGGACGACCATCACGAGCGCGCCGGCGAACACGACGATCCAGGGTGACGACGTGATGGCCCGACTGTGCGGCGGTCGCTCCGTGCTACCCGTCCCGGACATGTGCCCCCTCCTCGCGCGGCGCCCGGTGGAGCGTAACGGGTCAGTCGACGATGCAGTCGTTGCCGTTCACCGCGCACCGCGCGAGGGTGTCGTCACGGTCGTGGCGGCTGAAGTACAGGCCCAGCTCCACACTCGCGCCCGAGGCGAGCGGACTCGTGCCGGCCAGCACGTACCGGCCGTCGCCGCGGCTGGTCAGCGAGACTCCGCTACCGCCGCTGACCACCTTGACGCGTCGGACTCCGCCGCTGAACTCCAGCGTCACCGTCCACTCCTCGGCGCGGCCGGTGTCGTTCTCGACCAGCAACTCTGCCTCGACGTCGTCGCGGTCCGCGTCCCGCACCCGGTAGGTGACGCTGACCGCACCACCGTCGAGCAATGCCGCCTGCGGCGACGACCGCTGTGTCGCCGGAGCGCGGGACGAGGCCCGGGCGCTGGGCGAGGTCCGCGTCGCTGTCCGGGACGGACGCGCCTCGGCGGCCGGCCGGCTCGTCGACGGGCTGGACGACGGGGACGCGGCCGGCGGGGTGGGCAGGACGAGCGGCGGCACCGAGGCGGCGACGGGCTCCGGCTCGCGGCCCCGGAAGGACAGCGACGCGACGAGCAGGATGGTCACCAGTGTCACCACGCCGAGCAGGACGAGGATCCACGGCACCGACGCCAACACCCTCGGCGCGGTCGCCCGTTCCGGTGGCCCGGCAGGCCGCACAGACATGAAATCCCTCTCGTCCGAGCCGATCCGAAAGCCTAGTCAGCGCCGGCCAGCACAGGAACGGTGGCGACCCGGAACGGACCGACCGACCGGTGCCGCACGGAAAACGGCTGGCCGCGGACCGGCGCTCCGGTCAGCCGGTGCGGACGACGGTGCAGATGACCGGACCGCTGTCGCCGGTCCGCAGCAGGTAGCGGTAGCGCTCACCCGGCACCCGCTGGCCCTGGCTGTCCAGGAACTCCCACTCCACCGCGACCATCGTGAGCAGCGCGGAGACCGGCTGCACGTCCTCGATCAGCGCGTGCGCGGCAACCAGTTCGCGGTCCTGGTAGTCGGGCGCGGCGCCGACGAAGGAGAGCGCCACCGCGGTGACCGAGGTGAACGAGAAGCTGTAGGTGTCGGCGACCACCAGCCCGGGCAGGGCGTAGCAGCCGGTGAGGACGGGCAGGTCGCCGCACGTCAGCGCCGCACCGTACCGGTCGAAGAAGTCGGTCAGCGTGTCGAGATCGGCGGAGGCTCTCACGGCGGAGGACATTGCCGGTCGGTGAGCTGGCCAAACCTCAACGCGACGGAATGCGCACCTCGATCTCGGCGCCGAGCCGGGCGCCGGTGGCCAGGCCCAGGTCGTCCCCGCTCCAGAACCGGCCCGGGTCGTACCAGTTCGGACGCCGGCCGGCCGGGAGCAGCCCCATCGCCTCGTACGTCACGGCGACGACCTCGGCGCAGTACGCCGTCTCCAGGCCCGGGTCGGGCGTCGCCGTCTCGGGCCGGCCCGCGCGGGGCAGCCGCGGCGTGCGTCCGCGCAGCCAGCGCCAGGCGAGCTGGGCGGTGGACGGGAACGGCGTGCCGTCCAGCCGGGCGACGGTGCGCAGCACGGCCTTCTCCATCTCGGCGTCCGCCGGCGGATCGAGCTGTCGCAGCCAGGCCCGTTGTCCGTAGCGGTTGGCCCAGACGCAGACCGCGTCGCGCAGGTTGTGCAGCTGTACGCCGCGCTGGTGGGTGCCGGTCCACAGGTCGGGCAGGGACCGGCCCAGCTCGGCGTGCCACATCAGCGGCGGCATGTCGTCGAGCACCAGGGCCATGCCGACGTGGTTGACCGGGCTGTTGGTGGTGAGCTGGATGGCGCGGTCCGGCACGCTGCGCCCGCGGAACACCCAGAGGTCCCCGGTACGGGTCAGCTCGACGGCCTCGTCCAGGCTGATGCTCATAGACGTCCACCATAGATCGACCGGACGTCGCGCGACATGTCGGACGCTCGTGGCGCACCGGAGCACGCCCGGCGAGTGTCGCGCCCGGCTCCCGGTGACCGGCCATCTACGCTGGGCCGATGCGGCGACCGATTCGGTGGTGGAAGGTGCTCGGGCTGGCGGGCCTGGCCGGCGTGGCGGCGACCGGGGTGGTGATCGCCCGCGCCGAACGGCGGCGTCGGGCGTACACGCCGGAGGAGATCCGCGCGCGGCTGCGGACGCGGCACGCGGAGGCGACGACGCACGCCGACGACGCCGGCTGAGCGGCGCGCCCGCCGCCGGCGTCAGTCCTCGTCGTGGTGGTTGCGGTCCCACCGCCCGCCGACCAACGGGGTGTCCAGCCGGACCGGTCCCGCGGCGTTGCCGGCGAAGTCGTTGTCCTGGATCCGGCAGGCCACGCAGCTGCCCTGCGGGGTGATCCACAGCCCGTAGGTCTGGGTCTGCTCGTCGCGGTGGTCCCAGATCCGGTTGCCGCGCACGCTGGCCGAGTCGAACGCGGCGTTGATCGTGATGCCGGCGCGGATCGGCGGCGGCTCCGGCAGCTGGTACGGCGTACCAGGGGCGGGAGTGTCCTCGTTCCACGCGATGTAGGAGTCCGGCCGGATCGCGGCGAGGTCCAGTTCGGTGTCGGTGTTGCTGGCGACCACCGCCGTCCGCGACCCGACCCGCACGACCTTGCCGCGGTGCCCGTCGACTGGCCAGTGGGCCGCCCGGTCCGTCAGCGCCCGGGGGCCGTACCGCACGGAGTCGCCGCGGCCGGTCCCCGCCGGTGCGCATCGCCCCCCGTTGTTCCGGATGCGGTTGTTCACCACGGTGGCGTCGGCCATCGGCCGGTCGATCCGGATCCCGTCGAGCCCGTTGCCCCAGAGCTCGTTGCTGTCGATGACCACATCCGAGGTGACGCCCCGAAATCCCCTGCCGAGGTCGTGCTCGTGGTAGCCGTGCCCGCCGTTGCCGCTGATCCGGTTGCCCCGGACGGTGTAGGGGCCGGGTGTGTTGCCGACGCTGACCCCGTCGCCGACGTTGCGGTCGATGACGCAGTCGGTCAGCAGGCCACCCCGGCCGGCGATGCCGGCGGTGCCGTTCGCGGAGACGTCGAAGCCGGCCTCCAGGTTGCCGGTGAGGGTGCAGGCCGACACGATCAGCCCGTCGGCACCCCAGTCCGAGATGCCGAACCGGTTGGCCTGGCTGTGACAGCCGATGATGCGGTAGCCGCGCGGCGGCGTCCAGTAGTCCTTCTGCAGCTCCAGGAAGATCCCGTTGGTGCCGTTGCCGACCGTGGTGCAGTTGGCGATGGTGAGCCGCTCCACGTCGCCCCAGCCGCCGATGCCGATGCCGATGCCGGCGCCGCCGATCTCCTGGCCGTTGTCCAGTCGGCCGCAGCCGACCACCACGCACCCGTCGATCAGGCTGTCCTGCAGGAAGTCGCAGCCCAGTCCGGTCGCACCCGTGTGGTGGATGTAGAGGTTGCGGAACACGCCCCGCACGACGTATTGGAGGCCGAGTCCCTTGGCGAGGTAGCTGTACTCGGCCATCGCCACGCCTGATCCGTCGATCTCGAAGTCGGCGAAGGTGCAGTCGGCGATGTGCCGGTCCCGGTTCGCGCCGTGCTGCACCGTCGTCCAGAACGCCAGCGGGGTCGGGTCCGCCCGGTTGCCCTCGTTGCTCAGCAGGAACCGGGTAGCCCGCGAGCCCGCTCCGACCAACGACACGCCGCTGCGCCAGATCGTGCCCGCGTCGCGGATCGAGTAGATGCCCGGTGGGCAGTAGATGACCCGGGCCCGTCCGTCCGCCGCGTACCCCTCACCGAGGCGGTCCACCAACGCCGACAGCGCCGGCTGGTCGTTGGTCACCCCGTCGCCTTGAAGCCCGAACTCGCGGGCGTCGCAGTACAACGGCGCGCCGGTGACCGGCGTGGGTCGCTGCGCCACGGTCGGCAGGCCGTACTGCGACACCCGGCACCCCTCTCGCGGTCGCGTAACCAGGTCGCCGAGCGCATTCCCCCTCCCCCTGCCGGGAAACGCCGGCCGCCGCCGGCCCCGCCTCAGCGGTCGCGCTCGGCCGCCGACCGGTCGACCGCCGCGCGCAGCGCCTCCGGGGTCCGGCCGACCAGCGCGCCGCCGTCGTCCAGCAGCAGGATCGGACGCTGGATCAGCTCGGGATGGGCGACCATCGCCTCGACCCAGCGGGGCTCGCTCGCCTCGTCCCGGGGCCAGGCGGCCAGGCCCAGGTCACGCGCGACCGGCTCCTGCGTCCGGCAGATGTCCCACGGTCGCGCGCCCAGCCGGCGCAGCACCTCGGTGAACTCCGCGGCGCTGGGGCTCTCCTCCAGGTACGCCCGCAGCCGGTACGGCACCCGGGCCTCGTCGAGGGTGGCCCGGGCGGTGGCACATTTCGAACAGGCCGGGTTGTTCCAGATCTCCATGCCCGCCATGGTGGCAGGATCCGCCAGCCGGCGCGTGCGTCGACAATCGGCCCCGGCGGCCAACGGGGTAAGCCCGAGTGATCGACCCCGTATCGCCGACCTGGCAGCTGGCCTGGATGCCCCTTCACCCCCGGAGTCGACCATCCGGGCCGGCGAACCCTCTCTGGTTGATCAAGAGGTTTGCGTCAGCAGGCGCGGCTCGGGCGACGCAAACCTCTTGATCACCGGCGAGGTGCTGGCGTGGCCGATAGTGCGCTGTCCACGGAAATGTCGGGTTTGGGGGCCTCATGGAGTCGATCATGTGTCGAACCCCGAACTGACAGCAGATCTTGGAGACTTACGGCCCCTCCAGGGGCCCTCACGTTCCACGATCCGGGTGGTCCATCCGCGCCGTCCACGGAGGCTGGGCGGTTTGTCCGGTCCGGGTGGGTGCGGTGTCCGGGTTTGGGGTCGGGTGTGGCGTGGCCGGGGCCACCCCGGTGGCGGAATCATGCCCGGGCCCGGGACGTTGAACATGACATGCCGCGCGGCCCCCCGGCCGCCGGCCCCCGGGAGAAGCACCCCGGCCGGAATGATCGGCCCGCCCCGGGTCGTTGACATCCCCCGGCGCCGCAGCCCCGAGGCACCACCCCCAAGGCCGCGACCGCCACCGGCCACCGCGCCGGAATGACCGGGCCGCCCCGGTCGTTGACCTCCCCCGGAGACGCCCGAGCAGGCCCCGCCGCCAGGCGCACCTCCACCCCCCAATCTTTGGCACACACCCGCCCCCCGGCGGTATGTGCCGGGCACCCCCGAACAGAGAGGCACACATCATGCGTACCGATCTGATCCGCAAGACCGCCCTGACCGCCGTCGGGTTCGCCGCCGCCACCGGCGGCATCGCCGGCCCCGCCATCGCCGCCCACGCCGCCGACGCCAAGCCCGCCGCGGCCCAGGTCCAGACCGACCGCAAGAACCACAACGGCGAGCGTGAACTCAACGTCCGCTACGAGGCCCAGCCGAACTTCTACTACTGCGGCCCCGCCGCCACCCGCAACGCCCTGTCCGTCCAGGGCAAGAACATCGACGTCGACGCCATGGCCAAGGAAATGGGCACCACCGAAGCCGGCACCAACAGCATCAACGACATCACCCCGGTCCTGAACAAGGAAACCGGTAACAACGCCTACCACAGCGTCGAGATCAGCAGCACCAAGGCCGACGACAAGCAGACCGACAAGCTGCGCGACGACATCGTCCGCACCGTCGACGACGGCCGCGCCGTGGTCGCCAACATCGCCGGCACCACCACCGACACCGACGGCAACACCCACTCCTTCGAGGGCGGCCACTACATCAGCGTCATCGGCTACCGCGACGGCGGCAACACCGTCACCATCGCCGACAGCGCCGACCCGAACATGGCCTCCTACCGCATCAGCGTCGACCACCTCGCCGACTGGATCGCCACCCGCGGCTACTCCACCAGCTGACCGGAGCAGCCACACGGACCGAAGGGCCGGCCCCCACAAGGGGCCGGCCCTTCAGCGTCCATCCACACACCACCAAGGGCCGACCCCACCCAGGGCCGGCCCTTCAGCGTCTCAGGGGGTCCTGGCGGGCGTCGGCTCGTCGCGCGCGGGCTCCGCGTGCGCCCGGTGGGCTCGTCGACGCAGCCACCAGGTGCTGGCGATGCCGGCGAGCACCGCCAGGGCGAGACCGGCCCAGGAGAGGTCCTTGAGCCAGTGTTCGGCCACCCGGCCGAGGTGGAAGAGCAGGTAGGTGGTGGCGAAGGCCCAGACGAGCCCGCCGGCCGCGTTGGCGACCAGGAACCGGCGGTACGGCACGTGCAGGGCCCCGGCCAGCGGCCCGGCGAGGATGCGCAGCAGCGCGACGAACCGGCCGAAGAAGACCGCCCAGACTCCGTGCCGGGCGAAGCTCAGCTCGGCCCGGGCGAGCTGCGCCGGCCCCAGGTGCTTGGGGAAGCGCCGGCCGAGCCGTACGAGCAGCGGCCGACCGCCCCGGCGGCCGATGGCGTAGCCCACCGAGTCGCCGACGATGGCGCCGAACGCGGCGCCGGCGGCGACCCACTCCGGCTCGACGACCCCCGTCGCGGCCAGCAGAGCCGCGCTCACGAGGGTGATCTCGCCGGGCAGCGGGACGCCCATGCTCTCCACCCCGATCACCCCGGCGACGATCAGGTAGACGGCCAGCGGTGGCAGCGCCACGAGCCAGTGTTGTACGTCGAGCACGCCCACCCTCCCCGGTCCGGCCTCGGGAACCCTACCCGCGGCGGACCGGTCCGGCGGGGCGCGTGCCGTGGCCAGCACACGGGACGCGAGGCGCACGGCCGGCCGGCTCAGGCGATGGGGGCGAGGAACTCCAGGCGGTTGCCGTGCGCGTCCTCGGTGTGGAATCGGCGCATGCCGGGCAGCTCGTCGTCACCCCAGGTGACCGGCACGCCGGCGGCGGCGAGTCGGGCGGCGAGTTCGTCGAGGTCGGGGCGGAACAGCGCGGGGTGGGCCTTGCGGGCGGGCCGGAAGTCGTCCTCGACGCCGAGGTGCAGCTCGGCGCCGTACCCGGTGAACCAGCAACCGCCGCGGGCCGCGAGGACCGGCGGCTTGGCCTTCTCGGTCATGCCGAGCAGGCCGACGTAGAAGGCCCGGGACGCGGGTTCGGAGCCGCGGGGGCAGGCGAGCTGGACGTGGTGGATCATGATGGCACCTCCTCGTACCGGACGATGGCACGAGGTTGCGCGAATAGCAAGACGGACGTACGGTTTTGTTGAGCGCGGGACGCGGGTAAGTGTTGCCTAACCTCGGCAGCACCCGGACCGGTGCGACAGACTGCTCAGGACTACTCACGGTCGCTGGTGTGAAGGAGTACGACGTGGCGAGCCTCGACACCTTCGGTGCGAAGACCCAGCTGCGCGTCGGAGACGCGAGCTACGAGATTTTCAAGATCGACAAGGTGGACGGCCACGACCGGCTGCCGTACAGCTTGAAGATCCTGCTGGAGAACCTGCTGCGGACCGAGGACGGCGCGAACATCACCGCCGACCACATCCAGCAGCTCGGCGCGTGGGACCCCACCGCCGACCCGAGCGTGGAGATCCAGTTCACCCCGGCGCGGGTGCTCATGCAGGACTTCACGGGCGTGCCGTGCGTGGTCGACCTGGCCACCATGCGTGAGGCCGTGCGGGACCTGGGCGGCGACGCCACCAAGGTGAACCCGCTCGCCCCGGCCGAGCTGGTCATCGACCACTCGGTGATCGCCGACCTGTTCGGCCGCGAGGACGCGTTCCAGCGCAACGTCGAGCTGGAGTACGAGCGCAACAAGGAGCGCTACCAGTTCCTGCGCTGGGGCCAGACCGCGTTCAACGAGTTCAAGGTGGTCCCGCCGGGCACCGGCATCGTGCACCAGGTCAACATCGAGTACCTGGCCCGCACGATCATGGAGCGCAACGGCCAGGCGTACCCGGACACCGTGGTCGGCACCGACTCGCACACCACGATGGTCAACGGCCTCGGTGTGCTGGGCTGGGGCGTCGGCGGCATCGAGGCCGAGGCCGCGATGCTCGGCCAGCCGGTCAGCATGCTGATCCCGCGGGTCGTCGGCTTCAAGCTCTCCGGCGAGATGCCGGCCGGCACCACCGCCACCGACCTGGTGCTCACCATCACCGAGATGCTGCGCAAGCACGGCGTGGTCGGCAAGTTCGTCGAGTTCTACGGGCCGGGCGTGAGCGCCGTGCCGCTGGCCAACCGGGCCACCATCGGCAACATGTCGCCGGAGTACGGCTCCACCGTCGCGATCTTCCCGATCGACGCCGAGACCGTCCGCTACCTGGAGCTGACCGGCCGCGACCCGCAGCAGGTCGCGCTCGTCGAGGCGTACGCCAAGGAGCAGGGCCTCTGGCACGACCCGGACGCGGAGCCGCAGTACTCGGAGCGCCTGGAGCTCGACCTGAGCACCATCGAGCCGTCCCTGGCCGGGCCGAAGCGCCCGCAGGACCGGGTGCCGCTGGGCAGCGCCAAGACGCTGTTCCGCTCGGCGCTGAAGGACTACGTGGCCGACGACCAGACCGGCACCGACGCGGACGCGCGCGGCGGCGTCCGCACCAACCCGCCGTACGGGGTGCTCGGTCCGGCCGACGAGGCCAGCGCCGAGTCGTTCCCGGCCAGCGACTCGCCGGCCAACGACCACAGCGACCCGGCCGACGAGCCGCGCGACCTGGAGACGGCCGCGGTCGGCGCCGGCGGGCGGGCCACCAACCCGATCCGGGTCACCGGTGCCGACGGCACCGAGTTCGAGCTGGACCACGGCGCCGTGGTGATCGCCGCGATCACCTCCTGCACCAACACCTCCAACCCGCAGGTGATGATCGGCGCGGCCCTGCTGGCCCGCAACGCGGTGGAGCGGGGCCTGTCCCGCAAGCCGTGGGTGAAGACCACGCTCGCCCCCGGGTCCAAGGTCGTCATGGACTACTACGAGCGCGCCGGCCTGACCCCGTACCTGGAGAAGCTCGGCTTCCACCTGGTCGGTTACGGCTGCACCACGTGCATCGGCAACTCCGGCCCGCTGCCCGAGGAGATCTCCGCCGGCGTGAACGAGGCCGACCTCGCGGTCGTCTCGGTGCTCTCCGGCAACCGGAACTTCGAGGGCCGGATCAACCCGGACGTCAAGATGAACTACCTGGCGTCCCCGCCGCTCGTGGTCGCGTACGCGCTCGCCGGCACGATGGACATCGACCTGGCCAACGAGCCGATCGGCGAGGACAGCTCCGGCCAGCCGGTCTTCCTGCGCGACCTCTGGCCGAGCACCGCCGAGATCCAGGATGTCATCGCCTCGGCGATCGGCGCCACCGGGTTCAGCTCCGCGTACGCCGACGTCTTCGCCGGTGACGAGCGCTGGCAGTCGCTGCCGACACCGACCGGCGACACCTTCGCCTGGGCCGGCGACTCGACCTACGTGCGCAAGCCCCCGTACTTCGAGGGCATGCAGCGGGAGCCGAAGGCCGTCGACGACATCACCGGCGCGCGCGTCCTGGCCAAGCTGGGCGACTCGGTGACCACCGACCACATCTCCCCGGCCGGCTCGATCAAGGCCGACTCCCCCGCCGGCAAGTACCTGGCCGAGCACGGCGTGGCGCGGCACGAGTTCAACTCGTACGGCTCCCGCCGCGGCAACCACGAGGTGATGATCCGGGGCACCTTCGCCAACATCCGGCTGCGCAACCAGCTGGTCCCGGGTGTGGAGGGCGGCTTCACGGTCAACCACCTGACCGGCGAGCAGACCTCGATCTACGACGCCTCCGTGGCCTACCAGGAGGCGGGCCTGCCGCTGGTGGTGCTGGCCGGCAAGGAGTACGGCTCCGGCTCGTCGCGGGACTGGGCGGCCAAGGGCACCATGCTGCTCGGTGTCCGGGCGGTCATCGCCGAGTCGTACGAGCGGATCCACCGCTCGAACCTGATCGGCATGGGCGTCCTGCCGCTGCAGTTCCCCGTCGACACGAACGCCGAGTCGCTGGGGCTCACCGGCACGGAGACCTTCTCCATCACCGGGGTGACCGCGCTGAACGACGGCGACACCCCGCGCACGGTGAAGGTCACCACCGACACCGGCGTCGAGTTCGACGCGGTGGTCCGGATCGACACTCCCGGTGAGGCGGACTACTACCGGCACGGCGGCATCCTGCAGTACGTGCTGCGCCGGATGATCGCCAGCTGACGTACCGACGAGAAGGCCCCTCCCGGGAAACCGGGAGGGGCCTTCTCGTGTCTGGCGCGGGGACCGGGCCGGCCGCTGGTCGCGCCGACCCGGACGGTGTGGTCACTCGCCGCGGCGGCGGGCGTCCCGGGTCTTCATCGCGTGCTCCATCAGGGTGATGAGCACCTCCTTGCTCGACTCCCGCTGGCGGGCGTCGCAGAGCAGCACCGGCACGCCGGGGTCCAGGTTCAGGGCAGCCTGCACCTCGTCCAGTCGGTACTGCCGTGCCCCCTCGAAGCAGTTCACCGCCACCACGAAGGGCGTCCCCCGCCCCTCGAAGTAGTCGATGGAGGGGAAGCAGTCGGCCAGCCGCCGCGTGTCCGCGAGCACCACCGCACCGATCGCCCCGAGCGACAGCTCGTCCCAGACGAACCAGAACCGGTCCTGGCCGGGCGTACCGAAGAGGTAGAGCACCAGGTCGTCGCTGATGGTGATCCGGCCGAAGTCCATCGCGACCGTGGTGGTGGTCTTGCTCTCCACCCCGGAGAGGTCGTCGATGCCGACGCCGGATTCGGTCAGCACCTCCTCCGTGCGCAACGGGCGTGTCTCGCTGACCGCGCCGACCATGGTCGTCTTGCCCACGCCGAAGCCGCCAGCGACCAGAATCTTGATCGCGGTGGGCAGTGGGGTCGCTCCCGCCGGCCGCTCAGAGTGCCCGTAGTCCATTGATAACCGCCTCGAAAACACTGTTGTCGGGAAGGCCGGCCGAGGTGCGCGGCTCGCGGACCTGGACCAGGTTGCGAGCCGCCAGATCACCCAGCAGGACCCGGATGGTGCCCACCGGCAGGTCCAGGTGGGCGGCGATCTCGGCGACGGACTGCATGCGCTGGCACAGCCCGACGATCGCCACGTGCTCCGGCCCGAGGCCGATTTCCGCGCCCACGTCTGCACGGGTCGCCGTGACCAGCGAGATCAGATCGAACGTGCCGGTGACCGGGCGGGCCCGGCCGCGCGTGACCGCGTACGGACGCACCACCGGCCCGGCATGGTCGTCCACCCACTGATGCTCCGCGGACTCCCCCTGCACCGTCATCGCGGCTACTTCTCGCCGGTCGGCTGCTCGGCGGTGCGGGTCGGCGACGCGACGTGCTTGCCGACCCGGGTGACCAGCATCGCCATCTCGTAGGCGATCAGCCCGACGTCGGCGTCCTCACTGGCCAGTACCGCGAGGCAGGCGTTGCGCCCGGCCGCTGTGACGAAGAGGAACGAGGACTGCATCTCGATGATGGTCTGCTGCACCTGGCCACCACCGAACCGCTTGCCCGCTCCCCGGGCCAGGCTCTGGATCCCGGCCGCCATCGCGGCCAGGTGCTCGCCGTCGTCCCGGCTGAGCCCCTGCGAGGAGGCCATCAACAGGCCGTCCGTCGACAGCGCGACCGCGTGCTCGGCCTGCTTCACCCGGCCGACCAGATCGTCCAGCAACCACGTCAGGTCGGCACTCGATGCCGTCTTCTGGGCCACTCGTCGTCCTCTTCTCCCCCGGCGGATGTCGCCGATTTCGTGTGGGGCTGACCGTTCCGTCGCGAGCGGGTGTCCCGCACCGCCGGCACAGGTCAGGTCGCCTGCTGCTCGTCGGGCTCCGCGCCGGGGCCGGGTTCCGGCCCCGCATCGGCGCCGCCCAGCAGCCGGGCGGCGTCCGTCCGACCCCGCCGTGTCCCGGTCTGGTACGAGCTCATCATTCGCCGGACCTGCTCCGGCGGCCGGACGGTGTCCTCGTCGTCATCAGCGACCGTCGCGGCGGGATCATCACGCAGTTCGGGCACAATGTTCGCCTGCCGGACCCGGACCGGCAGGCCCGAGTCGGTCTGGGCCGAATCGGTCCGCGCCGGAAGCGGGCGGCGCTCGGCCCCCGCGTCCGGTGTGCCGTCCGCGCCGGGACGGGGCAGGGCCGTCGGCAGGCCGGTCGGGAACGTCGGCCCGTCGAGCGCCGCCTGCTGCTCCGGCAGGCGCCGGGCTCGGGTCGGCAGGCCCTGCTCGCCGTCCGGTCCGGACCGGGCGCGGGTGGGCAGGGCGTCTCCGACGGCGCTCTCGTCGGCCTGCGCGACCGGTGACTCCGGCCCGCGCAGGGCGGGCGGCTCGGCCAGCGCGACCGGCGCCGCCGGGAGCGCCGGCGGCTGCTCCACGGACGGAACGGGGGTCGCCGGCGCGGCCGGGGTGCCCGCCGCCGGGGTCCCGGCGCCCTGGGTGGCCGGGGCACCGGCCGCCGGGCTCGCCGGCGTGCCGGCGGCGAACCCGCCGGAGACCTCCGGGTCGTCCCCGGCGTCGGTGACCAGCTCGATCGGGATCAGCACGACCGCGGTGGTGCCGCCGTACGCGGACTCCTTCAGCTGCACCTTGACGCCGTGCCGCTCGGTCAGCCGGCTCACCACGTAGAGGCCGAGCCGGGAGGCGTTGGCGAGGTTCAGCTCGGACTGGTCGACGATGCGGTGGTTGGCGGCGGCCAGGTCGTCGGCGGTCATGCCGAGACCCCGGTCCTCGATCTCGATGGCGAAGCCGTTGGCCACCATCTGGCCGCGCACCTCGACCGTGGTGTTCGGCGGGGAGAACGACAGACCGTTCTCGATCAGCTCGGCGAGCAGGTGGATGATGTCACCGACGGCGCGGCCGGCCAGCGACACCCGGCCCAGCGGCAGCACGTTGACCCGGGTGTAGTCCTCGACCTCGGCGACCGCGCCCCGGATCACGTCGACCATCGGCACGTTGCGCCGCCAGGCCCGGCCGGGCGTCGAGCCGGAGAGCACGATCAGGTTCTCGGCGTTACGCCGCATGCGGGTGGCGAGGTGGTCGACCCGGAACAGGTCCTCCAGCTCCTCGGCGTCCTGCTCGCGCCGCTCCATCGCGTCCAGCAGGGTGAGCTGGCGGTGGACCAGCGCCTGGGTGCGCCGGGCCAGGCTGAGGAAGACCTCGCGGACGTTGCGGCGCAGGTCGGCCTGCTCGACGGCGGTGCGGATGGCGGTCTCCTGGACCGCGTTGAACGCCTTACCCACCTGGCCGATCTCGTCGGTGCCGAACTCCAGCGGTGGGGCCTCCTTGGCGACGTCGACCTCCTCGCCGTGGCCGAGGCGCTCGACGACGCTGGGCAGCCGCTCGTTGGCCAGCCGGAACGCGGCCTGACGCAGCCGCTCCAGCTGCTGGACCAGCGCCCGGGCGGTGGTGATCGACACGATGATGGAGGCGATGACGGCGATCAGGCCGAGACCGGCGGCGAGCACCAGCCGGACGATGACGCCCACGGCCACCGGGGCGGCCCGGTCGACGACGTCGTCACCGCCGGCGAGCACCGTGTCGGCGATCTGGGTGAGCGCGGGACCGCTGACCTCGTCCCAGGCCTCCGCGTTGATCGGCGGGCGGGTGCCGTCGCTCTGCATGACCCGGGTCTCCAGGTCGGTGAGCTGACGGAAGGTCGGGCCGCCGGACATCTCGGCGTACCGCTGCTGGTCGGCGACGGGTAGCCGGACCAGCGCCTGGTCGGCGGTGAACTGCCGCGCACCCACGATCCGGGTGAACTGCGCCTGCTCGGCGGGCGTCAGCCGGCCGGCCGCGAGCACACCCGCGAGCAGTGCGTCCTCCTGGGACAGCAGCTCGCGGGCCCGGTTGAGGCCGATCAGCGCGGACGTGTCCTCGGCGACCTGGTCGTCGTCGAGGTTGCCGAGCGCGTCGTAGACCCGGTAGATCGACTCGATCAGCGCGGTGAACGCCGCGCCGGCCTCGGCCCGGTCGATGGTCTTGGCGTCGACGGCCGCACGGGTCTCCGCGAGCCGGTCCAGACCGCCGATCAGGTCGGAGATCCGCCGGTCGAGGGTGCCGCTGCCCAGCGCGTCCACCTGCCAGCTGTCCACGGACTCCTTGAAGTCCACGGCCAGCTCGTCGGTGCGCGGCCGGATCTCGGCCAGCGCGGCACGCTGCTCGTCATCGGGGCGACCGAGCAGGGCCAGCGACGTCCGGCGTTCCAACTGCAACTGCAGGAGCAGCGGCTCGGTGGGGTTGAAGACCTTGGTGTCCAAGGCCTGAACGCCGAGCAGGTTCACTCCGTCCCGGATGGTGACCCAGGCGGTGAACCCCCAGAGCGCCACCAGGGACACGAGCAGGGCAACGACCTTGGTACGCAGATTCGAGCTGCGGGAACCCATTACACCGTCCCTGGCATGGCCTGTGTGATCCGTCAGTCAGTACGCCGTGCGGAAGCGCACGTATTGACCCCGGCGCACGCTAGCAGCGTCCGCAGCATCACTCAAGCGCTCCTGATCATGGGCCCGTCGGTCGCCGCCGCCGATGCGTCCTCGCCCACCGCCGCGGCCAGGTCGGACCTCGTGACCGCCAGCTGCCACACGGCGATGACGGCCGCCCGCACGATCAGCACCGGCGTGTAGAGATCCTTGTCGTGCCACAGTGGTGGGTGCACCGACCGCCCGTCCGCGGCCGCCAGGTGCGCCAATCCCCGGGCCACCGCGTCACGCACACCGGGACGCGGCCGGCGGGCGGCGCCGAGCAGCACGTGCAGGGCGTACGCGGTCTCCTCGACGGTGCCCGTCCACCGTCCCCACGACCCGTCCGGGCGCTGGGAGGCGACGATCCAGTCGACGGCCCGGTCCACCGCGGACGTGGCCGTCCCGGCCGGCGCGTGACCGTCCAGCGCCAGCACGGCGCAGGAGGTGGCGTAGAAGGGCGAGGCGTGCCAGCGGTCGGTCCAGCTGCCGTCGGGCTGCTGCTGCTCGCGCAGCCAGTCCGCCAGGGCGGCGACCCGCTCGCCGTACCGGGCCGCACCTCCCGGGGCGTGGTGGGCGTGCCAGCCCAACGCCTCCAGCACGTGCGCGTTGGTGGTGACCGAACGCCCGTCCTCGCCCTGCCAGGTGCAGAAATGACTGCCGACGTCGTAGCGGAGCAGGCTGGCCGGGTCGACCGGATGGCCGAGCAGCGCGAGCCCGTACAGCGCGGCGGAGGTGGTGTCGGCGTCGGCCGGCAGCCCGGGCCCGGTCGCGGCGCCCTCCGGTCCGAGCGCGTCGACGAGCTCGGCGACCAGCCGGGGTGCCGGCCGAACCGGCACGCCGGCCCGGGCCAGGCTGCTCAACGTCCAGCCGCGCTCGAAGACGGTGACGGGGGTGCAGCAGGGCACCGCCCCGTCGTGCTGCCGTACCGCCGCCTCCAGATAGGACAGCACGGCCGGGTCGGCTTCGGCGGGGTCGGTGGTCCAGGCGGCGGTCGCCGCCGGTGAGGCACCGACCGCGCCGGCCACCGGCGTCACGTCCCGCCGACCGCGTGCGGCCGGCCCCAGCACCTCGAAGGCGTGCAGCAGCTTCTGGGGCACCGGCCGGCCGCTCTCCAGCAGGGCGCCCAGCGCGGCGAACCGCCGACGATCCACCGCGGTCGGCAGGGCGCCGGCGAGACGACCGCCGGCCGGCTCGCCACCGAGGCGCTCGAGATGGGCGTTGATCCGGTCGGTCAGCGCCGGCACGATCAGGTCGGCGGCCGGGGTGTCCGGAAGCTCCGGCAGCCCGTCGACCAGCCAGCCCCGCAGGGCGGTGAGCCCGCGCATGGCCGCGGTCAGCAGCTCGACGCGCGACGGCACGGCGTCCCGCTCGTCGCCGCCGGGATCCAACGCGCTGGCGAGCAGCGCCTCCACGGCGCTCAGGGTGGGCACGAAGGCGTATCCGTCGGCCGCTCCCCAGCCGCCGTCGGTCCGCTGGGTGCCGAGCAGGTACGACAGCCGCCGCCCGTGCCCGGTCAGCCAGGGTGCGTCGCTGACCACCCGCCCGGTCTCGTACACCGACGGCGTGACCCGGCCGGAAGGATCGAGTGCCATGGCGGCGAACAGCTCGCGGGCAGCACCGGCCACCTCGGGCTGTCCCCAACCGCCCGGGACGGGTTCGGTCACAATGCTCCCCAGAAGTCGGTCGACTTGTAGAAGCCGCTGCTGAAGCCGATCTGCCGGGCCAGGTAGTCCGCCTGCACGGGGCAGGTCTCGCGCAGCGGCGCGAGCAGCTCCCGCGCCTGCGCGACCAGCTCCGCGATCCGCCGCGGCACCTCGTCCCGGTCGGGGACGAGCAGCAGGGCGTTGAGGTCTCCCCAGCGGAGGTCCCGTTCGTAGGTGCCCAGGTCGTTGACCAACCGCAGGATCCGCTGGACCACCCCGCTCGCCTCGATCAGCCGGTCCAGGTGGGCGAGGGTCGCCGGGTCGCCGGCGTGGATCCAGTGCACGACGTTGACGACCGTGCACGCCAGGTTGTCCGCGTTGTCGAGGTACGTGTCGAGGTCGGGCAGCGCTCCGGTCGCGCCGTCGGCCGCCTGCTTCCAGCCCCACTCCCGCGCCATGGCGTCGAGGACCTTGCCCAGCTCGCCGCGCCAGACCGCCCGGTGCGCCGCGAAGGCCGGCGCGGTGGCCAGCTCGTCGCGCAGCTCGGCCAGGAAGCGGCCGAGGGAGTCGTCCGGCTCGGGGACGCCGCCGTCCGCGACCGCGAGACAGCGTGCGGCGAGACGGTCGATCTCGTCCGAGGACTTCGCCACGTAATCGACCTGCCAGTCGACCGCGAAGCCCCACAGCACCGCCCGGTTCGTGACGCGCAGCTGATCCTCGTCGCACCAGGGCGCGCCGAAGGCGATGGCCATCGCCACGTTGCCGAACAGCGCCGGGTCGAACGGGCGGGCCGGGAAGAGGTCGGGGTACGCCGCCGCGCACTGCTGCAGATCCCGCTGGCCCTTGGCGGCCAGGGCGCAGATGCGGCCCTGTTCCGCGGCGGCCAGCAGCTGCTCCTCGACCGGGTCCGGCGCGGAGCGCTGGCCCGGGGTCATGCCGCGACGCTCCGCACCGGCCGGAGGGTCAGCTCCACGCGTTCCCGGGGCCGGAGCGCCGCCGCCACCTTGATGCCGGGCACCGAGGGCCGCTGGAGGCGGAACCGGAACCGGCTGAGCACGGTGGCCACGATCAGCATCGCCTCCAGGTAGAACAGGTGCATGCCGAGGCACTGGTGCGGGCCCCCGCCGAAGGGGAAGTGGGCGTAACGGTGGCGGCCTCGGGCCCGCTCCGGGGCGAACCGGTCCGGGTCGAACTCGTCGGGCCGGTCCCAGAACACCGACATCCGGTGCGTGATGAGAGGGCTGACCACGAGGGTCGCGCCGGCCTCGATCCGCACCCCACCGACGACGTCCTCCTCCACCGCCAGGCGCGGGAAGAGCCAGCCGATCGGATAGAGCCGCAGCAGCTCGTCGAGGACCTGACGGGTGTAGCGCAGCTCCTTCAGGTGCTCCCGGCGCACGGGCGCGTCGCCGACCACTCGGTCGATCTCCGCGTAGAGCCGCTCGGCGACCTTCGGGTCGCGTTCGATGTGCGGCCAGAGCCAGGTCAGCACGCTGATCGTGGTCTCGGTGGTGGTCGCGACCATGGCGACCGTGTCGTTGCGGACCTGGGTCTCGTCCAGCTTTCCGCCGTCCTCGGTACGACCGCGCCACAGCGTGGCGATGATGTCGTCGCCGTCGGTCTCCGCGGTCTCCCGCGACCGGCGGACGATCGGCAGCAGCAGGTCGTCGATGAGCTGCACCGCGTTGCGGAAAGCCCGGTCGCCCGGCATCGGCACGGCGAGCGGCGCCCATGGCACGGCGATGCGCGGCATCACCGACGAGGCGATGGCATCCTGCGCCTCCATGATGCGCATCGCGTCCGGCACGGAGATCTTGTCCGCGAAGAAGACCCGCATGATCGCGGAGCAGACGATCCTGGCCTGCTCGGTGCCCATGTCCACCGGCTGACCGGCCCGGGCCGGCCCGTCCAACTCGTCGACCGCGTCCTCGATCGCCTCGGCCAGCCGGTCGACCAGCCCGTCGATCCGGCGGGCCGTGAACAGCGGCTGGAGGATGTGCCGGCTGTTCGACCAGTGCTCGCCGTCGCTGAGGATGCCCTCGCCGAAGAGCCGCTTCAGCGGCCGCCACTGCAGTCCGTCGCCCGCCCGGACGAAGTTGCTGGCCCGCTCGCGCAGGACGCGTTGCAGGTGCTCGGGGTGGGTGATGAGGTAGGGGCGGAAGGAGCCGAGGTTCAGCTTCACCACCTCGCCGCCCGAGCGCTCGCCGAACTCGACCAGAGCACGGGACGGTTCACGGAGAAGGCCGGGCACCACGTGGCGCAGGGGTATCGCGCCTGCTTGTCGAGTGGGGACCGGCGTGGTGTCTGACGCTGCCACCTGCGGGGGTTTCCTTTCGGCAACGGAACGTGTCTGAACGGCTGTCCGGAGTGACCGTTCCGCCGAGCATGCCATTGCCGCGTCAACTTTCTCTAGACGTGCAACGAGAAATTCTCACACCGCACATCTCACACTCTCCACAAGGGATCCCCCTGGACCCGCGCGCCAATGGAAATCCCGCAGGTGGCACCGCGAGCGGCCGGTGACCAGCCATCGGTAAGGCCCGCTGCGGCCAAAGCACCGGACAGCGTCCCGTCAACGGGACTGGTGGCCGATCTCCGTCACAACCACCCGGGGGGATTGCCGGCGTGCCGGAGGTCCCTGTGCCAGGCTCTGGGTCATGGACGACAAGACAATCCTGAACCGCATCTCGGACCTGGTCGACGAGGAGCACCGGCTGCGCGCCGCCGCGCAGGCCAACGAGCAGGGCACCGACGAGGAAGCCCAGGGCCGGCTGCGCGAGCTGGAGGATTCCCTCGACCAGTGCTGGGACCTGCTGCGCCGGCGGCGGGCCGCCCGGTCGACCCACGGTGACCCCGACGCCCAGGGCGTACGCCCCAAGCCGGAGGTCGAGCGCTACCTCCAGTGACCGGCCCGGCGGGCCGGGCGGTCGGCCTGGCCGTTCCGCCCGCCGCCCGCCCAGCCCGCCCGGCTCACCGGAGGCCCGCCTCGCGCAGCAGCTCCTCGGTCAGCGGCGCCGGGTCCACCACCGTCGCGGGCAGCCCACGCGCGGCGAACCAAGCACTGACCACCCGGACGTCCCGGGCCAGGAACTCCGGGCCCTGCGGGTTGGCCACCACGTCGACCACCTGCGGCAGGTCGATCATGACCAGCCGGTCCCGGTGCACCAGCAGGTTGTACGGCGACAGGTCGCCGTGCGCGTACCCGGCCCGGGCCAGCACGACCAGCGCGTCGACCAGCTGGGTCCAGAGGTCCCGCAGGCCGGCCGCGTCGGGCCGCACCTGCGCCAGCCGGGGCGCGGCCAGCCCCTCCTCGGGATCGCCGAGGAACTCCAGCATCAGCTCGGTGCCCCGCAGCTGCGCCGGGTACGGAACCGCGATGGTGCCGTGCTCCGCGCCGATCTCCCAGAGCCGGGCCAGCGCGGCGAACTCGGCCGCCGCCCACTGCCCCGCGATCATCTGCCGGCCGAAGGCGGTCCGGCCGGCCATCGCCCGGTTCTCCCGGGACCGGCGGACCCGCCGCCCCTCCAGGTAGCCGGCGTCGCGGTGGAAGAGCCGGTGGCTGGCGTCCCGGTACCGCTTGGCCGCGAGCAGGCAGGAGCGGTCGGTGCCCGGCACCGCCCGGCGGACCAGGTGGACGTCCGCCTCCTTGCCGGTCTTGAGCACGCCGAGGTCGGTGTCCTTGGCGGCCAGTTCGGTGACGAGCCAGGCCGGATACGGCTGCGGCCCGTGGACGGCGTCGTCCCAGGACGACCAGCGATCGCCGGTGTCCGGGTCCGGATCGTCGTCCGCGTCGGTGGCGACCGGCTCGGAATGCCGGCCGCGCCTCAGGAACTGCGGTTCGTCGTCGTCGAAGCGGCCCTTGCCGCGCGTCCGGCGCCCAGGCGCCGGGAAGTCGTGTTCGCGCACTGCGGTGGTGATCCCTTGATCGAGGCTGATGGAGGCAGGTGGAAGCGACCTGCGAAGACGGCCATGACCGACCCCCTCTCCTCGACCGGGCCCACGCCCGGGTGCACGATGCGCGGACCATGCTCACCGCCGCCGCGCCGCCGGTCAACCGAATTAACCCGGCTCAGGCCATGCCGGAGCGCCCGGGTCAACCGGCGAGGACGGTGGCCACCGCGGCGATCAGCCCGTCCGCGACCCGCGTCGGCGAGAACCGGCTGTCCGACCAGGCCCGCCCCCGGTGCAGCCAGACGCTGGGCAGCCCGACCGCCGCCGCGCCGCCGATGTCGGCCTCCGGGCCGTCGCCGACCACCCACGCGCCGCGCAGCGGCATCCGGACCCGCTGGGCGGCGAGCGCGAAGATCCGGGGGTTGGGCTTGCTGACGCCCGCCTCCTCGGAGATCACCCAGTCGGCCACGTACCGGTCCAGGCCGGTCCGCCGGATCTTGGTCTCCTGCTGCCGGACCACTCCGTTGGTGACGATCACCGGGACCCAGCCGGCGCTGTCGGCGATCCGCAACGCACAGGCGATCAGCGGATCGAGCCGGGTGTACTCCACCACCCCGTCGTGCAGCTCCTCCACCAGGTCGATCGACGGTACGCGCAGGTCGTACCGCTCCCGGATGGCGTCGGCCACGTCCCACCGGTCGGTCAGCCCGTCCGCGTCGATGGAGAGCAGCCAGTCGATGTCCGCGGCAGGCGCGCCGATCCCCTCGAGGAAGCGCTGCCCCCAGGCGCGGAACGGCCCCGCCCGGTCGAGCAGGGTGTTTTCCAGATCCAGCAGGAGCAGTGGCACTCGGGCACCCTACGGGACGTCGGGGCCGCCCGACAGGGCTGCAACGTTAACTCTCATCCGACCCACGAGAGCCGGGTCGGGCCCTGGTCCGGCAGCCGATCCACGAGCATCGAGTGCGCCGCCCGGGTTGCCGCCAGCACGGCCGGGTCCAGCGTCGCGACCAGCACCGCCTCGCCGGTGTCCGCACCGCGGGCGAGCGTCCGCCCCTCCGGGTCGTGCACGGCCGCGCCGCCGTTAAACCGCCACGGGTCCGCCCCGCCGACCGAGTTGGCGAAGACCACGTACATGGTGTTGTCCAGCGCCCGGGCCCGGTAGTAGAGGTCCCGGCGGTGTTCCGAGCCGGCGAGGTAGCCGCTCGGGCAGAGGTAGCCGTGCGCGCCGTCGGCCGCGGCGGCCCGGCCGTGCTCCGGGAAACAGCCGTCGTAGCAGATCCCGAGCCCGAGCCGCCAGCCGTCGACGAGCAGGGTCGCCCCCCGCGTGCCCGGGTCGAACAGCTCCCGCTCGTCACCCCAGAGCTGCTGCTTGTCGTAGCCCACCCGGACCTCGCCGACCCGGTCGACGACCAGCGACGAGATCGTCCGCTGCCCGCCCGGGTGACGTACGGCCGCGCCGACCACCACCGTGATGCCGCCGGCGACCGCCGCGGCGCGCAGCGGCGCCAGGCGCGGGTCGGCGACCGTCCGGTCCGCGGCGGCCACGACGTCGGTGCCGGCCGGGTCGGCGGCCAGCGTCGGCGGGTGGTACGCGGGCAGGAACAGCTCCGGCAGGACGGCCACCCGGGCGCCCCGCTCGGCGGCCCCGGTGACCAGGCGAGCGGCGGTCGCCGTGTTGACCGCGACGTCGCCGGGCACCGGGTCGGACTGGACTGCGGCGACGGTCAGCGGAGCCTGCGGGAGCGCGGGGGGTGGGGTCACCGGGCGATGGTAGACCGGACCCGGCCGGCGGCAGAGTCCCCGATACGCCGCCAACTCCCAAGCCGTACGTACGGTTTGCGTGACGCGGGGTGACCTGGAACGATCGACGCGTGCCCAGAGTAAGCCAGGACCAGCTCGACGCGCGGCGCCAGGAGATCCTCGCCGCCTCGCGGGCGTGTTTCGCCCGGCACGGCTACGAGGGCGCCACCGTGCGCCGGCTCGAGGAGGCCACCGGGCTGTCCCGGGGCGCCATCTTCCACCACTTCCGCGACAAGGACTCGCTCTTCCTCGCCGTCGCCGAGGACGACGCCGCGGCCATGGTGGAGACCGTGGCCCGCAACGGGCTGGTCCAGGTGATGCGCGACCTGCTGGCCCGGGCTGTCTCCCCGGACACCACCGGCTGGCTCGGCACCCAGTTGGAGGTCTCCCGCCGGCTGCGCACCGACCCGGCGTTCGCGAAGCGGTGGGCCGAACGGTCCGCCGCGATCGCCGAGGCGACCCGCGACCGGCTGGCCCGGCAGCGGGAGGCCGGCGTGCTGCGCGAGGACGTCCCGATCGACGTGCTGGCGCAGTTCCTCGAACTCGCCTACGACGGCCTGGTGCTGCACCTGGCGATGGGCCGGCCCGCCGGTGACCTCGGCCCGGTGCTCGACCTGGTCGAGGAGGCGGTCCGCCGCCGCTGAGCGCGCCCCGGCCGCCTGCGGTCTCCGGCCCCGGGCGGGCCCCCGCGGCGATGGCGCGTCTGCCCCACAATGGGGCCGCCGTTCCCTCCGGCGACAGGAGCATCCGATGAGCGTTCTCGCCGCCCCGGACGACACCTGGGGCATCCCCGGTCCGACCTTCCTGCGGATCTACCTCGCCGTGGCCGTCGTGGTGGTGGTCGCCGCCCTGGTCCACCGGTTCCGACTCTTCGCCGGGCCGCCGGACGCCGGCCGGGATCCGCTCGGCCCGCAGCAGGCCGCCTACCTCAACGGCGGCGCGCCGCTCGCGGTGCATGCCTCGGTCGGTGGGCTCCGTGGCAACGGCGCCATCGGCGTCGGGCCGGACCACCGGCTGACCGCCACCGGGCCCCTGCCGGCCGGGGTGACCCCGCTGGACCAGGCGGTCCACCACGCGGCCGGGCAGCGGGCCCGGGTCCGCGAGCTGCGCGAGGACCAGTGGGTGGCCGCCGCCCTGCACCAACTCGGCGAGGGTCTCGAGCAACGCGGGCTGATCCTGCCGGCGCAGCAGCGGGCCGCCGCCCGGCTCGGCGCGGCTGCCGTGATCGCGCTGTTGATCCTCGGCGGGCTCCGGGCCTTCGTCGGGCTCTCCAACGGCCGGCCGGTCGGCTACCTGTTCCTCAGCCTGGTGGCGCTCTTCGTGGCGTTGCTGTTCCTGGGCCGGGTGCCCCGGGTGACCCGCGCCGGCCGGCGGGCGATGCGCGACCTGCGCCGCCAGCACACCCACCTCGCGCCCGCCTCCAGTCCGGCGTACGCGACGTACGGAGCGGCCGGCGCCGCGATGGGGGTCGCGCTCTTCGGGACCGCGTCGCTCTGGGCCCTCGACCCGGCCTTCGCCGCGGAGGCCGAGATCCAGCGGCAGAACCTCTCCGGCGGCGGGGGCGGCGGCTCGGACGGCGGGGGCAGCTCCTGCGGCGGGGGTGGCGGTGGCGGTGGCTGTGGCGGAGGCGGGTGCGGCGGATGACCGGTCCGGCGGGCGTCGGCATCGGGTGGCGTCCGGAGATCGCCGGGTTCGTCGCCGACCTGCCCGGCCTGCGCTTCGTCGAGGTGGTGGCGGAGTCGCTGGCCACCTCCGGCCCGCTGCCGCCCGGCCTCGCCGAGCTGCGCCGCCGGGACGTGACCGTCGTACCGCACGGGGTGCGGCTCTCCCTCGGCGGCGCGGAACCGGTCGACCCGGACCGGGTCGCGCACCTGGCCGCGGTGGCCGAACTGGTGGCCGCTCCGCTGGTCAGCGAACACATCGCGTTCGTGCGGGCCGGCGGGCTGGAGGCCGGGCACCTGCTGCCGCTGCCACGCAGCCGAGCGGCGGTCGACGCGGTCTGCGCCAACGTCGCCCGGGTCCAGGCCGAGCTGCCGGTGCCGATGGCGCTGGAACCGATCGCCACGCTCTTCGACTGGCCCGACGACGAGTTGGACGAGGCGGCTTTCCTGACCGAGATCCTCGACCGCACCGGGGCGCTGCTCCTGTTCGACGTCGCCAACGTCTACGCCAACGCGCGCAACCGGGGCGCGGACCCGCTCGCCCTGCTGGACCGGCTGCCGCTGGACCGGGTCGCGTACGCGCACGTCGCCGGCGGCGCCGAGCACGGCGGCTTCTACCACGACACGCACACCGACCCCGTGCCGGCCGCGGTCCTGGACCTGGTCGGCGAGCTGTGCGCCCGGCGGCGACCCCCGGCGCTGTTGCTGGAGCGGGACGGGGACTACCCACCGGCCCCGACGCTCCGCGCCGAACTGGACGCGCTCGCCGCGACGTCGGGCTTCCCGGTGGTCACGTGACCGGCGCCGGCCGGCGCGCCGGGGATCCCGCCGCGGCGTCCGGCGTCCCCGATGGGCACACGACCGGGACCGACCCGCGCGGGGGCGAGCACGCCGGACCGGACCGCGGCGGGCTGGCGGCCCGGCAGGCGGAGCTGGTCGCCGCCCTCGTCGCCGGCGGGCCGGTCCCGCCCGGGTTCGCGCCCGCACCGCTCGCCGCCGCGCGGACCGCGCTGCTGCGCAAGCGCGCCGGCGTCGTCGCCCGGCACTGGCCGCTCCTCGCCGCCGGCCTCGGCGCCGGCTGGCCGGCGACCTTCGCGACCTGGGCGGCCGGCCGGCCGACGGCTGGCTCGCTGCGAGACGGCTGGGACCTGGCCCGCGCACTACGCGACCGGGGTGAGCTGCCGCCGCTCGGCGCCGAGGAGCTGGCCATTCGCGAGGCGGGCGCCCGGTACGACGGCCGGCGGTCGCCACGCCCGCGCCGGTTGCCGGCGATCGGGCGGGCCGGCGGCGCCGTCGCCGTCCAGGTCGGCGGCCGGGTACGCCTGCTACGACCGGCCCGCCGTCCGGACGGCGGATCCGCCGCTGGCACCGCCTGAGCGGGTACGGCAGGATCGGCGGCATGGATCTCGGACTGACCGATCGGGTGTACGTGCTGACCGGCGCCTCCCGTGGCCTCGGCTACGCGACCGCGGAGTGCCTGGTGGCCGACGGAGCACGGGTGGTGATCTCGGCCCGCGACGCCGACGCCGTCGCCGCCGCCGCGAAGAGCCTCGGCGGC
The DNA here is from genome assembly GCF_027497215.1 of Micromonospora sp. WMMD812. Classification (NCBI taxonomy): domain Bacteria; kingdom Bacillati; phylum Actinomycetota; class Actinomycetes; order Micromonosporales; family Micromonosporaceae; genus Micromonospora; species Micromonospora sp. WMMD812. Next base: position 6,667,638 of record NZ_CP114904.1, on the reverse strand, counting down.
CCGGAGCGGGCAGTCGGGGTGACCGCCGACCTGGCCGACCCGGCGACACCGGACCTGCTCCTCACCATCGCGCGGGAGCACTTCGGACGCCTCGACGGCGCGCTGGTCTCGGTCGGCGGCCCGCCGCAGGGCAGCGCCGCGACGATCAGCGACGAGCAGTGGCGGCTCTCCTTCGAGACGGTCTTCCTCGGCACCGTCCGGACGGTGCGCACCGTCGCCGCCGCCCTGCCCGACGGGGGCGCGGTCGGGCTGGTCCTCTCCACCTCCGCCCGAGGGCCGGTGCCCGGGCTCGGCATCTCCAACGGGCTGCGGCCCGGTCTGGTCGGGGTGGCCAAGGACATCGCCGACGAGTACGGCCCGCGCGGCGTACGGGTCGTCGGCCTGCTGCCGGGGCGGATCCTCACCGACCGCAACCGGCAACTCTTCGCGGCGACCGGTGACCCGGACCGGGCCCGCGCCGAGGCCGAGGCGGCCATCCCGCTGCGCCGCGTCGGCGACCCCGCCGAGTTCGGCCGGGTGGCCGCGTTCGTCCTCTCCCCCGCCGCGAGCTACCTCACCGGGCTCACCGTCCCGGTCGACGGCGGCGCGCTGCGCGGCCTGTGACCGCCGATCCACCCGGCGGCCGTCGGTCCGGCCGCGGACGGCCCGGGCCGCCGACCTCGCCCGGCGTCCGGCGCCCCGGCGCCCCGCCACCCGGTGACCGCCGCCCCGGCGCCGCCCCACCTCCCGGTGACCGCGAACCGGGTCCGGCTGCCCTGCTCGGCGAACGCCGACCGGGCGGGGCGGGGCGGTCGGTGCGGCCGACCCGGGAGGAGCTCGCCGCGGCGGCGGACCGCCTCCTGCCCGACGTCATCGCGCCGGGCCTGGACGTGCTGTTCGTCGGGATCAATCCCGGCCTCTGGTCGGCCGCCACCGGCTGGCACTTCGCGCGGCCGGGCAACCGGTTCTGGCCGGCGCTGCACCGGGGCGGCTTCACGCCCCGACTGATGCACCCCAGCGAGCAGGACGAGCTGCCCGGCTACGGAATCGGCATCACCAACATCGTGGACCGGGCCAGCGCCCGGGCCGACGAGTTGAGCGCGGCGGAGCTGGTCGCCGGGGCGGAGCTGCTGCGGCAGAAGGTCGCGCGGTACCGGCCCCGCTGGGTGGCGGTGGTCGGGGTGACGGCGTACCGGATCGGGTTCGCCCGGCCGAAGGCCACCTTCGGCGAGCAGCCGGAGCCGCTGGCCGGGGCGCGGCTCTGGGTGCTGCCCAACCCGAGTGGGTTGAACGCGCACTTCACGCCGGAGAGCCTCGGCGCCGCGTTCGCGGAGCTGCGCCGGGCGTCGACCACACGCTGACCGCCGGGCGTCGGCGGGTCAGTCCGCCCCCGCCGGGCGCCGCGCGGCTCAGTTCGCCGCGGCGGGCGGCATCGCCTCGTCGGCCACGTAGCTGCCGAGCGGCATGACCACCGGCTCGGGCCCGGTCGCGTCGACGTACGGAGTCGGCGAGTCGGCCACCGCGAACTGGGTGCGGTACAGCTCGGCGTAGAGCCCGCCGACCGCGACGAGCTCCTCGTGCCGCCCTCGTTCGACGATCCGCCCACCGTCGAGCACCAGGATCTGGTCGGCGTCGCGGACCGTGGACAGCCGGTGCGCGATCACCAGCGCCGTACGCCCGGCCAGAGCCACCGAGAGCGCCCGCTGCACCGCGGCCTCGCTCTCGGAGTCGAGGTGGGCGGTCGCCTCGTCGAGGATGACGATGGACGGGGCCTTGAGCAGCAGCCGGGCGATGGCGATTCGCTGCTTCTCGCCACCGGAGAAGCGGTAGCCGCGCTCGCCGACGGTGGTGTCCAGCCCGTCGGGCAGGGAGCGGACCAGGTCCGCCACCTGGGCACCGGCCAGCGCCACCCAGATCTCGTCGTCGGTGGCGTCCGGCTTGGCGTAGCGCAGGTTCTCCCGGATCGACTCGTGGAACAGGTGCGAATCCTGGGTGACCACGCCGATCTCGTCGCGCAGTGAGGCGAGGGTGGCGTCACGGACGTCGACGCCGCCGACCAGCACCTGGCCGCCGGTGACGTCGTAGATCCGGGAGATCAGCATGGACAGCGTGGACTTCCCGGCGCCGGAGGGGCCGACCAGCGCGACCATCTGCCCCGGCTCGACGCGGAACGAGACACCGCGCAGCACGGGTTCGTTGACCGTTCGGTCGAGCGTGGTGACCTCTTCCAGCGAGGCCAACGAGATCTCGGCGGCGCTCGGGTAGCGGAACCGCACGTCGCGGAACTCGACCCGGCCACTGCCCCGGGGCACCTGCACCGCGCCGCGCTTCTCCTCGATGCCGGGCCGCAGGTCGAGCACCTCGAAGACCCGGTCGAACGAGACCAGTGCGCTCATCACGTCCACCCGGACGTTGGAGAGCGCGGTCAGCGGCCCGTAGAGGCGGGTGAGCAGCAGCGCGAGCGTCACGACCGTGCCGGCGCTGACGTTGCCGCTCACCGCCAGCCAGCCGCCGAGGCCGTAGGTGAGCGCCTGGGCCAGCGAGGCGACCAGCAGCATCGCCACGAAGAACGTCCGCGAGTACATGGCGGACTGGATGCCGATGTCACGGACCCGCTCGGCTCGCCCGGCGAACCGGCGGGCCTCGGCGTCGGGCTGGCCGAAGAGCTTCACCAGCAGCGCGCCGGCGACGCCGAACCGTTCGGTCATCGTGGCGTTCATCTTGGCGTCGAGGTTGTACGCCTCGCGGGTGATCTCGGCGAGCCGCCGGCCGACCCGGCGGGCCGGGATGATGAAGATCGGCAGCAGCACCAACGAGAGCGCGGTGATCTGCCAGGAGAGGGTGAACATCACGGCGGCGGTGAGCACCAGCTGGATGACGTTGCTGACCACGCCGGAGAGCGTCGAGGTGAACGCCCGCTGGGCGCCGAGCACGTCGTTGTTGAGGCGGCTCACCAGGGCGCCGGTCTGGGTCCGGGTGAAGAACTGCAGGGGCATCCGCTGCACGTGGTCGTAGACCCGGGTGCGCAGGTCGAGGATGATGCCCTCGCCGATCCGCGCGGAGTACCAGCGTTGGGCGAGCGAGAGCAGCGCGTCGGCGACCGCCAGGGCGGCGATCACCAGCGCCAGGCGGACCACCAGCCCGCCGGCCTCGGAGCCGCCCCGGTTGATCGCGTTGATCACGTCGCCGGCCAGCACCGGGGTGGCCACCCCGATGATCGCGGCCAGCACCACGGTGACCAGGAAGACGACGATGTCGCGCCGATAGGGCCGGGCGAACGCCACGATGCGCTGGGCGACGCCGCGCTGGAGCCGGTGGGTGGAGATCTCGTCCCGGTTGCGCATCGACCGGAGCATGCTCCACCCGGCCATCCCACCGCCGGACATCGGGTTGGACAACGCTCACCTCCGGGTCGTCGGGCTGACCGCCTCGTCAGGTCAATTCTCCCGACGACTGTGACAACCTCGGTCGTAACCCGGATCTTCCCGAACGGTCCTTACCTATTCTCCTCGCCCGGCGAGGTCGCGCAGCCGGCGGGTCTGCGCCTCCCGCTCGGCCCGCTGCTGCTCGGCGGGCGAGCGACCGGTGGCACCGGCGATCAGCGCCTTGATCTCGACGACCGCGTCGCGGTTGTTGGCCAACAGCCCCGCGGTCAGGTCGCGCACCGCCCCGTCCAGCTCGGTCGGGGGCACGACCAGGGTGGCCAGCCCGATCCGGTCCGCCTCGGCGGCGTCCATCCGGCGGCCGGTCGCGCAGATCTCCAGGGCCCGGGCGTAGCCGACCATGTCGACCAGCCGCTTCGTGCCGGCGAGGTCGGGGACCAGGCCGAGGGTCACCTCGGCCATGGAGAGCCTGGCGTCCTCGGCGAGCACGCGCAGGTCGCACGCGAGGGCGAGCTGGAAACCGGCCCCGATGGCGTGCCCCTGCACGGCCGCGACGGAGATGAGGTCCGGGCGGTGCAGCCAGGTGAACCCGGCCTGGAACTCCGCGATCCGGTCGGCGCACTCCTGCTCGGGCAGGGTGGCCAGCTCGGCGAACGATCCCGGCCCGCTGGCGCCGGCGACCGACAGGTCGAGACCGGCCGAGAACGCGCGCCCCTCCCCGCGGACGACCACCACGCGCACGTCACCGGGAAGGTCCCGGGAGAAGTCGCTCATCGCGCGCCACATCGCCGGGGTCTGGGCGTTGAGCACGTCGGGCCGGCACAACGTGACCGTCGCGACCGGCCCGTCGCATTCCAGCCGTACCCCGGTCGCCTCGGCGGTCACCGGGCGGCCCGGGGGCCGGCGCTGATGGACGACGTTGCGGGGCGGATCACGCCTTCTTGCGGCGCCGGGCACCGCCGCGCTGGCGCAGCTGCACCCCGGACTCGGTGAGCACCCGGTGGATGAACCCGTAGGAACGGCCGGTCGAGGCTGCGAGCGCGCGAATGCTCTCCCCCGAGGTGTACCGCTTGACCAGGTCCTTGGCGAGCGTCTGACGCTCGGCTCCGACGATCCGGCGACCCTTCTCAGTGCTGGTGGCTGTGCCGGTGGCTGCCATGCTGTGTCCTCACGTCCCAGACTGTGCGGTTCGGATACGGTCCCACCTATTAGACCGTCTCGAACGATCATGCGCCAGATATCAACTCTTCGCCAACCGACACGCTATGCAATGTCAGCTAACCGATAGGGTGACGTCGGTGAGCCGTTCCGGCCGGCCGGTCGCGCGCGGGGCCCGCACCGTCCGTGCGGGCGGAGGATGCGGCCCGTGGCCTGCCCGGGTGATCGACCTGTTCGGCGCCGCCGCCGGGTCCGCGGCCACCGACATCGACGGCATCGTCGTCCTGACCCGGTCGAGCCGGCGGCAACCCCGGCGCACCCGGGGTCAGGCCAGCTCGACCAGCTCGAGCAGGTCGTCGCTCCACGCGTCCTCGTCGCCGTCGGGGAGCAGGATGGCCCGGTCAGGCTTCAACGCGGTGACCGCCCCCGGGTCGTGGGTGACCAGGACGATCGCGCCGGGGTAGCGGGCGATCGCGTCGAGCACCTGCTCCCGGCTGACCGGGTCGAGGTTGTTGGTCGGCTCGTCCAGCAGCAGCACGTTGGCCCCGGAGCAGACCAGGGTGGCCAGGGCCAGCCGGGTCTTCTCGCCGCCGGAGAGCACCCCGGCCGGCTTCTCCACGTCCTCACCGGAGAAGAGGAACGCGCCGAGGATCTTGCGCAGGTCCGTGTCGGTCTGCTCGAGGGCGGCGGCCCGCATGTTCTCCAGCACGGTCCGCTCGACGTCGAGCGTCTCGTGCTCCTGGGCGTAGTAGCCCAACCGCAGCCCGTGACCCGCCCGCACCTCGCCGGTGTCCGGTTCCAGCAGGCCGCCGAGCATCCGCAGCAGGGTGGTCTTGCCGGCGCCGTTGAGGCCGAGGATCGCCACCCGTGAGCCCCGGTCCACCGCCACGTCGACGTCGGTGAAGATCTCCAGCGAGCCGTACGACTTGGAGAGCCCGCTCGCGGTAAGCGGGGTCTTGCCGCACGGCGCCGGGGTGGGGAAGCGCACCTTGGCCACCTTGTCGGCGACCCGCACCTCCTCCAGCCCGGACATCAGCTTCTCGGCCCGGCGGGCCATGTTCTGCGCGGCCACCGTCTTGGTGGCCTTGGCCCGCATCTTGTCCGCCTGCGCCATCAGCGCGCCGGCCTTCTTCTCGGCGTTGGCCCGCTCCCGGCGGCGGCGCCGCTCGTCGGTCTCCCGCGCCTCCAGGTACGCCTTCCAGCCCAGGTTGTAGGCGTCGACCTCGGAGCGGGTGGCGTCCAGGAACCAGACCTTGTTGACCACGGCCTCCAGCAGCGAGGCGTCGTGGCTGATCACGATCAGCCCGCCCTTGTGGTTGGCGAGGAAGCCGCGGAGCCAGGTGATCGAGTCCGCGTCGAGGTGGTTGGTCGGCTCGTCGAGCAGCAGGATGCCGCCGCCGTTCTCGCCGGCGTCGCGGAACAGGATCCGGGCCAGTTCGACGCGGCGGCGCTGACCGCCGGAGAGGGTGCCGATGGTCTGGGCGAGCGCCCGGTCCGGCAGGCCGAGGTTGGCGCAGATCCGGGCCGCCTCCGCCTCGGCGGCGTACCCGCCGAGCGAGGCGAACTGGTCCTCCAGCGCGCCGTAGCGGCGGACCAGCTTCTCGTCGGCGCCGTCGGCGAGCTTCGCCTCGATCTCCTTCATCTGCGCCATCAGCACGTCCAGCCCGCGGGCGGACAGCACCCGGTCCCGGCCGGTGACCCCCAGGTCGCCGGTGCGCGGGTCCTGCGGCAGGTAGCCGATGGCGCTGCGCCGGTCGATCTGCCCGGCGTACGGCTGCCCCTCCCCCGCGAGCACCTTCAGCGTGGTGGTCTTGCCGGCGCCGTTGCGCCCGACCAGGCCGATCCGGTCACCGGGCTGCACGCGCAGCGTGGTGTCGGACAGCAGGATCCGGGCGCCGGCGCGCAGCTCCAGGCCGGTGGCAGTGATCATCTCGTGGGACTCGCTCTCGGGGTCTGGAAGGCTGACTCAGGGCACGCCAAAGCGCCAACGGGCGTCAGGGCCCGTCGGCGCGGGGCGGTTCAGCCTTCGCAGCGCGGCACGCGACAAGTGTACCGGCAGCCGCTGGGACCCCCTCCGGATTACCGCGCAAGATCATCGGGTACCGAATCTGCCGTCCGGACCCGGTCCGGTACCGCAACCACCCAACACGGACTAATCGGTGATCGGGGACAACATGGAGCTGAACGAGAACGCGCAGATCGACACCAGCCAGGTGGACGACCGACGTGGGTCCGGCGGCGGCGGTGTGGGCGGGATACCGATCCCGATCGGCGGCGGTCGTGGCGGCATCGTCGGCCTCGTCATCGCCGTGCTCGTCGCGCTGGTCGGCGGCGGCTTCGGCCTCAACGCGGCCGTCAACGGCGGCGGGGACTCCGCGGGCGACAACACCTCGCTGGAGCAGAAGTGCTCGGCCGACGACGCGCTGCAGCAGCTCGACTGCCGCAACACCCTCTACGTGAACTCCATCCAGGCGTACTGGCGCACGGCGCTGCCGGAGCGGTTCGGCGAACAGTACGCGCCGTCGAAGACGGTCTTCTTCAGCCAGGGCGTCTCCACCGCGTGCGGCCAGGCGGACTCCGGCGTCGGTCCGTTCTACTGCCCCGCCGACGACCTCGTCTACATCGACCTCACCTTCTACCGGGTGCTCGCCGACCAGCTCGGCGCGGAGGGCGAGTTCGCTCAGCCGTACGTGCTGGCCCACGAGTACGGCCACCACGTACAGGACCTGCTCGGCACCGAGGCGCAGATGCGCCGCCAGCAGCAGCGGGACCCGGAGAACGCCAACGCGCTGTCGGTCAAGCTGGAACTCCAGGCCGACTGCTACGCCGGCGCGTGGGCGAAGAACGCCACCGGCACGGCCGACGAGAGCGGTCAGAAGATCTTCACCAGCATCAGCGAGCAGGACATCCAGCAGGCGATCGACACCGCCGAGAAGATCGGCGACGATGCGATCTCCGAGCGGGCGAACCGCCCGGTGAACCCGGACGAGTTCACCCACGGCTCGTCGGCCCAGCGCAAGGAGTGGTTCACCAAGGGCTACTCCAGCGGCGACCCGAAGTCCTGCGACACCTTCGGTAACGGCTGACTCCCCGCCGCATCGATTCCCACGGGCTCCCGGTCACCCGGCCGGGGGCCCGCTGCCGTCCGCGGCGCCGGCAGGAGTGGGCTCGCCCGCCTGTCACGTCTGCGGGTCGCGGACCAGGATGCGTACCGCGCGGGCCGCGTCGACCGCGGCCACCAGCACCGCGTGCCGGGGCTCGGGGACGTCGAGCAGGCGGTCGGCGCGCAGCGCGGCGAGCGGGGCGAGCCGCCGGTCGGCCAGCACCGTGTCCACCGCGCGCCGGTCACCGCCACCGACCAGTGCGCTGAGCGTCCCGGCCTCGGGCAGCAGCAGCCGCACGGCCAGCTCCACCGCGTCGCCCAGCGCGGCCTTCGCCTGGTTGTCCCGCCGGCGGGCGAACCGCTGCTGGGACCAGCCGCCGGCGGCGGTCCGCCCCTGCACGTACCGGGTGTCCACCTTGGAGACCAGCAGCTCCGCTCCCGCCGCGACGCCCACCGCGACGGCGCCCTTGCGGGCCAGCAACAGGCCGATCCGACGCGGCGCGCTGGCCGCGACCACGAACCCGGGCAGATCCCCGGCGGGCCGCGCCCCCGGCGGGCGGTGCAGCTCGGCCGTCGCGCCGTCCGGGGCGGCCAGCAGCAGGCCGTACGCCTGGGTGGTGATGGCCGGCGTGCCGTGCCGCTCGGTGAAACCGTCCACCCAGCGGCCGATCCGGTCCGGGGCCACCTCGACCCACCGCCCACCACCGGCTGCGGGTCGACTGGACATGGCCCCGACCGTACCCCGCCCGCCGCCCGCCCGTGTTGATCATGAGGTTTGCGGCGCCCGGGACGGCGTGTCGCTGCCGCAACTTCATGATCAACAGAGTTCGGCGGCGGCCCGGACCGGTCAGGTTTTCAGCAATGTGGTGATGGCCAGGGCGGCGATGATCGCGCTGGAGGTGAGCGCGGTGACCAGCCGGCCGCGCGGACCGGCGAGCGCCCGCCCGACCAGTGTGCCGCCCCCGGCGATCAGCAGTTGCCAGCTCGCCGACGCGAGGAACGCGCCGAGCACGAAGGACGCGCCGGTCGCCGGGTCCGGATCCGCGGCGTCGCCGCGGCCCAGCACCAGCGCGGCGAAGTAGACCACGGTCGCCGGATTCAGCAGCGTCAGCGCCAGCACGCCGGTGAACGCCCGGAGCGGACTGTCCAGGCCACGACCGGCAGGGGCCGGACCCGCCGAAGGCCGGGGCCGCAGCGCCCGCCACGCGGTATACCCGGCGAGGGCGAGCAGCACCACCGCGGCGACGGCCCGCAGCGGCGCGGCGACCGGGGCGATCAGGGCGGCCAGCGCCGCCCCGCCGAGCGTGGCGACCGCCGCGTAGAGACCGTCGGCGGTGGCCACCCCGAGGGCCGCGCACGCGCCGACCCGGAACGAGGTGCGCGCGCTGAGCCCGAGGATCAGCACGGCGATCGCGCCGACCGGGATGGCGACGCCGTAGCCGGCGACCAGCCCGGCCAGGAACGCCGCGGTCACGAGGACGGGAGGCGGATCTCGGCGCGGCCGGGAGCCGACCGCTGTCGCCCGGCGGCGGCGGCCGCGGCGACAGGGGCGGGCTTCATCCGGTACGTCTCGATCACGCGGCCATCCTGCGCCGACGCGCCCGGGCCGCGCCACTCATATTCGGGTCCGCGCCGCACCGTGCCACACCGCGCCGCCCGCACCCTCGCGCGCCCTCGCCTCGCGTCGCGCACCCCGCACACGCCCTCCCGCACCCGCACCCGCACCCGCACCCGCACCCGCACCGACCGTGTACGGCGCACCGGCCGCGGCTCGGGGCCGGCTCGGCAGCAGGGGATCGTGCTCGATCCCGTAAGTAGTGGCATCCGCCACCTGGCCAGGCCACTACATCACCGATCGAGCACGATCATGGAAGGGGCATGCCCTGCCTACGCGCGGTCCAGTTCGGCGTTGCTCCCAGCCATGATCATCTCGACGGCTGGTGCGCCGGAGCCTGCTGTCGCCCACGGCACAGACGCGTCGAGCGCGACACCCGGGCGGGTGTCGCGCTCGACGGACGAGCCGGCGAGGACCGGCTCAGACGTTGAAGCCGAGCGAGCGGAGCTGGTCGCGGCCCTCGTCAGTGATCTTGTCCGGCCCCCACGGCGGCAGCCAGACCCAGTTGATCCGGATGTCGTTGACCAACCCGCCACCCGGGCCGGTGGTCAGTGCCTGCCGCGCCTGGTCCTCGATGACGTCGGTCAGCGGGCAGGCCGCCGAGGTGAGCGTCATGTCCAGGGTGACCACGTTCTCGTCGTCGACGTGCACGCCGTACACCAGGCCGAGGTCGACCACGTTGATGCCCAGCTCCGGGTCGACGACGTCCTTCATCGCCTCTTCGATGTCGGCGACGGCGGCCTTCCCGCCGGTCGCCGGCGTCGCCGCCGTGGCGGTCTCTTCGCTGCTCATGCCGTCACCTCGCTTCGCTCGGCGCCGGCATGAGGCACCTGCGCACTGTCCTGACGATTCGCTCGCTGACGCTCGCTCATGCCTTCACCTCCGGGCTCACGCCCACCCCGGCGCGTGCCGCGGCGTCCTTGAACGCCATCCACGGCAACAGCGCGCACTTGACCCGGGCGGGGTAGCGGGCCACGCCCGCGAACGCCACCCCGTCACCGAGCACGTCCTCGTCCGGCGTGACCTGGCCACGGCCGGACATCAACTCCACGAACGCCTCGTGCGCCTCGAACGCGTCCCCCGCGCCCCGACCGCGCAGCAGCTCGTGCAGCACGCTCGCCGAGGCCTGGCTGATCGAGCAGCCCATGCCCTCGTACGAGATGTCGGTGAGCACCGCGCCGTCGGTGGCGACCCGCACGGTGACCTCGTCCCCGCAGGTCGGGTTCACGTGGTGCGCCTCGGCGGTGCGGTCCGACGGGTCGTCGGCGTCGCGCAGCCCGCGCCCGTGCGGGTGCTTGTAGTGGTCCAGGATGATCTCCTGGTAGAGCTGGTCGAGTTGCATCAGCTGAACACCTTCCGCACCTGCTCCAGACCCGCCACCAGAGCGTCGATCTCCTCGGTGGTGGTGTAGAGGTAGAACGAGGCCCGCGTCGTGGCCGGCACACCGAACCGGGTGCAGACCGGGCGGGCGCAGTGGTGGCCGACCCGCACCTGCACGCCCAGCGAGTCGAGCACCTGACCCACGTCGTGCGGGTGCACGTCGCCGAGGGCGAACGAGATCGTGCCGCCCCGGCCGACCGGCACGGTCGGACCGAAGATCCGCAGGCCGGGCACCGTCGCGAGAGCGTCCAGCGCGTACGCCGTCAGCTCCTTCTCGTGCCACTGGATGGCCTTCATGCCGATGCCGGACAGGTAGTCCACCGCGGCGCCGAGCGCCACCGCCTCGGCGATCGGCGGGGTGCCCGCCTCGAACCGGGCCGGCGGCGGAGCGTAGGTGGAGCCGGCCATCTGCACCGTCTCGATCATCGAGCCGCCGCCGAACACCGGCGGCATGGCCGCCAGCAGCTCGGCCCGGCCCCAGAGGACCCCGATGCCGGTCGGGCCGCACATCTTGTGGCCGGTGAAGACGATGAAGTCCGCGTCGTAGTCGACCACGTCCATCGGCAGGTGCGGCACCGACTGCGAGCAGTCCAGCAGCAGCAGCGCCCCCACCTCGCGGACCCGCGCGGTGATCCGGGCCGTGGCGTTGACCGTGCCCAGGATGTTCGACATGTGCACCAGCGAGACGATCTTCGTCCGCTCGGTGATCAGGTCGTCCAGGCCGGACTCGTCCAGCCGCCCCGAGTCGGTGACCGGGAACCAGCGGAGGGTCGCGCCGGTGCGCTCGCACAGCAGCTGCCACGGGACGATGTTCGAGTGGTGCTCCATCTCGGAGATCACCACCTCGTCGCCGGGGCCGAGCCGGAACCGGGGATCGGCGTCCGGTCGCAGCGAGGCGTTGGAGAACGCGTACGCCACGATGTTGATCGCCTCGGTGGAGTTCTTGGTGAACACCACCTCGTCCGGGCTCGGCGCGTTGATGAACGCGGCCACCTTGGCCCGCGCGCCCTCGTACGCCTCGGTCGCCTCGGTGCCCAGCGTGTGCACCGAGCGGGACACGTTCGCGTTGTGCCGCGCGTAGTGCTCGGCGAGCACGTCGAGCACCTGCCGCGGTTTGTGCGACGTGTTGGCGCTGTCGAGATAGACCAGCCGGTGCCCGTTGATCTCCCGGTCCAGGATCGGGAAGTCGGCGCGCACCTTCGCCACGTCGTATCGCGGCACGTCGTCGTACTGCGGCATCCCCGGCGGGATCGCGATGGTGGTCATCTCAACAGGTCCTTTGCGTGTGTCAGGCCCGTGCCGAACCGGCCCCGGCGACGTACCGCTCGTAGCCCTCGTCCTCGAGCTTGTCGGCCAGCTCCGGCCCGCCCTGCTCGACGATCCGGCCGGCGACGAAGACGTGCACGAAGTCCGGCTTGATGTAGCGCAGGATCCGGGTGTAGTGGGTGATCAGCAGCAGGCCGGTGTCGCCGGTGTCGCGGACCCGGTTGACCCCCTCGCTGACGACGCGGAGCGCGTCGACGTCGAGGCCGGAGTCGGTCTCGTCGAGGATGGCCATCTTCGGCTTCAGCAGCTCCAGCTGCACGATCTCATGCCGCTTCTTCTCGCCGCCGGAGAAGCCCTCGTTGACGTTGCGCTGGGCGAACGCCGGGTCCATCTGGAGTCGCTCCATGGCGCCGCGCAGCTCGCCGCCCCACGTGCGCAGCTTCGGCGCCTCGCCGTCGATGGCGGTCTTGGCGGTACGCAGGAAGTTGGCCACCGACACGCCGGGCACCTCGACCGGGTACTGCATCGCCAGGAACAGGCCGGCGCGGGCCCGCTCGTCGACGGACATGGCCAGCACGTCCTCGCCGTCGAGGGTCACCGAGCCACCGGTGATCTCGTACTTGGGGTGACCGGCGATCGAGTACGCCAGGGTCGACTTGCCGGAACCGTTGGGGCCCATGATCGCGTGGGTCTCACCGGAGCGGACGGTCAGGTCGACACCGGCCAGGATCGGCTTGAGCTCACCCTCGGGCAGCTTGACCGACACCTTCAGGTCGCGGATCTCCAGGGTGCTCATTATCGGGTCACTCCATTGCTCGGCGTCAGGCTGACGTAGATGTCGCCGTCGCGGACTTCGACGGGGTAGACGGGTACGGGTTCGGTGGCGGGCAGCCCGGTCGGCTCGCCGGTACGCAGGTCGAAACGGGAGCCGTGCAGCCAGCACTCCAGCGTGCAGCCGTCGACCTCGCCCTCGGAGAGGGCGACCGCGGCGTGCGAACACTCGTCGTACACGGCGTAGAACCCGTCGTCCTCGCCGTGTACGACGGCGATCTGCGTGCCGTCGACATCCGCGCTGATCGCGGTGCCCTTCGGGACGTCCTCGGTGGAGCAGATCTTGATCATCAGGCGCCAGCCTTGGCCAGCCGGTCCTCGATCGCCGCGCCGAGCCGCTCGCGCAGGTCCTCCACCGGGATCTTGTTGATCAGCTCGGCGAAGAAGCCGCGGACCACCAGCCGACGGGCCTCGCCCTCCGGGATGCCCCGGGCCATCAGGTAGAACAGCTGCTCGTCGTCGAAGCGGCCGGTCGCGCTCGCGTGGCCGGCGCCGGCGATCTCGCCGGTCTCGATCTCGAGGTTCGGCACGGAGTCGGCCCGGGCGCCGTCGCTGAGCAGCAGGTTCCGGTTGATCTCGTACGTGTCGGTGCCGGTCGCCTCGGCCCGGATCAGCACGTCGCCCACCCAGACGGTGTGCGCGCTCTCGCCCTGCAGGGCACCCCGGTAGCCGACGTAGCTGCGGCAGTCCGGCACCGAGTGGTCGACCAGCTGCCGGTGCTCCAGATGCTGGCCCGAGTCGGCGAAGTAGACGCCGTACAGCTCGGCCTCGCCACCCCGGTCGGTGTACTCCACCGAGGTGTACTGCCGGACCAGGTCGCCGCCGAGGCTCACCTGGATGTGTACCACCTTGGCGTCCCGGCCCAGCTTCACCTTGAGGTGCTGCGCCTGCACCGCGTCCTCGGCCCAGTCGGCGACCGTGACCAGCGTGAGCTTCGCCCCGTCGGCGACCGCCACCTCGACGTTGTCGGCCAGCGTGCCGGTGCCGACCTGCTGAAGCACGAGCACCGACTCGGAGAGCGCCCCCACCTCGACGAACGTGTGGGCGAAGGCCACCACGTCCGACGGGCCGCCGTGCACGGTGACGACCACGGGCTCGGTGACGACCGCCTCGCGGGCGATCTCCACCAGCATGCCGAGGTCCGACTCGCCGTAGGCACGTGCGCTGATCCGGTCGACCGGGGTCAGCACGCTACCTCGGCGCGGGTCGTCCTTCGCCAGGCTGCCGATCCGCACGCCCTCGGGCAGCGGCCCGAACTCGTGGGCGGGCCAGTGGGCCGACGCGTCCGACACGGCGCCGTCGAGCAGGCCGCGCAAGCGCTTGAGCGGCGTGAAACGCCACTCCTCCTCCAGGCCCGTGAGGGCCGGGAAGTCGGCGACATCGTACGAGCGGAGCGCCTGCGACTTGGTGCTGGGCGGCGCGGAAGCCTGGGTAGTCATCTCTTCCTTGGTCTGTTCAGCGACTAATCGGAGGGTCGGTCGGGGTTCGCGAACCCCGGCCCGACGGGTCGGGGTTCGCGGGAGCGCCGGGCGGCGTCAGCCGACCGCGCCCTCCATCTGGAGCTCGATCAGGCGGTTGAGCTCCAGGGCGTACTCCATCGGGAGTTCCTTGGCGATCGGCTCGATGAAGCCGCGCACGATCATCGCCATCGCCTCGTCCTCGCTCAGGCCCCGGCTCATCAGGTAGAAGAGCTGGTCCTCGCTGACCTTGGAGACGGTCGCCTCGTGCCCCATCGCCACGTCGTCCTCGCGGATGTCGACGTACGGGTAGGTGTCCGAGCGGGAGATGGTGTCGACCAGCAGCGCGTCGCACTTGACCGTGCTCTTGCTGTGGTGCGAACCCTCCAGCACCTGCACCAGGCCGCGGTACGAGGTGCGGCCGCCGCCCCGGGCGATCGACTTGGAGACGATGGTGCTGCTGGTGTGCGGCGCGCCGTGCACCATCTTGGCGCCGGCGTCCTGGTGCTGACCCTCGCCGGCCATGGCCACCGAGAGCACCTCACCCTTGGCGTGCTCACCGAGCATGTAGACCGCCGGGTACTTCATGGTGACCTTGGAGCCGATGTTGCCGTCGACCCACTCCATGGTCGCGCCCTCCTGGCAGACGGCGCGCTTGGTCACCAGGTTGTAGACGTTGTTCGACCAGTTCTGGATGGTCGTGTAACGGCACCGGGCGTTCTTCTTGACGATGATCTCGACGACCGCGCTGTGCAGCGAGTCGGACGAGTAGAGCGGCGCGGTGCAGCCCTCGACGTAGTGCACGTACGCGCCCTCGTCGACGATGATCAGCGTCCGCTCGAACTGGCCCATGTTCTCCGTGTTGATCCGGAAGTAGGCCTGCAGCGGGATTTCCACGTGCACGCCCTTCGGCACGTAGATGAACGAGCCACCGGACCACACGGAGGTGTTCAGCGCGGCGAACTTGTTGTCGCCGACCGGGATCACCGTGCCGAAGTACTCCTTGAAGATGTCCTCGTGCTCGCGCAGCGCCGTGTCGGTGTCCAGGAAGATGACACCCTGCTCCTCGAGGTCCTCACGGATCTTGTGGTAGACGACCTCGGACTCGTACTGCGCCGCGACACCGGCGACCAGGCGCTGCTTCTCCGCCTCGGGGATGCCCAGCCGGTCGTAGGTGTTCTTGATGTCCTCGGGCAGGTCCTCCCAGCTGGCGGCCTGCTTCTCCGTCGACCGGACGAAGTACTTGATGTTGTCGAAGTCGATCCCGGTGAGGTCGGCGCCCCAGGCCGGCATCGGCTTGCGGTCGAAGAGCCGCAGGCCCTTCAGGCGCAGGTCGAGCATCCAGGCCGGCTCATTCTTCTTCGCCGAGATGTCCCGCACCACCGCCTCGTTGAGGCCGCGCTGGGCGGCGGCCCCGGCGACGTCCGGGTCGGCCCAGCCGTACTCGTAGCGGCCCAGGGCGGCGAGCTGCTCCTCCTGGGTCAGGGGCTGGACGATCTGCTCGGTCATCTATCTGTCCTCACAGTGGTGACGGTCTTTCCGGACTGGGCACGCCCCGGCTGGGTCGGGATGTGCGTGGTGCACACCCCGTCGCCGTGCGCGATGGTGGCCAGGCGCTGCACGTGGGTGCCGACCAGACGGGAGATCACCGCGGTCTCGGCCTCGCACAGCTGAGGAAACTCGGCGGCGACGTGCGCCACCGGGCAGTGGTGTTGGCAGAGCTGGCCGCCGGTGGCGATCGTGGACGCGTTGGCAGCGTAGCCCTCGGCGGTCAGCGCCCCGGCGAGTGCCTCGGCCCGCGCGAGCGGGTCGTCGCCGGCGTCCTCCATGGCGGCCCGGCAGCGGGTCTCCAGCGCGGAGACCTGCTCGGCGGCGAACACCTCCACCGCCTCGGGCCCCCCGGTGCGGGCGATCCAGCGCAGGGCGGCGGTGGCCATGTTGTCGTAGTGGTGGTCGCCGCAGCGGCCCCGGCCGGCGTCGGTCAACACGAACACCTTGGCCGGGCGGCCCCGGCCGCGGTGGCCGCGGACCGCCTGCTCTCGCGCCACCACGTCACCGTCGGCGAGCATCGCGTCGAGGTGCCGACGGATCGCGGCCGGGCTGAGCCCGAGCGCCGAGCCGAGCTGCGCCGCGGTGGTCGCGCCCCGCTCGAGCAGCAACTGGGTGACCCGGCCCCGGGTCGACACGTCGGCGGCGGCGGACGCCGGCAGACCGGCGGCCGCACCGGCCGTCGGTCCGTGCCCGGAGAGCCCCGCCGCCTTTTTCACAACGCCAACGTTACGTAAATCCCGGAAGGCCCGCAAACCCACCCCCCGGTGATCCCCGACACCGGGGGCGGAGTCACCCGTTAGGGGATCCACTACGGTGCGTAGGATTCGCTCCGTGAAGCCTTCCGTCCGGTTCCCGGCTCTCGCCGGGTCGCAGCGCCTGCTCGCCCGGTTCCCGGTCTCCGTCAGGCTGCTGCGCGGGTTGGCGCTCGCCTCGATCATCGCGAACGTCGGCATCGTGGTCACCGGCGGGGCCGTCCGGCTGACGGCCTCCGGCCTCGGCTGCCCGACCTGGCCCCGGTGCACCGACGCGTCGTACGTGGCGACGTCGGAGATGGGCGTGCACGGGGCGATCGAGTTCGGCAACCGGCTGCTCACGTTCGCGGTCGGCATCATCGCGTTCGCCACCGTGCTGGCGGTGCTGGCGCACCGGCCCCGTCGGCGGGGGCTGCTGCCCCTGGCGGTCGCGGTCTTCTTCGGCATCCCGGCCCAGGCGGTGGTCGGCGGCATCACCGTGCTCACCAACCTCAACCCGTGGGTGGTCGGGCTGCACTTCCTGGCCTCGATGGCGGTGATCGCCGCCGCGTACGCCCTCTGGCGCCGGACGACGGACCCGGACGGGCCGGCGGTGCCCGTGGTGCCGGCGCCGCTGCGCGCCCTCACCCAGCTCACGACGGCGGTCGGCGTCGCGGTGCTGGTGGTCGGCACCTGGGTCACCGGCAGCGGCCCACACGCCGGCGACGCGGGCGCGGCCCGCAACGGCCTCGACCCGGAGGCGATCTCCCAGGTGCACGCCGACGGCGTCTTCCTGCTGATCGGCCTCTCGGTGGCGCTGGTGTTCGCGTTCCGCGCGGTCGGCGCGACGCGGGCCGCCCGGGCGGCCGTGCTGCTGCTCGCGGTCGAGCTCGGCCAGGGCGTGGTGGGCTTCGTGCAGTACTTCACGCACCTGCCCGCCGTGCTGGTCGGGGCGCACATGTTCGGCTCCTGCCTGGTCCTGCTGGCCACCCTGCACGTGCAGTGGGCCACCCGGGAGCGCCAGCCGGTCGCACCCGCTCCGCTCGCCACCCCGGCCCCCGAGGCCGTCCCCGCCCCCGCCTGACCCACCCGCCCCGCGCCCGCGCTCGCGCCCGCCAAGATCACACAACAACACGGATGTAGTGGCCTCACCGACACACCGACGCCACTACATCCGGGATCGAGCGCGATCAAGGCCACCGCCCCGGCGTCCCGGGGACCGCACGGGCAGGGGTCAGGCGGGGCGGGGCAGGTGGCTGGTGATCGCGTCGGCCAGGCGCTCGGGGGCGCCGGCGGCGTGGGCCAGGAAGAGCGAGGGCTCGGTGAGCTCCAGCTCGACGAGGACCGGGCTGCCGTCCGGGCCGGGGATCAGGTCGACGCGGGCGTAGAGCAGCCGCTCCGACCCGCCCGGGACGGCCGCGAGGGTCTTCTCGGCAACCGCCAGCTGCGCCTCCGTGGCCAGTCGGGCGGTGATCTCCTCGGGCCGGTAGAGGCCCTCGACGCCGAAGTCCGGACCGGTCAGCATGGGACCCTTGCGGATGGCGTGACTGAACGCCAGGCCGTCCGGGCCGGCGAGGAAGAGCAGCGCCGTCTCGCCCGCGGTGTCCACCGCGGTCAGGTAGGGCTGGATCATGGTGACCCGCCCGGCGTCGGACAGCCGCCGGACATGCGCCACCGCGAGCTTCCGGTGCTCCGGGTCGGCCAGGTCGTACCGGCCGGTGTCCTGGCTGCCGGCGCTGACCGCGGGCTTGATGACGTACTCGCCGGACTCCGCGGGTGGCTGCCAGGACTCGCCGGGCACGACCCACGAGGTCGGTACAGTCGGCACCCCGGCGGCGGACAGCTCGCCCACGTAGCGCTTGTCGGTGTTCCAGCGCACCACGTCGGCCGGGTTGGCCAGGGTGGGCACGCGCTCCGCCCAGGCGACGAACTCGTCGCGGCGCAGCATGTAGTCCCACGGCGAGCGCAGCACCACGAGGTCGTACGCGGTCCAGTCGCTGGCCGGGTCGTCCCAGACGGCGGGCTCGGCGGTGATGCCGCGCGCCGCGAGCGGGGCGAGCACGAGCCGGTCGTCCGGGTCCAGGTCGGCGAGTTCGGTGCAGGTCACAAGGGCGACCCGGGGTTCCCCCCGGGTCGCCTGGTGGTGGTGGTTGGTCAACTTTCCCAGCTATCTCAACGGGCCATCGTGCGTCGGGCCATCGACCGCCAGAGGTCGTTGCTCGGCCGCATCTGGTCCATCAGTTCCCGCTCCCAGGCGTTCTCCACGGAGACCCCCGCCTTGGCGCAGGCCTCCCGCGCGACGACGGTGTCGTCCGCGAACTGGTCACCCCACGCACCGTCCTCGCCGACGAGGACGATGCGCGCACCGCGCTTGCCGACGTACTCGATGACCGCCTTGGCACCGCCGTGTCCGGCGGCGAACGACTTGATGCCCGCGACCAGGCCCATGGGGGTCTGCTCGGTGTGCTCAGCCGTCAGCGTCGTATCGGAACCATCTGCCATGACGCGAAGCCTAAGCAGACTCCCACCCAGGCGGGCGAGAACCGTGAAGCTTTTGTGATGCCTGTTACCCGAGGGTTTAAGGAAGACCACAGGTAAAACGTCCGTAATTATCCGGACTTAAGGGTGCAAAGTTTCGGGCGGTTCCGGTGCAGGGTTGAGCCGGTCCGACTCATGCTGACAGGTGCGATGATGTGACGTGAAACTCGGACAACTCATCCATGATGATGATTTGTCGGAGGAACACCCCGTACCCCGGCGGCCAGGCCGGCCGTCGCTCCCCCGGACCAGGGTCGCCGGGCGCCCCCTGGTCGACGTCAGATCAGGGCGTCGAGCGCGACCGCGGCGAAGACGATGGTCAGGTACGTCGTCGACCAGTGGAACAGCCGCATGGGCTTGACCGCCTCGCCGCGGGCGGCACGGCCGCAGAGCCGGTGCGCCTCGACCAGGAAGATGCTCCCCACGACCAGCGTCGGGACGCCGTAGACGGCGCTCATCCCCAGCGGCCAGATCGCCAGCGAGGTCAGCACGGTCAGCCACGCGAAGATCAGGATCTCGGCGTTGACCCGGCGGGTGGACGCCACCACCGGCAGCATCGGGATCCCGGCCCGGGCGTAGTCGTCCTTGTACTTCATGGCGAGCGGGTAGAAGTGCGGCATCTGCCAGAAGAAGACCACCGCGAACAGCCCCCACGCGGCCGGCGCGAGCGAGCCGGTGACCGCGGCCCAGCCGATCAGCACCGGCGCGGCGCCGCAGGCGCCGCCCCAGAACGTGTTCGCCGGCGTGGTCCGCTTCAACCAGAGCGTGTAGACCAGGTCGTAGTAGGCGATCGCGGCCAGCGTGAGCCCCGCCGCCAGCAGGTTGGTGAACGCGGCCATCAGGGCGACCGAGATCACCGCCAGCACCAGCCCGAAGATCAGGGCGCTGCGCGGCGACACGGTGTGCGCGGGCAGCGGCCGGCGCTTGGTGCGCCGCATCAACTGGTCGATGTCCCGGTCGATGTAGCAGTTGAGCACGCTGGCCGCCCCGGCGGCGAGCGATCCGCCGACCAGCACCACGGCTACCAGCCACAGCGACGGGAGCCCGCCGGCGGCGAGCATCATCGCCGGCACCGTGGTGACCAGCAACAGCTCGACGATCCGCGGCTTGGTCAACGCCACGTACGCCGACACGATCGCCCGCACGTCCCGCCGCGGCGTGACCGAGCCGTCCGCCACCGTCCGCACGGGCTGCGGCCCGGCGGAGTCGCTGACGGGGCGCTCGGTGATCATGCTCACGGATTGCCACCTTCCGGCGTCGGCGCGGGAGATCGAGGAGGGCGGGACCCAGGTCGGGCCACACACCGCCCCACACACTACGCGCTGTCGTTTTGGCTGCCCGGCCGACCCGGCAACGGTGCCTGCCGTCACACCCTCGGCGCTTTCGCCGGATCCCGGCGTAGGAGTACAGAGGACCATGCAGTGATCCCCGGGCGGACGTTTAGGACGGCTCGATAGGGTCACCAGTGAGGGTTCCGCCCATCTGCCGAGGAGCACAACCAACGTGGCTGCCAACCGACCCGAGTCCGCACTCAACTGGTCCGACCTCGACCGCCGGGCCGTCGACACCGTCCGCGTGCTGGCCATGGACGCCGTGGAGAAATCCGGCAACGGCCACCCGGGCACCGCGATGAGCCTCGCGCCCGCGGCGTACCTGCTCTTCAACAAGGTGATGCGGCACAACCCGGCCGACCCGAACTGGCCCGGCCGGGACCGCTTCGTGCTCTCCGCCGGGCACTCCAGCCTCACGCTCTACATCCAGCTCTTCCTCTCCGGCTACCCGCTGAGCCTCGAGGACCTGAAGTCGCTGCGGCAGTGGGGCTCCCTCACCCCGGGCCACCCCGAGCACGGGCACACCCCGGGCGTGGAGACCACCACCGGCCCGCTCGGCCAGGGCCTCGGCAACGCGGTCGGCATGGCGATGGCGGCCCGCCGCGAGCGCGGCCTGTTCGACCCGGAGACCGAGCCGGGCGCCTCCGTCTTCGACCACGACATCTGGTGCATCGCCTCCGACGGCGACATCGAGGAGGGCATCAGCCACGAGGCGAGCGCGCTCGCCGGCCACCAGCAGCTCGGCAACCTCACGGTGATCTACGACGACAACGAGATCTCGATCGAGGACGACACCCGGATCGCCAAGAGCGAGGACGTGGCGGCCCGCTACGAGGCGTACGGCTGGCACGTGCAGACCGTCGACTGGCGCCGCGGCGACGCCGACCAGGGCGACTACCACGAGGACGTGGAGGCGCTGTACCGGGCGCTGGTGGCGGCCCGGGCGGAGGCCGGTCGCCCGTCCTTCATCGCGCTGCGCACCATCATCGGCTGGCCCGCGCCCAACAAGCAGAACACCGGCAAGATCCACGGCTCGGCGCTCGGCGCCGACGAGGTGGCGGCCACCAAGCAGATCCTCGGCCTCGACCCGGCGCAGACCTTCCAGGTCGACGAGGATGTGCTGACGCGCGCCCGCGAGGTGCTCGCCCGGGGTGAGCAGGCGCAGCAGGAGTGGACCGGGGCGTTCGAGAGCTGGGCGCAGGCCAACCCGGAGCGCAAGGCGCTGTACGACCGCCTGGCCGGCCGCATCCTGCCGAACGGCTGGACGGACGCGCTGCCCGAGTTCCCGGCGGACGCCAAGGGCATCGCCACCCGGGCCGCCTCGGGCAAGGTGCTGGAGGCGCTGGCGCCGGTGCTCCCCGAGCTGTGGGGCGGCTCGGCCGACCTCGCGGAGAGCAACAACACCACGATGAAGGGCGAGCCGTCGTTCATCCCGGCCACCCACGCCACCAAGGACTTCCCGGGCCACGAGTACGGCCGCACGCTGCACTTCGGCATCCGGGAGCACGCCATGGGCGCGATCCTCAACGGCATCGCCCTGCACGGCGGCACCCGCCCGTACGGCGGCACCTTCCTGGTGTTCAGCGACTACATGCGCCCCTCGGTGCGGCTCGCCGCGCTGATGAAGCTGCCGGTGGTCTACGTCTGGACGCACGACTCGATCGGTCTCGGCGAGGACGGCCCGACCCACCAGCCGGTGGAGCACTTGACCGCCCTGCGGGCCATCCCGGGCCTGGACGTGGTCCGCCCGGCCGACGCCAACGAGACCGCCTGGGCGTGGCGGGTCGCCCTGGAGCACACCGACCGGCCGACCGCGATGGCGCTCAGCCGCCAGCCGCTGCCCACCGTCGACCGGAGCGCCCTCGCCGGCGCCGAGGGCGTGGCCCGCGGGGGGTACGTGCTGGCCGAGGCGTCCACCGGCAAGCCGCAGGTCATCCTCGTCGGCACCGGCTCCGAGGTGCAGCTCTGCCTGACCGCCCGGGAGCGGCTGGAGGCGGACGGCACCCCCACCCGCGTCGTCTCGATGCCCTGCCAGGAGTGGTTCGCCGAGCAGGACGAGGCCTATCGGGAGTCGGTGCTCCCGCGCGGGGTAAAGGCACGGGTGAGCGTGGAGGCGGGCATCGCCATGTCCTGGCGCGCCGTCGTCGGCGACTGCGGCGAGAGCGTCAGCCTGGAGCACTACGGGGCGAGCGCGCCGCATTCCGTGCTGTTCGAGCAGTTCGGGTTCACCCCCGACCGGATCGTGGCCGCCGCGCACGCGGCGCTGACCCGGGTGGGCGACATCACCGGTTCTACGACCGGCAACTGAGGGGAGCGTGGACGGCATGACGGATCGGCTGGGTGAGCTGAGCGCCGCGGGTGTGGCGATCTGGCTCGACGATCTTTCCCGGGTACGACTGAGCTCCGGCGGGCTGGACCAGCTCCGCCGGGAGAAGCACCTGGTCGGGGTGACCTCGAACCCGACCATCTTCGCGAAGGCGCTGAGCGACGCGAACGAGTACAACTGGCAGCTGCGTGACCTGGCCGTCCGCGGGGTGGACGTCGAGGAGTCCGTCCGCATGCTCACCACGTACGACGTGCGGTGGGCGTGTGACGTGATGCGCCCGGCGTACGACGCGAGCGCCGGCATCGACGGCCGGGTCTCCATCGAGGTGGACCCGCGGCTGGCCCACGAGACGGAGAAGACCGTCGCCGAGGCCGGCGCGCTGTGGTGGCTGATCGACCGACCGAACCTCTTCATCAAGATCCCCGCCACCGAGGCGGGCCTGCCGGCGATCACCGCCACCCTGGCCCAGGGCATCAGCGTCAACGTGACGCTGATCTTCGGCCTGGACCGCTACTCCCAGGTGATGGACGCCTTCCTCGACGGCATGGAGCAGGCGAAGGCGAACGGGCACGACCTGTCCAAGATCGGATCGGTTGCCTCCTTCTTCGTCTCCCGGGTCGACACCGAGGTCGACAAGAGGCTGGAGAAGGTCGGCTCGGACGAGGCGAAGGCGCTGCGCGGCAAGGCCGCGGTGGCCAACGCCCGGCTCGCGTACGAGCGCTACGGCAAGGTCTTCTCCTCCGACCGGTGGCAGGCGCTCGCCGACGCCGGCGCGCACCCGCAGCGGCCGCTGTGGGCCTCCACCTCGACCAAGAACCCGGACTACCGGGACGTCATCTACGTCGAGGAGCTGATCGCCCCCGGCACCGTCAACACCATGCCGGAGTCGGTCATCAACGCCTTCGCCGACCACGGCGAGACCCGCCCGGACACCATCACCGGCTCGTACGACGACGCCCGCAAGGTCTTCACCGACCTCACGGCGGCCGGTGTCGACATGGACGACGTGGTGCTCGTGCTGGAGCGCGAGGGCGTGGAGAAGTTCGAGGCCAGCTGGCTGGAGCTGCTCGACGGCGTACGCAAGTCGCTGGAGTCGGCCGCGCAGGGCGCGGGAACCCCCGGCAAGGCCGCGCGCGGCAACGCCAAGGCGGCCCAGCAGGCGGGAGGGAACGCGTGAGCGAGCGGAGCGAGCGAACCATCAAGCACAGCAGCGTGGCGCCTCGCGCCACCACGCAGCGGAGCGGAGTGGTGGCGTGAGTGACCTTTTCAGCGGGCCGGCCGAGTCGGCCGCCGGGCTGACCGTGTACGGGGCGGACGCCGTCGACAAGTCCGCCCCGGCCTCGACCCGGGACGCGCTGGTCACCGCCGGCGTCCCGGGCAAGCTGGCCGCGAAGGACCCGGGCCTCTGGGGCCCGGACGCCGAGGCCGAGGCGAAGATCCGCCTCGGCTGGGTGGACACCCACGAGCGCAGCCGGGAACTGCTCCCCCAGCTCGCCGAGTTGAAGGCGGAGCTGGGCGACCTCGACCACGTGGTGCTCGCCGGCATGGGCGGCTCCTCGCTGGCCCCCGAGGTGATCACCCGGACCCTGGGCCGGCCGCTGACCGTGCTCGACACCACCGATCCCGGCCAGGTCCGGGCGGCGCTGGGTGACCGGCTCGAGCGCACCGTCGTGGTGGTGGCGAGCAAGTCCGGTTCGACGGTGGAGACCGACAGCCACCGCCGGGCCTACTGGCAGGCGTTCCTGGACGCCGGGATGACCGAGGCGGAGGCCGGCCGGCACTTCGTCATCGTCACCGACCCGGGTTCGCCGCTGGAGCAGACCGCCGCCGAGATGGGGGCGTTCACGGTGCTCGCCGACCCGAACGTGGGCGGCCGCTACTCGGCGCTGACCGCGTTCGGGCTGGTCCCGTCGGCCCTGGCCGGCGTCGAGGTGGCGGAGCTGCTGGACCAGGCCGACGCGTTCGCCGCGTCGCTCGGCGCCGACCGGGACAACCCGGCCCTGGCGCTGGGCGCCGCGCTCGGCGCCGCCGCCACCCTCGCCCGGGACAAGGTCGCCCTGGTCTCCGACGGCACCGGGATCGACGGCCTCGGCGACTGGGCCGAGCAGCTGATCGCGGAGTCCACCGGCAAGGCCGGGGTGGGCATCCTGCCGGTGGTCGTGGAGTCGCCGCAGAGTCCCGGCGCAAAGGGCCCGGACGTGCTGACGGTGAGCTACGGCGGCGCGCTGAACGCGGGCGACGTGCCCGGTGGCGGCACCGACCCGGACGTGGCCGTCAACGGCCCCCTCGGCGCGCAGTTCCTGGCCTGGGAGTACGCCACCGCGGTGGCCGGCGTGGTGCTCGGCATCGATCCGTTCAACCAGCCGAACGTCACCGAGTCCAAGGAGAACACCAACAAGATCCTGGCCTCGGGCCTGCCGGCGGAGACCCCGTCGTTCACCGAGGGCGCGATCGAGGTGTACGCCCCCGCGGGCGCGCCCGGTGACCTGGCCGGTGTGCTGCGCTGGCTGCTCGACGGGCTCGGCGACGACGGCTACCTCGCGGTGATGGCGTACCTGGACCGGTTCGCCGACGCGGACGCGGCCCGGCTGCGGCCGGTGCTGGCCGCCGCCGGCCGCCCGGTGACCTTCGGTTGGGGGCCCCGCTTCCTGCACTCCACCGGCCAGTACCACAAGGGCGGCCCCCAGGTCGGCAGCTACCTGCAGATCACCGGAGCGGTCGCCGATGATCTGCAGGTGCCCGGAAAGCCGTACTCCTTCGGGGAACTCCAGGCGGCGCAGGCCGCCGGCGACCGGCAGGCGCTCGCCGGGCGGGACCGCCCGGTGCTGCGGCTGCACCTGACCGACCGGTCCGCAGGCGTGGCCCAGCTGCTCGATGCGGCCGGTGAGCTGCGGGCGTGAGGATGGACGACGTGGAACAGGCGGAGCCAAGAACCGGCGCTAACCCACTGCGCGACCCGCAGGACCGGCGGCTGCCGCGGATTCCCGAGCCGTGCGCTCTGGTGATCTTCGGGGTCACCGGTGACCTGGCCCGGAAGAAGCTGCTGCCGGCGGTCTACGACCTGGCCAACCGGGGGCTGCTGCCTCCGGGCTTCGTGGTGCTCGGCTTCGCCCGCCGCGACTGGGGCGACGGTGACTTCGAGACCCTCGCCTGCGAGGCGGCCCGCAAGCACGCCCGTACGCCCTGGCGGGACGAGGTCTGGGCACGGCTGGCCGGCAACATCAAGTTCGTCGGCGGATCGTTCGACGACGACGCCGCCTTCGACCACCTGGCCGAGACGCTCGAGGAGCTGCGCCAGACCCACGGGATCGCGAGCAACGCCGCCTTCTACTTCTCCATCCCCCCGGCGGCGTTCCCGGTGGTGCTCAAGCAGCTCGCGCGCACCGGCATGGCGGACAACGCGAAGTCCGGCGGCTGGCGCCGCGTGGTGGTGGAGAAGCCGTTCGGGCACGACCTCCCGTCGGCGAAGGCGCTCAACGACCTGGTCGACGACGTCTTCACCCGGCAGGACGTGTTCCGGATCGACCACTACCTGGGCAAGGAGACGGTCCAGAACATCCTCGCGCTGCGGTTCGCCAACAACCTGTTCGAGCCGCTGTGGAACTCCAAGTACGTCGACTCGGTGCAGATCACCATGGCCGAGGACGTCGGCATCGGCACGCGGGCCGCGTTCTACGACTCGGTCGGCACCGCCCGGGACGTGCTCCAGAACCACCTGCTCCAGCTCCTCGCCCTCGTGGCCATGGAGGAGCCGACGAGCTTCGACGCCGACGAGATCCGGACCGAGAAGCTGAAGGTGCTCAAGGCCATCACGGTGCCGGGAGACGTCGACCGGGACACCGTCCGGGGCCAGTACCTGCCCGGCTGGGTCGGGGGCGAGCGCGCCCGGGGCTACCTCGAGGAGGACGGCGTCCCGGCGGACTCCACCACCGAGACGTACGTGGCGGTCAAGCTGGGCATCCAGAACCGGCGGTGGGCCGGCGTGCCGTTCTACATCCGGGCCGGCAAGCGGCTGCCCCGGCGGGTCACCGAGGTGGCCATCATGTTCAAGAAGGCGCCGCACCTGCCGTTCAACTCGGCGGACGTCGAGTCGCTCGGCAACAACCAGCTGGTCATCCGCGTGCAGCCGGACGAGGGCGTGGTCCTCAAGTTCGGCTCCAAGGTGCCGGGCACCGCCATGGAGGTGCGCGACATCGCGATGGACTTCCAGTACGGCGAGGCGTTCACCGAGTCCAGCCCGGAGGCGTACGAGCGTCTGGTGCTGGATGTGCTGATCGGGGACCGGACGCTGTTCCCGGACGCGGCCGAGGTCGAGCAGAGCTGGCAGGTGGTGGACCCGCTGGAGCGGGCCTGGGCGGGCACCAAGCCGGAGCCGTACCGGGCCGGCGAGTGGGGCCCCCGGGCCGCCGACGAGATGCTGGTCCGCGAGGACCGGGCTTGGAGACGAGCATGATCGGCCTGTGGGACACCACCGGCAACGAGGTGGTCAAGGCGCTCGCCGCCGAGCGGCGCAGCGCGGGCGGGGTGGCCAGCGGGATGGCGCTCACCCTGATCGTGGTCGTGGACGAGAAGCGGGTACGCGAGGCGGAGGCGGCGGCGACCATCGCCGCCGCCGCCCACCCGTGCCGGCTGGTGGTGGTGGTCCGCTCGGACATCGAGCGGGAGCGCAACCGGCTGGACGCCGAGATCGTGGTGGGCGGCCGCCTCGGGCCCTGCGAGGCGGTGGTTACCCGGATGTACGGGCGGCTGGCGCTGCACGCCGAGTCGGTGGTGATGCCGCTGCTGGTGCCGGACGTGCCGGTGGTCACCTGGTGGCACGGCGAGCCGCCCGCGGAGATCGCCACCGACTTCCTCGGTGTGGTGGCCGACCGCCGGATCACCGACGCCGCGCAGGCCGCGGACCCGATCGAGGCGCTGCGGCAGCGGGCCCGCGACTACGCGCCGGGCGACACCGACCTGGCGTGGACCCGGATCACCCCGTGGCGCACGCTGGTCGCCGGGGCGTTCGACACCACCGAGGCGAAGGTCACCGAGGCCACCGTGGTGGCGCCGCGCACCGACCCGACCGCCGCCCTGATGGCCGGCTGGCTGAGCAGCCGGCTCGGCATCGAGCCGCGCCGGGAACACACCGACGAGTTCCCGCGGATGCGGGAGGTGCAGCTGCTCTGCGCCAACGGGGACGCGCTGACGCTGACCCGCGAGGACAGCGTGGCCACGTTCCGTCGGAGCGGCCAGGAGGACCGCAACCTGCCGCTGGTCCGTCGGCCGCTCGGCGA
Source organism: Micromonospora sp. WMMD812 (assembly GCF_027497215.1). Lineage (NCBI taxonomy): Bacteria > Bacillati > Actinomycetota > Actinomycetes > Micromonosporales > Micromonosporaceae > Micromonospora > Micromonospora sp. WMMD812. Next base: position 6,639,713 of record NZ_CP114904.1, on the reverse strand, counting down.
CGAGCTGGCCGAGGAGCTGCGCCGGCTGGACGCCGACCAGGTATACGCGGAGGCGCTGGGCGCCGCCGCCGGCCTGTCCGGCCTGGACCAGCACCCGGCGACCCGGGTGCACGTCTGGAAGGACCCGGCCACCGCGCGACGCGCCGAGGCGGGCGTCACCGCCCACACCGGCACCAGTGGCGAGGGCTGAGGGGCGCGGCACCCCGCGCACAGATCAACGACAACCGGCCCGCCCGAGCGGTCCGCGACGAACGAAAAAGGCACGAGATGAGTGAGGCGAGTGTCGCCGTCCACGCCGACGCCCACCTGCTGGCGCAGGCGGTGGCGGCCCGGTTGGTGGTGAAGCTGCTCGACGCCCAGGCCGACCGCGGCCAGGCGTCGGTGGTGCTGACCGGCGGGCGGATCGCCGCAGCCGTGTACCGGGCGGTGGCGGAGCTGCCGGCCCGGGACGCGGTCGACTGGTCCCGGGTGGACTTCTGGTGGGGCGACGAGCGGTTCCTGCCCGCCGGTGACCCGGAACGCAACGAGACCCAGGCCCGGGCGGCGCTGCTGGACTCGCTGCCGCTGGACCCGGCCCGGGTGCACGCGATGCCCGCCTCCGACGGGCCGGCCGGGGCCGACCCGGAGGAGGCGGCCGCCCGGTACGGCGCCGAGCTGGCCGCGGCGGCCCGGCCGGGCACCGCTTCGCTGCCTCACTTCGACGTGCTGATGCTCGGCGTCGGCGAGGACGGGCATGTCGCCTCGGTCTTCCCGGAGCACCCGGTGCACTACGAGAGTCGACCGGTCAGCGCGGTCCGGGGCAGCCCGAAGCCGCCGCCGATGCGCGTCACGCTCACCCTCCCGGCGATCAACACCGCCGAGGAGGTCTGGCTGGTGGCCAGCGGCGCGGACAAGTCCCGGGCGGTGGGCATGGCGCTGGCCGGGGCGGGGCCGGTGCAGCTGCCCGCGGCCGGGGTGCACGGCGTCAGCCGTACCCTCTGGCTGCTGGACCGGGCCGCGGCGGCCGACGTGCCGGCCCGGCTGCGCAGCCTGCGCTGAGCCCGCCGGCGGGCAACGCGCTCAGGAAGGAGCGGTCATGCCTTCGGGAGCGGCCGCTCTTTTCCGTGAACGCGCGAGGGGCGGCGGCGCGCTCAGCGCCCGCGGCGGCGGCGCAGGTCGGCGAGGGCCTCCGCGAGGATCGCGGCGCCCTCCTCGTCCGTGCGCCGCTCCTTCACGTACGCCAGGTGGCTCTTGTAGGGCTCGCTGCGGGACCGGCCCGGCGGGTTCTGCGCGTCCCGGCCCGCCGGGAAGCCGCAGCGCGGGCAGTCCCACAACGGCGGCGCGATGGCCTCCGCGGCGATGAGGATGTCGACCCGGTGGTCGTTGCGGCACCAGTAGGTGACCGTCTGGCGCGGGGCGGGCTCGTAACGCTCGGGCGGGCGCTCGGGGGCGGACCCGACCCGGGAGCCCCGGATCACGTTGCCGTTCGGCACAGCTGCTCGCTCCTGTCGTCGGAGGGGGTACCGCCGCAGGGGGGTGGGCGGCGGGCGACGCGGTGAAGCGGTAAAAGACCTGCGCGCGGCCCGTCGGGTGACGGACCGCGCGCAGATTGTACGACTCGAACGGCTGCTCAGGCGCCGCCGCTGACCTGGAGGCGGAGCCAGAGGCCGAGCCCGACGATGCAGGCGAACCAGACGATGCCCACCAGAACGGTGTATCGGTCCAGGTTCTTCTCCGCCACGGACGAGCCGGCGAGGCTGGAGCTGACCCCGCCGCCGAACATGCTCGACAGCCCGCCGCCCTTACCTCGGTGCAGCAGGATGAGCATGGTGAGCAGGACGCTCGTGATGATCAGCAACACGATCAACGTGTATGCGAACCAGATCGGCAGCATGGCTGGGGTCAGTCCTCTCGTAGCGATCCTCGCCCGGACAGGTCGGGCACGGTGGCACCGACCGGCGGACGGGCGGAGTCAAGGATAGCGAGCGATCAGCGGGCGATGTGCTCCGGGAACCGGCAGATCTGAGCGAACTCCTCGGCGTCCAGGCTCGCCCCGCCGACCAGTCCCCCGTCCACGTCAAGCTGGGCCATGATCGAGGCGATGTTCGACGCCTTGACCGAGCCGCCGTAGAGGACTCGGACCTGGTCCGCGGTGTCCTGGTCGAAGCGTTGCGCGAGCCGCTGGCGGACCGCCCCGCAGACCTCCTGGGCGTCCTCGGGCGTCGCGGTCTTGCCGGTGCCGATCGCCCAGATCGGCTCGTACGCGATCACCACCTGCCGCACCTGCTCGGCGCTGAGCCCGGCGAGGCCCCCGTCGAGTTGGTCGGAACAGTGCGCCACGTGGGTGCCCTGCTCGCGGACGTCCAGCCCCTCCCCCACGCAGAGGATCGGCGTCAGACCGTGCGTCAGCGCCGCCTTGACCTTGGCGTTGATCAGGGCGTCGTCCTCGTGGTGGTAGGCCCGCCGCTCGGAGTGCCCGACCACCACGTACGTGCAGCCCAGCTTGGCCAGCATCGGACCGCCGATGTCGCCGGTGTAGGCGCCGGAGGCGTGCGGGGAGAGGTCCTGCGCGCCGTAGCCGATCAGCAGCTTGTCGCCGTCCACCGCGGTCTGCACGGTACGCAGGTCGGTGAAGGGCGGCAGCACCACCGTCTCGACGTCGGTGAGCTGCTTCTCGGTGAGGCTCGCCGCCAGCTTCTGCACCAGCAGGTTCGCCTCGAGGTGGTTGAGGTTCATCTTCCAGTTGCCGGCCATCAGCGGCCGGCGGGTGACGCTCGCCATCACTTCTCCAGAGCAGCGATGCCGGGGAGGGTCTTGCCCTCCAGGTACTCCAGCGACGCGCCGCCGCCGGTGGAGATGTGGCTGAACGAAGACTCGTCCAGGCCCAGCGCCCGCACCGCGGCCGCCGAGTCACCGCCGCCGACGACGGTGAACGCGTCGGACGCGGCGATCGCCTCGGCCACACCCCGGGTGCCGTTGGCGAAGGCCGCCATCTCGAACACGCCCATCGGCCCGTTCCAGAAGATCGTCCGCGCGCCGCCCGGCTCGCCCGACGGGGAGGTCTTCAGCGCGGCCGTGAACCCGGCGACCGTCTCCGGCCCGATGTCGAGCCCGACCCGCTTGTTCGGCATGCCGTCGGCCCGGACCACGTCGTGCGGGGAGTCGGGGGCGAACGCGTCCGCGACCACCACGTCGACCGGAAGCATGATCTTGCCCTCGGACCGTTCGAGGAGGTTGCGGCAGGTCTCCACCATCTCCTCCTCCAGCAGCGAGCTGCCCACCTCGTAGCCCTGGGCCTTGAGGAAGGTGAAGCACATGCCGCCGCCGATGAGCAACCGGTCGACCTTCGGCAGCAGGGCCTCGATCACCGCCAGCTTGTCGGAGACCTTGGAGCCGCCGAGCACCACCACGTAGGGCCGCGCCGGCTCGCCGGCGAGCGTGGAGAGCACCTCCACCTCGCGCAGCACCAGCCGGCCGGCGAAGTGCGGCAGCCGGGCCGGCACGTCGTAGACGCTGGCATGCTTGCGGTGCACGGCGCCAAACGCGTCGTCCACGTACGCGGCACCGAACGCGGCCAACTGGTCGGCGAAGGCGCCCCGCTCGGCCTCCTCCTTGCTGGTCTCCCCCGCGTTGAAGCGCAGGTTCTCCAGCAGCGCGACCTCGCCGTCGGCGAGCCCGTCCACCGTGGTGCGGGCCGAGTCGCCGACGGTGTCGGTGGCGAAGTGCACGGTGGCGCCGAGCAGCTCACCCAGCCGGTCGCCGACCGGCCGGAGGCTGAACTGCGGGTCCGGCATGCCCTTCGGACGGCCCAGGTGCGAGCAGACGACCACCTGCGCGCCGGCGCCGGTGAGGGCGCTCAGGGTCGGCAGGACGGCTCGGATCCGCCCGTCGTCGGTGATGGCGCCGGTCTGCTTGTCCAGGGGGACGTTCAGGTCGGCGCGCACCAGCACGCGCCGACCCGACACCCCCTCGGCGAGCAGGTCGTCGAGGGTCCGGATGCTCACAGAGCAACCCCTTCGTTCGAGACAGTGGGCCTCGCACTCACAGCGAGGAACCCACCAGCTTGACCAGGTCGACGAGGCGGTTGGAGTAGCCCCACTCGTTGTCGTACCAGCCGACGACCTTGACCTGCTTGCCGACCACCTTCGTCAGCGGGGCGTCGAAGATGCAGGACGCCGGGTCGGTCACGATGTCGGTGGAGACGATCGGGTCCTCGTTGTAGACCAGGATGCCCTTGAGCGGGCCGTCGGCGGCGGCCTTCATCGCGGCGTTGACCTCGTCGATCGTGGCTTCCCGCTTGAGGTCGACCGTCAGGTCGGTGGCCGAGCCGGTCGGGATCGGCACCCGCAGCGCGTACCCGTCGAGCTTGCCCTTCAGCTCCGGCAGCACCAGGCCGATGGCCTTCGCGGCGCCGGTGGAGGTCGGGACGATGTTCAGCGCGGCGGCCCGGGCCCGGCGGAGGTCCTTGTGCGGGGCGTCCTGGAGGTTCTGGTCCTGGGTGTACGCGTGGATGGTCGTCATCAGGCCGTGCTCGATGCCGAACGTGTCCTGCAGGACCTTCGCCATCGGGGCGAGGCAGTTGGTGGTGCAGGAGGCGTTCGAGATGATGGTGTGCTTGGCCGGGTCGTACTGGTCCTGGTTGACGCCCATGACGAGCGTGACGTCCTCGTTCTTCGCCGGAGCGGAGATGATGACCTTCTTGGCCCCGCCGTCGATGTGCGCCTTGGCCTTGGTGGCGTCGGTGAAGAAGCCGGTCGACTCGATGACGACGTCCGCGCCGACCTCGCCCCACGGCAGCGCCGCCGGGTCCTTCTCGGCGTACGCCTTGATGGTCTTGCCGCCGACGGTGATCTCGTCGGCGGTGGCCTTGACCTCGTGCGGGAGGCGACCCAGGATGCTGTCGTACTTGACAAGGTGGGCGAGCGTCCCGTTGTCGGTCAGGTCGTTGACAGCCACGACCTCGATGTCAGCACCGGACGCCAGCACAGCCCGGAAGAAGTTACGGCCGATCCGGCCGAAGCCGTTGATGCCAACCCGGATGGTCACAGGTCCCATCTCCTCGCGTTCTGGTCCGCCGGTCGCAGACCGTGGCGCCGGCGGAGTGATGTGCGCCGACCGTTGGAGCCGGCCGTTGACAGTTCATCTCGGCCACCCCGCCGCGGTCCGGAAGGACCTGACCGCCCGAGGCGGTGAGTACGGCGAGGCGTGCCTGTGCCGGCCCCCTTGCCGTACGCAGCGACCCTATCCGAGCGCCGGGCGACGCGCTGCGGCGGGTGGCGACCTGCGCAGCCGGCCGGGGCGCCGTGCTCCCCGCGCACGCGAAGCGGGACGGCGTCGTGCCTGCTGGCTCGCACGCCGTCGCTGACCGTCACCGTCCTATCAGACCACGAGCATGTCGGGCGTGACGGCCGCTTCGGTATCCGGGATGCCCAGGTCCCGGGCCCGCTTGTCGGCCAGCGCCAGCAGCCGACGGATCCGCCCGGCGATGGCGTCCTTGGTCAGCGGCGGGTCGGCGAGCGCGCCCAGCTCCTCCAACGAGGCCTGGCGGTGCTCCAGCCGGAGCTGACCGGCGGAGGTGAGGTGGTTCGGGGCGTCCTCGGAGAGGATCTCCAGCGCCCGGGTCACCCGGGCCGCGGCGGCCACCGCCGCGCGCGCCGAACGCCGCAGGTTGGCGTCGTCGAAGTTCGCCAGCCGGTTGGCGGTCGCCCGCACCTCGCGGCGCACCCGACGCTCCTCCCAGGCCAGCACGCTGGAGTGCGCGCCGATCCGGGTGAGCAGGGCGGCGATCGCGTCGCCGTCCTTGACCACCACCCGGTCCACCCCGCGCACCTCGCGGTTCTTGGCGGTGATCCCGATCCGGCGGGCGGCGCCGACCAGCGCCAGCGCCGACTCCGGACCGGGACAGGTGATCTCCAGCGCGCTCGAGCGACCCGGCTCGGTCAGCGAGCCGTGCGCCATGAACGCCCCCCGCCACGCGGAGACGGCGCAGCAGACGTTCGCGGCCACCACGTGCGGCGGCAGCCCACGCACCGGCCGGCCCCGGACGTCCAGCAGGCCGGTCTGCCGGGCCAGCGCCTCCCCGTCCTTGACCACCCGGACGATGAAGTGGCTGCCCTTGCGCAGCCCGCCCGAGGCGAGCACGTGGATCTCGCTGGGGTAGCCGTAGACCTCGGCGATCTCCCGCCGCAGCCGGCGGGCCACCGCCCCGGTGTCCAGCTCCGCCTCTACGACCACGCGGCCGGAGACGATGTGCAGCCCGCCGGCGAAGCGCAGCAGAGCCGCCATCTCCGCCCGCCGGCAGCAGGGCTTGGGCACGTCGACCCGACTCAGCTCGTCCTTGACCGCAGCCGTCATCGCCATTGTGCGTCCCCTCACGGACCGGTTCCGGCGTGTCGCCGGAGATTACGTACGTGTCTAACGATCGGCGCCCAGGACAGGCACCAGTGCGGCGCCCAGGGCGGCCGGATCATGGCGAGGAGTGCCGTCGGAGACGGCGAGGGGGGCGAGGACCAGCCGGGCACCCAGCGATTCTGCCGCACGTTCGACCGGTTCGGGGTCACCCACGGCCTTGGCGTCGGCCAGGACGTGATCCACCTTCAGCTCCGGCAGGTACCAGCGCAGGGCGGCCAGGTGGTCGGCGACGGAGAGGCCGAGGGTCTCCTTCTCCGCGGCGAGGTTGAGCGTGACCAGCCGGCGGGCCGGGCTGGACACGATCGCGTCGGCCAGCCGCGGCACCAGCAGGTGCGGCAGCACGCTGGTGTACCAACTGCCCGGGCCGAAGATCAGCCAGTCGGCCTCGCCGATCGCCTCGACCGCCTGGGGGCAGGCCTCCGGGGCGTCGGGGGTCAGCCGCAGCGACTCCACCCGGCCGGTGGTCACCGCGACCTGGTGCTGGCCGGTGACCGTGCGCACCTCTTCGGGGCGGTCCGGGTCGGCGCCGCGTACCCGGGCCTCGATCCCCACCGGCTGGCAGGACATCGGCAGGACGCGGCCCACCGCGCCGAGCATCGCCCCGGCGTGGTCGAGCGCGGCAACCGGGTCGCCGAGCAACTCCATCAGCCCGCAGAGCACCAGGTTGCCGACCGCGTGCCCGGCCAGCCCGTCACCCCGGCCGTTCAGGTCGGACGGCCGCGCGCCCCGGCCGTTGAGGTCGGACGGGCGGCCGCCCCGGCCGTTCAGGCTGGTCGGCCGGTCGCCCCGGTCGGTCGTCCCGGCGCCGTCGAGGTCGCCGCCGTCGATGAGCCGGACGGGCACCCCGGCCCCGGGCATCCCGGCCCCGGACGCCGCGGTCGACCCGGAGGCCGGCGCGTCGGTGCCGGACGCCACGGCCGGAACCGGGACGGGCGCCTCGGCGAAGCGGTGCTGGAACAGCCCGGCGCTGCGCCGGGTGGCCGGGTGGTCGCCGGCCAGCGCGACCAGGGCCTGCCGCAGGTCGCCCGGGGGAAGCCCGCCCCGCTCGGCCCGCAGCCGGCCGCTGGAGCCGCCGTCGTCACCGACGGTGACCACCGCGGTGATGTCCAGGTTGAGTTCGGGCGCGCACCGGCGCAGCGCCCGCAACGAGGCGGAGAGGCCGTGGCCGCCGCCGAACGCCACCACCCTCGTCGCCGTCATTCCCGCCCCAGGTCGCGGTGCTGGGCGTTGGCGGAGATCCCGGACTGGCGCAGCCGAGTGGCCAACTCCTCGGCGATCGCCACGCTGCGGTGCTTGCCACCGGTGCAGCCGACCGCCACGGTCAGGTAGCGCTTGCCCTCCCGCTCGAAGCCGGCGGTGGTGGCGTTGACCAGGTCGGCGTACGAGGCGACGAACGTGTCCGCGCCCTCCTGGCCGAGCACGTACGCGCTGACCGCCTCCTCCCGCCCGGTGTGCTCCCGCAGCTCCGGCACCCAGTACGGGTTGGGCAGGAAACGGGCGTCCAGCACGAAGTCCGCGTCCGGCGGCAGGCCGTACTTGAACCCGAAGGAGAGCACGGTGACCCGCAGCCGGCGGGCGTCCTCACCGCCGAAGAGCTCCTCGATCCGCCGCCGCAGCTGGTTGACGTTGAGGTGGCTGGTGTCGATGATCACGTCGGCCTGGTCGCGGGCCTCCTCCAGCAGGCCGCGCTCGACCGCGATGCCGTCGGCCAGCCGGCCGTCACCCTGCAACGGGTGGGAGCGTCGCACGCTCTCGAACCGGCGGATCAGCACCTCGTCGTCGGCGTCCACGAAGACCACCCGGGGCGAGAAGCCGCGCTCCTTGAGCTCGCGGATCGCGCCGGCCAGGTCCGTGGAGAAGGCGCGCGAGCGGACGTCCAGCACCATCGCCGTACGCCGGGCCGCGCCGCCGGCCTTGACCGCCAGCTCCGCCATGTCCAGCATCAGCGCCTGGGGGAGGTTGTCCACCACGTAGTAGCCGACGTTCTCCAACGCCCGGGCGACCGTGCTGCGTCCGCCGCCGGACAGGCCGGTGACCACCACGAGCGTGGTGTCCGACTCCGCCGACGCCGGCTGCCCGGCGATGCTCTCCACCGAGGTGTCGTGCCGCCCCTCGGCCGTGCGCGCCTCGCTCACCAACTACCCCCAAGCCGTGGCGCCGCGGCCGTCCCCTCGGCCGCGAACGGTCAAACAGCGACTCTATCCCGCACGGACCGCCCACCGCCCCCACGCCCCACCCGCCCGGGGCGCGCGCCGCCGCACCGAACGAGCACCTCGATCATGCAGAAGTGGTGGCCCGACAAAGGCACGAACGCGGACCCGATGCCCACCGCGACTGCGCGATTGGATTGATCAGAGCGCGCGGGAGAGCAGATCGAACACGCCGCGCGCGATCCCCAGGAGGAAGGCGAGCAGCACCAGCCCGGCGAACACCCTGGCGACGGTGCGCTGGCGGTCCGTCTGAACCCTGATCGACACCAGGTCGGCGACATGGCGGTATCCGGCCGGCCGGGACACCGCCATATCGGCGACACGGAGTCGATCAACCTGGGGGACGCGGCGCGGCGCGGCGGCCCACGGTCGCGGCGCGGCGGCCCACGGTCGCGGCGCGGCGGCCCACGGTCGCGGCGCGGCGGCCCACGGTCGCGGCGCGGCGGCCCACGGTCGCGGCGCGGCGGCCCACGGTCGCCGCTCGCGTCGGGGGCGGCTCGTACACTTCGCGGATGGCCTCCCCCACCGACCTGCGCACCTCCGAGGCGCTCCAGGTGCTGAGCCGGGTGTTCGGCTACGACGCCTTCCGGGGCTTCCAGCAGGACGTGATCGACCACGTCGTGGCCGGTGGCGACGCGCTGGTGCTGATGCCCACCGGCGGCGGCAAGTCCCTCTGCTACCAGATCCCGGCGCTGGTCCGCCCCGGGGTGGCGGTGGTGGTCTCCCCGCTGATCGCGCTGATGCAGGACCAGGTCGACGCGCTGACCGCGGTGGGTGTCCGGGCCGGTTTCCTCAACTCGACCCTGGACCTCGATGCCCGCCGCCGGGTCGAGGCGGCCTTCCTCGCCGGCGAGCTGGACCTGCTCTATCTCGCTCCGGAGGCGCTGGGCGGCCGGTCCACCGTCCAGCTGCTCGAGCGGGGCAAGATCGCCCTGTTCGCGATCGACGAGGCGCACTGCGTCTCCCAGTGGGGGCACGACTTCCGGCCCGACTACCTGGCCCTGTCGATGTTGCACGAGCGCTGGCCGGACGTCCCGCGGATCGCGCTGACCGCCACCGCGACCAGCGCGACCCGCGCCGAGATCGCCACCCGCCTCGACCTGACCGGCGCCCGGCACTTCGTGGCCAGCTTCGACCGGCCCAACATCCAGTACCGCATCGTGCCGAAGCACGAGCCGCGCAAGCAGCTGCTGAGCCTGCTGCGCGACGAGCACCCGGGCGACGCGGGCATCGTCTACTGCCTGTCGCGCGCCTCGGTGGAGAAGACCGCCGAGTTCCTGACCGCCAACGGGATCGCCGCGCTGCCGTACCACGCGGGCCTGGACGCGGCGACCCGCGCGAGGCACCAGCAGCGGTTCCTCCGCGAGGACGGCCTCGTGATGGTCGCGACGATCGCGTTCGGGATGGGGATCGACAAGCCGGACGTCCGCTTCGTCGCCCACCTCGACCTGCCGAAGTCGGTCGAGGGCTACTACCAGGAGACCGGTCGCGCCGGGCGGGACGGCCTGCCGTCGACGGCCTGGTTGGCGTACGGGCTCCAGGACGTCGTCCAGCAGCGAAAGATGATCGAGACGTCCGAGGGCGACCTGGCCCACCGGCGCGGGCTGGCCCGGCATCTGGACGCGATGCTCGCGCTCTGCGAGACGGTCCGGTGCCGCCGGGCACAGCTGCTGGAGTATTTCGGCGAGCCGGCGGCAGGCCTGTGCGGCAACTGCGACACCTGCCTCAACCCGCCGGAGTCCTGGGACGGCACCATCGCCGCGCAGAAGCTGCTGTCCACCGTGTTCCGGCTCGACCGGGAACGCAACCAGCGCTTCGGCGCCGGGCACTGCATCGACATCCTGTTGGGTCGGAGCACCGAGAAGGTGACCCAGTTCGGCCACGACTCGCTCACCGTCTTCGGCATCGGCGAGGAGTTGCGCGAGGCCGAGTGGCGTGGGGTGATCCGGCAACTGCTCGCCGAGGGGCTGCTCGCGGTCGAGGGTGACTACGGCACGCTGGTGCTCACCGAGGCCAGCGCCGAGGTGCTGGGCCGCCGACGCACGGTGATGATGCGCCGTGAGCCGGAGCGGCCGGCCTCCGCCCGCGCCGGCCGGTCTCGCGCCGCCGCCGCGGAGCTGCCGGCGGGCGCCGCGCCCGTCTTCGAGCGACTCCGCGCCTGGCGGGCGGCGGCGGCGAAGGAGCAGGGCGTCCCGGCGTACGTGATCTTCCACGACGCCACCCTGCGGCAGATCGCCACCGACGCACCTGCCTCGCTGGCCGAGCTGTCCCGGGTCAGCGGCGTCGGCGAGAACAAGCTCGCGAAGTACGGCGACCAGATCCTGACCGTGCTGACCGAGGGCGACAGCGTCGGATAGCCCGCCGGTCAGTCGGTCGTGGCGGCGGATGTGCCGTCGGTGGGAACGGCCGTCGGTTCGTCGGTCGCGGCGGCCCTCTCGCCAGTGCCCAGGGCGGCCAGCACCGCCTCGGCCGTCCGCCGGCCGACGCCCGGCACCTCGGTGATCTCCTCGACGGTGGCGGCGGAGAGCCGCTTGAGCGAGCCGAAGTGCCGCAGCAGCGCCTTGCGCCGCACCTCGCCCAGCCCGGGAACCGTGTCCAGGGCGGAGGTCGTCATCCGCTTCGACCGCCGCTGCCGGTGGAAGGTGATGGCGAACCGGTGCGCCTCGTCGCGGACCCGCTGCAACAGGTAGAGGCCCTCGGAGGTGCGGGGCAGGATGACCGGGAACTCGTCGTCGGGCAGCCACACCTCCTCCAGCCGCTTGGCCAGCCCGCAGAGCGCCACATCGTCGATACCCAGCTCGGAGAGGGCCTGCGCCGCCGCCGCGACCTGCGGTGCGCCGCCGTCGACCACCACCAGCTGCGGCGGGTACGCGAACTTGCGGGGCCGACCGGTGGTCGGATCCACCAGGGCGCCGACCCGCGGCTCGTCGGCGTCGACCTGCCCGGCCGGGGCTTCGGGATCGTCGGCCGACTCCACACCCACCTCGCCGGTCTCGGCGCGGGCGTCGAGATAGCGGGCGAACCGGCGGCGCAGCACCTCGGACATGGCGGAGAGGTCGTCGGTGGCGCCTCGGATGATGAACCGCCGGTACTCGCTCTTGCGCGGCAGCCCGTCCTCGAAGACGACCATGCTGGCCACCACGTCGGTGCCCTGGATCTGGGAGATGTCGAAGCACTCGATGCGCAGCGGCGACGTGCGCATGCCGAGCGCGTCGCTGATCTCGTCGAGCGCCTTGCCCCGGGTAGTCAGGTCACCGGCGCGCTTGAGCTTGTGCCGGGCGAGCGCGTCCTTGGCGTTGCGTTCCACCGTCTCCATCAGGGCCCGCTTGTCGCCGCGCTGGGGCACCCGCAGCGTGACCCGGCTGCCCCGGTGGCTGGACAGCCAGTCGGCCAGCGCGTCGGCGTCGGCCGGCAGGGCGGGGACCAGCAGCTCCCGGGGGACGTCGGCCTCGCCGTGCTCGCCGCCGTAGACCTGGGTGCAGAAGTGGTGCACCAGGTCGCCGGTGGTCAGGTCCTCGGTCTTCTCCACCACCCAGCCGCGCTGGCCCCGGACCCGGCCGTCGCGGACGTGGAAGACCTGCACCGCCGCCTCGAGCGGGTCGTCGGCGAACGCGACCACGTCGGCGTCGGTGCCGTCGCCGAGCACCACGGTCTGCTTCTCCATGGCCCGGCGCAGCGCGGCCAGGTCGTCACGCAGCCGGGCGGCCCGCTCGAACTCCAGCTGCTCGCTCGCCTCGGTCATCTCGCGTTCGAGACGGCGCACCATGGTGTCGGTGCGGCCGGCCATGAAGTCGCAGAACGCGTCGACGATCTCCCGGTGCTGGTCGGCGGAGACGCTGCCGACGCACGGCGCCGAGCACTTGCCGATGTAGCCGAGCAGGCAGGGGCGGCCGACCTGGCCGGCCCGCTTGAAGACCCCGCCGGAGCAGGTGCGGGCCGGGAAGACGCGCAGCAGCAGGTCGAGCGTCTCGCGGATGGCCCAGGCGTGCGAGTAGGGCCCGAAGTAACGCACCCCCTTGCGCTTGGCGCCGCGCATCACCTGCAGCCGCGGGTATTCCTCGTCGAGGGTCACGGCCAGGTAGGGGTAGGACTTGTCGTCCCGGTAGCGGACGTTGAACCTCGGGTCGTACTGCTTGATCCAGGTGAACTCCTGTTGGAGCGCCTCGACCTCGGTGCCCACGGTGATCCAGTCGACCGACTCGGCGGTGGTCACCATCTGCCGGGTGCGCTCGTGCAGGTTCCAGACGTCACCGAAGTAGGAGTTGAGCCGGCTGCGCAGGTTCTTCGCCTTGCCGACGTAGATCACCCGGCCGGTGCCGTCACGGAAGCGGTAGACCCCGGGCGACTCCGGAATGGTGCCGGGCGCGGGACGGTAGGTCGAGGGGTCAGCCACGGCTGCAAGCCTAGTCCGCGCCACCGACAGCTCCCTGCTGCGGCGCTGCCGCCGCCAGGGTGGCGCGGTGAGCCGACCGCGACCTCCGCACGACGTGGCCGGGGCCCGGGGCGCGGTGGGCACCCCTCCGGGAGCACGGGGGACGCGGATCACCGCCCGGCCGGGCGGGTGTGACCTCACGGGCATCCCGGGGCGCGGTCGGCCCCGGGATGCCACGTGGAGACGGGCGGGCGTCACGGGATCGTGCCGGCGCAACGCCCGCCGCGCGGATCGATCAGGCGAACGAGATCTGGTCGCCGACGACCTTGACGTTCTTGGCGGGCAGCGGCCGGGTGGCCGGGCCGGCCTTGACCGAGCCGTCCTCGATCGAGAACTTGCTGCCGTGGCAGGTGCAGTTGATGGTGCCGCCGTCGACGTTCGACACCGGGCAGCGCTGGTGGGTGCAGATCGCGTCGAAGCCCTTGAACTCGCCGGGGCTGGGCTGGGTGATCACGACACCCGCGGTGTTGAGGACCTTGCCGCCGCCGACCGGGATGTCGGTGGTGGTCGCCAGCGACTGCGACCCCTGACGGTCACCGCCACCGGCGTCACCGGTGCTGGGCACCGCCGGGCCGCCGCTGGTGGCGGGCGCGCCGCCGTCGCCCGCGTCGTCCCCGCCGCAGGCGGCCAGCACGACGGCCGCACCGACCGCGCCGGCGCCGGCGAGCAGGGCGCGCCGCGTCTGCGTACCCGGACCGGTCAGCACCTGATCGTCACTCATACCTCGCCCTTCTGTCGGCTGCCCCGGCCGGACCTGACCGTGGCCATACTTCTGCACACGAGTCACTGTGCCGGACGGTTCACGCGTACCACGAGGCGGCACCCGACGGAGGCGGACGCACTGCCCGCCCTCCGTCGGGGGCGGTCAGCGCGCCCCGGCGGGCACCTTGCGAGCGCCGCGGGATTTGACCCCGTTCGCCTTGGCCGCCCGGGAGGTGGCCGCGGCGGCGCCCTTGGCCTCGCCGTCGAGCTTCAGCACGTGGCGCAGGAACTGCCCGGTGTGGCTCTCGGCGACCTCGGCGACCTCCTCCGGCGTGCCGGTGGCCAGCACCGTGCCGCCCCGGTGCCCGCCCTCCGGGCCCATGTCGATCAGCCAGTCGGCCGTCTTGATCACGTCGAGGTTGTGCTCGATGGTGATCACCGTGTTGCCCTTGTCGACGAGGCCCTCGAGCACCATCAGCAGCTTGCGGATGTCCTCGAAGTGCAGACCGGTGGTCGGCTCGTCGAGCACGTAGACCGTGCGGCCGGTGGAGCGCTTCTGCAACTCGGAGGCCAGCTTCACCCGCTGCGCCTCGCCGCCGGACAGGGTCGGCGCCGGCTGGCCGAGCCGGACGTAGCCCAGCCCGACGTCGACCAGCGTCTTGAGGTGCCGGTGGATGGCCGGGATGGCGGAGAAGAACTCGGCCGCCTCCTCGATCGGCATCTCCAGGACGTCGGAGACGGTCTTGCCCTTGTAGTGGACCTCCAGGGTCTCCCGGTTGTAGCGGGCGCCCTTGCAGACCTCGCAGGGGACGTAGACGTCGGGCAGGAAGTTCATCTCGATCTTGATCGTGCCGTCACCGGAGCACGCCTCGCAGCGCCCGCCCTTGACGTTGAAGGAGAACCGGCCGGGGCCGTAGCCGCGCACCTTGGCCTCGGTGGTCTCGGCGAAGAGCTTGCGGATGTGGTCCCAGACGCCGGTGTAGGTGGCCGGGTTCGACCGGGGCGTACGCCCGATCGGCGACTGGTCGACGCCGACCACCTTGTCCACGTGCTCGAGCCCGGTGACCCGGGTGTGCCGGCCGGGCACCAGCCGGGCGCCGTTGATCTGGTTGGCCAGCACGGCGTGCAGGATGTCGTTGACCAGGGTCGACTTGCCCGAGCCGCTGACCCCGGTGACCGCGATGAGCTGGCCGAGCGGGAACGACACGGTCAGGTTGCGCAGGTTGTGCTCGCGCGCCCCCTGCACCACCAGCTCGCGGCCGGGCGTCTGCGGACGGCGCTGGTGCGGCGTCGGGATCGACTTGCGCCCCGACAGGTACGCCCCGGTCATCGACTCCGGGTTCTCCAGCAGGGCCGGGACCGAGCCGCTGTGCACGATCTTGCCGCCGTGCTCACCGGCGCCCGGGCCGATGTCGACGATCCAGTCGGCGGTGCGGATGGTGTCCTCGTCGTGCTCGACCACGATCAGCGTGTTGCCCAGCCCGCGCAGCCGCACCAGGGTCTCGATCAGGCGGTGGTTGTCGCGCTGGTGCAGCCCGATCGACGGCTCGTCGAGCACGTAGAGGACGCCGACCAGGCCCGACCCGATCTGGGTGGCCAGCCGGATGCGCTGCGCCTCGCCGCCGGAGAGGGTGCCGGCCGGCCGGTCCAGGGAGAGGTAGTCCAGGCCGACGTCGAGCAGGAACCGCAGCCGGGCGTTGATCTCCTTGAGCACCCGCTCGGCGATCATCTTCTGCCGGTCGGTGAGCTCGATGCCGCCGAGCAGCTCGGCGCACTCCCCCACGGACAGGTTGCAGACCTCGGCGATGCTCTTGCCGGCCAGGGTGACCGCGAGCACCTCCGGCTTCAGCCGGGCGCCGCCGCAGGCCGCGCAGGGCACATCGCGCATGTAGCCCTCGTACTTCTCGCGCGACCACTCCGACTCGGTGTCGGTGTGGCGACGTTCGATCCACTGCACCACGCCCTCGAAGCCGGTGTAGTAGGAACGCTCGCGGCCGTACTTGTTGCGGTAGCGGACGTGCACCTGGTCGCCGGAGCCGTGCAGGATCGTCTTCTGCGCGCGGGACGGCAGCGCCCGCCACGGCGTGTCCAGGTCGAAGTGCTCGGCCTCGCCGAGGGCCTCCAGCAGCCGCAGGAAGTATTCCAGGGTGTGCCCGCCGGCCCAGGGCTGGATGGCGCCCTCGCGCAGGGTGCGCTCGGGGTCGGGGACGACCAGCTCGGGGTCGACCTCCTTCTTGGTGCCGAGGCCGGTGCACTCCGGGCACGCGCCGTAGGGCGCGTTGAACGAGAAGACCCGGGGTTCCAGGTCCTCGATGGCGAGCGGGTGGTCGTTGGGGCAGGCCAGGTGCTCGGAGTAGCGGCGCTCCCGCTCGGGGTCGTCCTCGGCCAGGTCGACGAAGTCGAGCAGGACCAGCCCGCCGGAGAGGCCGAGCGCGGCCTCGACGGAGTCGGTCAGCCGCTGCTTGGCGCTGGCCTTGACGGTGAGCCGGTCGATCACCACCTCGATGGTGTGCTTCTCCTGCTTCTTGAGCTTGGGCGGCTCGGTCAGCGGGTGCACCACGCCGTCGATCCGGGCCCGGGCGTAGCCCTTGGCCTGCAGCTCGGCGAAGAGGTCGACGTATTCGCCCTTGCGGCCCCGCACCACGGGCGCGAGCACCATGAAGCGGGTGCCCTCGGTCATGGTCAGGACGCGGTCGACGATCTGCTGCGGGCTCTGCTTGGAGATCCGCTCGCCGCAGACCGGGCAGTGCGGCTCGCCGACGCGGGCGAAGAGCAGGCGGAGGTAGTCGTAGACCTCGGTGATCGTGCCGACCGTCGACCGCGGGTTGCGGGAGGTCGACTTCTGGTCGATCGAGACGGCCGGGCTGAGGCCCTCGATGAAGTCGACGTCGGGCTTGTCCATCTGGCCGAGGAACTGCCGGGCGTACGAGGAGAGCGACTCCACGTAGCGCCGCTGCCCCTCGGCGAAGATCGTGTCGAAGGCCAGGCTCGACTTGCCCGACCCGGAGAGCCCGGTGAACACGATCAGGGCGTCCCGGGGCAGGTCGAGACTGACGTCACGCAGGTTGTGCTCGCGCGCGCCACGGATGATCAGTCGGTCGGCCACGGTGCGTGTGCTCCCGGAAGAAGATGAGGCGGATCTGTCCGCTCGGAGGCGGGTCTGAGCGGTTGTGCGGGCGCAGGAATGACGCCTCGGTAACTCTAGCCCCGAGGTACGACAGTTTTCCGCGCCCGCACATTCCCCCAGCTCAGACCGGTTGGCCGTGGATCAGAACCCGCCTGGCGACGGTGGCCGGGCCGGGCGGGCCGACCGCCGGCGCGCGCCGCGCCAGCCGCCGCGCCGCTCCGCGGCCAGCCGGGTCTCCCGACGCCGCGACTCGAAGGCCAGTTCCCGCTGCAACCGGCGCCAGCTCTCCCAGCGCCGGGCGGTCAGCTCGCCGCTCTCCAGCGCCTCGCGCACCGCGCAGGCCGGCTCGCCGTCGTGCGCGCAGTCGGCGTACCGGCAGCCGGTGGCCAGCTCGGCGATGTCGGCGAAGGCCCGGTCCAGCCCGGTCGAGCCGTCCAGGAGGCCGACCGCCCGCACGCCGGGCGTGTCGACCACCGCCCCGCCGCCGGGCACCGACACCAGCGCCCGCCAGGTGGTGGTGTGCCGGCCCTTGCCGTCCACCCGCCGGATCGCCTGCGTCGGCATCACCACCGCTCCGGCCAGCGCGTTGACCAGGCTCGACTTGCCGGCGCCGGACGGCCCGAGCAGGCCGAGCGTCCGTCCGGGCAGCACCTGCGCCCGCAGCGGGTCGAGCCCGGCGTCGCGCTCGGCGCTGACCGGAAGCACCGGCACGCCCGGCGCGACCGCGGCGAGCTGGCGGGCGACCGCGTCCGGGTCGGCGGCCAGGTCCGCCTTGGTGAGCACGACCAGCGGCCGGGCGCCGGACTCGTGGACGAGGGAGAGCAGCCGCTCGATCCGGGCGACGTCGGGTTCGGGGTGCACCGGCTCGACGACCGCGGCGGCGTCCAGGTTGGCGGCGAGCACCTGGCCGCTGGCGTCCTTGCCGGCGGTCCGGCGCACCAGCGCGGTGCGCCGGGGCAGCACCGTCTCGACGGTGGTCCGCCGGTCCGGCCAGGTGGCGACCAGCACCCAGTCGCCCGCGCAGGGCAGCCGGGTCAGGTCGGTGGCGGCGGCGGCGAGCACCGTGCCGCCGAGGCTGGCGCGGACCGGGCCGTCCGCGCAGAGGACGGTGCAGACGCCCCGGTCGACCCGGGCCACCCGGCCCGGTCGGTGGTCGGTGCGTCGGTTCACGTGGGCCGCCCACCCGGCGTCCCAGCCGAGGGCGGTCAGATCGATGGTCATGGCATCCTCATCGGAGTCGGAGCTGACGGTGGTGGAACACGCGTGCTGCGACCGGCATGGACCCCACCTCCTCCCGACGTCCCGGTGCCGCGTATCGAGCCGACGGTAGGGCGCGCGGCGACGCGCCGAAAGCGATTTCCCCGGCGACGCCGGGACGCCGGACCGTTAGGGTCGGAGCGTGACCACGGATCCGCTGCTGCTGATCGGCGAGGTGGACGACGCGACGTCGCGGCTGCTGCGTACCGCGGCCGCGTTCGACGAGGCGGACCTGGCCGCCGCGTCGCTGCTGCCCGGCTGGAGCCGCGGCCACGTCCTGGCCCATCTGGCCCGCAACGCGGACGGCTTCGTGAACCTGCTCACCGCCGCCCGCACCGGCGAGGCCCGACCGATGTACGCCTCACCGGCCGCCCGGTCCGCCGACATCGAGACCGGCGCGGCCCGGCCGCCCGACGCGCACCTGGACGACCTGCGCCGCTCGGCCGACCGGTTCGCCGACGCGGTCGGCGAGATGCCCGCCGAGGCGTGGACCGCGACCGTCGAGACGCCGCGGGGTCCGAAGGTCGCGGCGCTGCTGATGTGGGGGCGGCTGCGCGAGGTGGAGGTGCACCACCTCGACCTGGCCACCGGCTACGGGCCGGCGGACTGGCCGGAGGCGTTCGCCCACCGGCTGCTGCACGAGGCGGCGACCGACCTGGCCGGCCGACCCGACGTGCCGCCGATGGTGCTGCGCTTCGACGGCAGCCGGCACGAGCTGGTGATCGGCGGGCGCGACGGCGCGCCGGTCATCGCCGGCACCGCCCCCGACCTGGCCGCCTGGCTGATCGGCCGTGCCGGCGGCGACCCGCTCACCGTCACCCCCACCGGCGCCCTGCCGAACCCACCCGAATGGATGTAGACGACCACCATGACCTACAGCGGAGACGTCACCCCCGGCGGCGCGCCGGCGGTACGCGAGCTCGACGGGCTCACCATCAGCAAGCTGTCGGTGGGCCCGATGGACAACAACGCCTACCTGTTGACCTGCCGCGCCACCGGTGACCAGGTGCTGATCGACGCGGCGAACGAGGCGCCTCGGCTGCTGGAGCTGGTCGGCGACGGCGGCCTGCGCGCCGTGGTCACCACCCACCAGCACATGGACCACTGGGTGGCGCTGGAGGAGGTGGTGGCCAAGACCGGCGCGCGGGCCCTGGTGCACGCCGACGACGCGGAGGGCCTGCCGATCGAGGCGGAGACGCTCACCGACGGCGGCACGGTGGCGGTGGGCGACTGCGCGCTGGAGGTCATCCACCTGCGCGGGCACACCCCGGGTTCGATCGCGCTGCTCTACCGCGACCCGGCCGGGACGCCGCACCTGTTCACCGGCGACAGCCTCTTCCCGGGCGGTGTGGGAAACACGGACAAGGACCCGGAGCGGTTCGCCGTGCTGATCGACGACGTCGAACGGAAGCTGTTCGACCGGCTGCCCGACGAGACCTGGTTCTACCCGGGTCACGGAAAGGACAGCACGCTCGGCGCGGAGCGGCCGGCGCTGCCGCAGTGGCGGGCCCGGGGCTGGTGAGCCTCGACGCCGAGGGCGAGCGCGACCGCGGAAGCCTGGTCCTCAGGCGGCCGGGTCGACCCCGGCGAGGGCGCGCAGCCGGCGCCGGGTGCCCAGCAGCACCACGCCGGCCAGCAGCAGGCCGACCGCCATGGTGACCAGCATCGGGCTGCTGGACCCGCCCGGCAGCAGGCCGGCCAGCGACCGGGACGCGGTGCCGAGGATCAGGTAGAGCCCGGCCCAGGCGGCCGCGCCGAGCGCCGCGCAGCCGAGGAACCGCCGGTAGGACATCCGCAGCCCGCCGGCGGCCAGCGGCAGCAGCGCGTTGAACACCGGCAGGAAGGGCGCGACCAGCACCATCCGGCCGCCGCCCCGGCGCAGGATGCCCTCGGCGGCCGCCCACCGGGACTCGCCGATCCAGCCGCCGATCCGGCTGTGCCGCAGCCGATCGCCGTACCGGCGGCCGACGGCGAAGCTCAGCGACCAGCCGGCCAGGCAGCCGCCGACCACGGAGGCGAAGGTGGCCAGCCCGGTCGCGGGCCGGCCCACCCCCACCGCGGCGAGGATGGCCACGTCGCCGGGGACCAGCACCCCGAGCAGCGGTACGGCGTCGAAGAGCATGACCACCCCGAGCACCCCCATCAGCAGGGTGATGGGTAGCTCTCCGACCTGGGCCAGCCAATCCGCCATGTCCCGTACGCTATTGCCGCCGCGCCACCGTCCACATCAGGCCGGATCCCCCAGCCGCCCCTGATGTCGGCTCGGGGTGGTCCCTGAGCCGGGCTCTCAGGCGGGGCGCAGCACCTGCACGCGCCGGACCTGGGAGTCGACCGACGGTTCGGTGGTGGGGACGGGGTAGCTGGCGACCGAGGCCAGCCATCCCGGCGGCAGGTGTCCTCGGTCGGGGTCACCGACCAGCACCTGCGCGCCGCCTTCGGCCGCGCGGGTGAGGAAGGGCAGCACGCGGTCGACCATCGTCCGGTCGTAGAGCACGTCCCCGGCGACCAGCAGGTCGGTGCCCACCTCGGTCGAGTCGAGCAGATCGTCGCCGGTGGCCGTGACGGTCACCTGGTTGGCCCGGGCGTTGACCGTCACGGCGGCGACCGCGTACGGGTCGATGTCGTTGGCGGTCACCTGTGCGGCCCCGGCGAGCGCGGCGGCGATCGCGACCACGCCGGAGCCGGCGGCCAGATCCAGCACGCGGCGTCCGGCGGCCAGCTCGGGGTGGTCGAGCAGGTGGCGGGCCAGCGCCTGCCCGCCCGCCCAGACGGACGCCCAGTACGGCGGTGGAAGGGCGCGGCCCGCGGACGCCTCCATCCGGGCCCACCACACGATCGCGTCCTCGGCCAGGTGCAGCCGCACCTCGGGCACGAAGGGGGTGCGCACCAGCCGCAGCCGGTCCAGGCCGCCGCCCGGAGCGCCGATCTCGCGCTCCAGCTCGCTCAGCGCGGCTGCCGTGGCATCGTCCACCGGGGCAAGCATGCCGTAGCGGGGCCACCACCGCGCGGCTTTCCCGGTGCCGAACGGAGAGTTCACCCGGTCGCCTGCGGCACTTCGCCCGGCAGATGAAGGTTTGGCCGGTTACTGTCGGGGAGGTACAGGGCGATCATCGGTCGACGGCCGCTGGTCACCCGCATTGAACAGGGAGAGACGCATGGCAACCGGCACGGTTAAGTGGTTCAACTCGGAAAAGGGCTTCGGCTTCATCGAGCAGGACGGCGGCGGCCCGGACGTGTTCGTCCACTACTCGGCCATCCAGAGCGGTGGATACCGGGAGCTGAACGAGGGTCAGAAGGTCGAGTTCGAGGTGACCCAGGGTCAGAAGGGCCCGCAGGCGGACAACGTCCGCCCGATGTAGATCCGCGCCGGTGGTGGCGGCCGGCAACCGGCCGCCACTGCACCGCGCCTCACCACCGGGCGGCTTCCGGGCCGGGCGGCGGGCCTCCTCGTTGACCGCGGCGGCCATCGGATCCCGCCCGCTGTCCGGTCCGGACCGTCTGGTCGGTGATCTCGCCGTGCGACGTGACGGTTCAGGCCGGCGGCGCAGCGGCCGGTGGCGCAGTGGGCAGGTCGCGCCGGCGCCGCAGCGGCCCGATCAGCAGGATCAGCGGCGTCGCCGCCAGCCAACCGGTCATCGCCAGCACCGCCGTCCGGTCGCTGTACGCCGCGGCCAGCGCGCCGGCCAGCAGCGCGGCCAGCGGGATGGTGCCGTAGTTGAGCAGCTGCATGCTCACCGTGACCCGGCCCAGCAGGTGGTGCGGCGGGTACGTCTGCCGGAAGCTGCCCTTGAGCACGTTGCCGACGGCCACCCCGAGGCTGATCAGCACGCCGCCGAGGGCCGGCCAGAACAGGGCCGCGCCGGGCCCGGCGAGCGGGATCAGCAGGGCGGGGGGCCCGGTGAACACCGCGGCCAGCAGCATCGCGCGGGCGGTGCCCAGCCGCCGGCCGACGGTGGTGGCGAGCAGCGCGCCCGCGACGCCACCGAGGCTCATGGCCGCGACCAGCAGGCCGACGATTCCGGGCGCGAGCCCGACCTCGCGGACCAGGAAGACCACCAGCACCGCCTGGTAGCCGACGAGACCGATGTTGCTCGCGGCTCCGAAGACCGTCATCACCCGCAGGTACGGGTCGCGGGCGACGAACCGTACGCCGTCGGCGATCTCCCGGCGCAGCGACCGCGCCCGCTCGGCGCGCGCCGGCGGGGGCTCGACGGTGCGGATCCGGGCCAGGCAGGCGGCGGAGACCAGGAACGTCAGCGCGTCCAGCACCAGCGCGGTCACCGCCCCGACGGCCTGCGCGATGAGCCCGGCGAGGCCTGGGCCGAGGACGTAGCTGGCGGTCTGGGTGGCCTGGAGCTTCGCGTTGCCCTCGGGCACCTCGGCCGGGCGGAGCAGGACGGGCAGGTAGACCTGGTCGGCGGTCTCGAAGAAGACCCGGGACAGGCCGGCGCAGAGCGCCACGACCAGCAACTGGCCGACGGTGAGCACCCCGGCCGCGGCGGCGGCCGGCACGCTGAGGAACAGCAGGGCCGACACCAGGTCACAGATGATCATGACGGGTCGGCGGGGCAGCCGGTCCACCCAGGCGCCGACGGGCAGGCCGAGCAGCAGCCAGGGCAGCCACGCGGCGGCGGTGAGGACGGCCACCTGGAAGGTGCTCGCGTCGAGCACGGCCACCGCCACCAGCGGCAGGGCCAGCGCGGTGACGTTGCTGCCGATGCTGCTGACCGTCTGGCCGGCCCAGAGCAGCCGGAAGTCGCGGTGCCGTAGCAGCCCACCGCCGCGTCGGGCCGCGCCGGCCGGGGCGAGCGCGGTCACGGCTGCGCCGGGACGCCGTACGCGAACAGGAAGACCGGCCGCCGTTCCCGCCCGTCGTCGGGGACCTCCCGGTCGGCCCAGCGGGCCAGCAGGTCGACCACCTCGCGTCCCAGCTCGGCGAGCTCGTCGGGGGTCAGGTGCAGCCAGCGGTCGGTGGAGAACGGCCCGTCGCGCCACGCGGCCTGCGTCTCCTCGTCGGTGGCATGCCAGGCCCGGGCGAGCGCGACGTGCCGGTCCAGGTTGAGCGAGGTGGCGGCATCGGCCACCGCGCGGGCGGCGGGATCGCCGTCGAAGTCCGAGTTGGACCAGCGCAGCCCACGGCTGACCAGCCGCCACCACCGCTCGCGGCGGTCCCGGGCCAGCTCCGCCGCTTCGGTCACCAGTTCGGCGCCGGCGAGCACCTTGAGGTGGTGGCTGACGTTGGCCGGCGCCTGGCCGGTGCGCTCGGCGAGCAGGCCGACGGTCGACGGGCCGTGCACCTTGAGCACGTCCATCAGGCGGCGGCGCAGGGGGTGGGCCATCGCGGCCAGCACGCGCGAGTCGGTGATCTCACGGACGTCGTGGTTCTCCATGCCGACCAGCCTGCCATCCGCAACGACAGTTGCGCAACAGTCATTGCGTAACCGTCGTTGCGGATAGGGTGGGCGGGTCGCCCCCGGGCCGGGGCGGCCCGCCCACGAATCAGGCGGCCAGGCGGCGGGCGAGTTCCTCGGCGACCTGTTTGGCCAGCGTCGGCGGGATGGCCGCGGCGATCTTCTCGGGCGTGAGCCCGGCCAGCACGGCCTGGATGATCGCCGGCTCGTCGGTGAAGTCCCTGCCCGCGAGGGCGGTCAGCGCCTGCTGCAGGGCGGTGATCTGTGCGGCGAGACTGGTCAGGGTCGGGTGGCTGACCGGCTTCGAGCCGACCACGTCATCCTTGCCGACCGCCAGACGCAGGTACGCCTGCCCGATCGGCTCCCGCCCGTCGAGGCGGGTCAGGTACTTCTCGATGCGGTTGACCTGATCTTTCTCAGCGGCGGTCCACGCCATGTCGTCCTCCAGGAGACCGATGGTGGTCAGGTAGCGGCGGAACAGCGGGGTCTGGTCCCGGCCCGCCTTGATCGAGTCACGGAAGAAGCTGAAGTGCGTGTGCCACAGGTGCGAGTCGTCGCCGCTGCTGCGCCGGGCGAGCCGGTCCCACCGTCGGACCGTCCGGCCGTCCGGGCTGTAGATGATCTCCCGAATGTCCCGGGTGTCCGCGGCGTTCGCGGCGCACTGGCCCACGCACCAGGTGGAGAAGCTGCGTAGGGTGTGGGTACCGCCGCCGGCGCGCACCGAGAACTGGCCGACGTCGAGGGCGGCCGCGTCCAGGGTCAGGCCGGCCCGGTCCCGGGGCGACTCCACGACCGAGTAGTCGTTGGTCACCACCCGGTCCGATCCGCAGTGGTAACCGCCGCGGTGGGCGGAGTCGCCGACGATGCCGACCTCGGCGGGCTCCAGGTCGGAGTCGCGGACGGTGTTCTTGTCGACGTTGAGATGGGTGAGCAGCAGGCTTCGCGCGGCCAGAAGGTTCGCCGGGGCCCGGGTCATGACTCCCCCTTTCCGATGGGATGGGGGCCGGGCGCACGTCGTTACACCCCGTATCGGGGACGAGGCTCGCGAGCAGGCCCAGCCAGGTAATGCACGGCGCCGGGCGTTGAGCCAACCATAGCCCGCTTCCAGGCAAACGCCCAGGTCAGCGGGTTTCATGTTCACGTTAGACGGACGCTGTGACCACCGTGGAGGATCGGCAGCAGCAGCGCCGAGGGATGCTCCGGATCGTGCAGGATCTCCCGCCGACCGGCACGCAGCGTGATCGCGGTGCCGAGCGGCTCCCCGGTGCCGGGGTTGCGCGCGTACCGGGGGTGGGCGCCGCCGGAGACCTGGACCCGCAGCCGGTGACCGGGCGCGAAGCGGTGGGCGGTCGGCCAGAGCGTCACCGGTACGCGCACCACGCCGTCGGGTCCGGTCGGAAACCGCCCGGGCGCCACCCGGACCAGCCCGTCGCAGACGTTCCACGACCGGCCCCGGCGATCCACGTCGCACAGTCGCACGAACACGTCCAGGTACGACAGTTCGCTGCGCACGTGGATCTCGGCCGACACCGGCCCGACCACCTCGACCGGCCCGGCGAGCGGGGCGCTGGAGAAGGTCAGCACGTCCGGGCGGGCCTCTATCCGCCGGTTGTCGACCGGGCCCGCCCGCTGGGCGACCAGCAACGGCCCGCCGAGGGAGGGCGTCGGATCCGCCGGGTCGTACCAGATGGCGTCCGGCGGGGACGGCACCGGCGGTCGGGGCGTCAGCCCGCCCCCCGGATGCAGGTGCCAGGCGGTGGCGACCGCCGGGGGCGGCCAGTCCGGCAGGTCGCGCCAGCCGCCTCCGGCGCCGCCGACGTGCACGCGCACCGCCGCCGGGTCCGACGCGGTCGCCGGGCCAGCGGTCGCCGGGCCAGCGGTCGCCGGGCTAGCGGTCGCCGCGCCCGCGCGGAACGCGGGCGTCGCGGCGGGCGCGGCCGGCGGGTGTCCGGCCAGGTGTCGGTCCAGCCAGGACAGCCCCTCCCGGAGCGCCGCCACGAAGAGACCCGGGCTGCCGTGCGTCCACGGGCCGATGACTAGGCGCGGGATCCCACCGGCCGCGCGCAGTGCGGCGTAGTCGGCGAGTTGCGCGGGCAGGAAGATGTCGTGCCATCCGCTGACCATGGCCACCGGCGCCCGAACCCGGGCGACCCCGTCGTCGAAGATCCGGGCCCGCCAGTAGTCGGCCTGTGGCGTGTGGTGGGTCAGCCACTCCTGGAAGAACGGCACCGTCACCCCGGTCGCGATCCGGTCAGCCTCGGCGAGGGGCAGGTGGGCCAGCGCCGCGGCGAGCCGGGGCTGGCCGCGTTTGAGCTCCCACTGCCGGGCCAGCCACGGCACGGTCTGCGCCTGGAGCAGCTCGGCCCAGGTGAGCACGGTGTCCAGGGCGAACGACTCCCCCGCGTACGTCGAGTCGCGGGTGGTCGAGGCGGTCACCACCGCGACCATCGCGCGCAGTTCGTCGCCGGCGTCGGCGGCCACCGCCCACTGCACGAACCCCTGATAGCTGGCGCCGAAGCTGCCGAAGCCGCCGGAGTACCAGGGCTGGCGGCAGAGCCAGTCCAGGGTGTCCAGGCCGTCGTCGCGCTCGTGCACCAGCGGGGCGAAGGTGCCGCCGGAGCCGTACGTGCCACGGCAGGACTGGACCACCACGTGGTAGCCGCGCTCGGCGAGCAGGCGGCCGAGCAGCCGCATAGGCCCACCCCGCCCGTACGGGGTGCGGATCAGCACGGTCGGCGCGTCGGGCAGGTCGGGGGCGTAGTGGTCGGTGCGCAGCGGGATCCCGTCGCGGACCCGCACCGGGATGCCCCGGCGGACCGCCACCCGGCGGGTGCGCGGGCCGGGCAACCGAAGCACGGCGGCGGCGAGCCGGGTGGCCAGCGGGTCCAGCACGGCGGTCAGTCGCCCGGGCGCCGGGTCGACTCGGGCCGGGCGGTGCGCATCTCGTCGCGGTGCTCACGCATCGACTCGACCATGGCCCGCAGGAACCGGTGCACGACCCGTAGTTCGTCCTCGTCGAACGCCGACATTACCTCGTCGGTACGCCGCCCGAGCGGCCGGAAGAACTCCATGGCGAGCGCGGCGCCCGGGTCGGCGTAGCGCAGGAACACCTTGCGCCGGTCGGCGGTGTCCCGGTCCCGGCGGATGTGGCCGGACCGTTCCAGCCGGTCGATCAGCGCGGTCACCGAGCCGGACGACAGGTTCAGGTGCGCACCGAGGCGGCCTGGGGTGATCGGTTCGCCGACGAGCTCGGCCTCCATCACCGCGATCAACGCCTGCAGGTCGGTGGCGTTGAGCCCGTGCAGGCCGGCGAACGCGTGCCCGATGTGCTGAGCGTCGACCGAGTAGCGCCGGAGGTCGGTGGTGATGTCGGCGACCAGCCGCTCGCGCAGGGTGTCGCGCCGCCGGTACATGTCGCGCGCGGTCACCTGCCGTCACCCCCGTCCCCTCGTCGGTTGCAGCATAGATCAGTCACCGATAATCTCGATTGTCAAGATACTTGGCAGACGGGAGATTTCGATGACGGTGCTGCGCGCGGTGGGCCGGTGGATCGCCGGCACGGTCAGCGGCAGGTGGAGCGCCTGGCTGGTGCTGCTGGTGGCCGCGGCGCTGTCCGGCACGCTGGTGGCGCTCGCCGGGCCGGCCCGAACCAGCGACGATCCGACCGGCGCCCTGCCGGACAGCGCCGAGTCCGTCCAGGTCGCCGCCCTGCAACGCCAACTGCCCGGCGGGCAGCTCAACCCCGCCCTGGTGGTCTACTCCCGCGACGGCGCCGCGCTCGGCGCACCGGACGAGGCCGCGATGGCCGCCGACGCCGCCGCGTTCGCCACGGTCGCCACCGGCCCGGTCTCCCCGCCGGTGTTCTCCCCCGACCGCCGCGCGGCGCTGCTCGCCGTGCCCCTGCCCGCCGACGCCGGCGCCGAGGCCACCGGCGAGGTGGTGGACCGGCTGCGCGCGACCGCCGCGGAGGGCCTGCCGGCCGGGCTGACCGCGCAGGTCACCGGGGGCGCCGGCTTCCGCGCCGACGTCGCGTCCGCGTTCGACGGCGCGAACCTCACGCTGCTGCTGGTCACCGTGGCGGTGGTCGCGGGGCTGTTGATCGTCACCTACCGCAGCCCGTGGCTGTGGCTGGTGCCGCTGGCCGTGGTGGGCACCGCGGACGTCGTCGCCAACGCGCTGATCGCCGTCGTGAGCCGGGCCGTCGACCTGCCCATCGACCCCTCCACCACCGGCATCGTCGACGTCCTCGTCTTCGGGGCCGGCACCAACTACGCGCTGCTGCTCATCGCCCGCTACCGGGAGGAACTGCGCCGCCGCCCCGACCGGCGCGACGCGCTGCGCCGGGCGCTCACCTCGGCCGGCCCGGCCGTCGCGGCGAGCGCCACGACCGTGGTGCTGAGCCTGCTCACCCTGACCACCGCGGTGCTGCGCAACGACCGCGCGATCGGGGTCGCCGGTGCGGTCGGCATCACCACCGCCGCGCTCTTCGGCCTGATCGTGCTGCCCGCCGCGCTGGCGGTCTGCGGGCGCGGGCTGTTCTGGCCGTTCGTCCCCCGGCCCGGTCAGCCCGACCCGACCCGCACCGGCGGCTGGGCCCGGGTCGGCGCCGTGGTCGCACGCCGGCCCCGGGCGGTGCTCGCCGGCGCGCTGGTCCTGCTGCTGCTGTTCGCCGCCGGTCTCTCCGGCGCCCGGCTCGGCCTGTCCAAGACCGAACAGTTCCGGGTGCGCGCCGAGTCGATCGACGGGCTCGCCACGCTCAGCCGGCACTTCCCCGCCGGCGCCGCCGACCCGACCGTGGTCGTCGCCCGGGCCGGCGCCGAGGCGCCACTGCTCACCGCGATCACCGACACGCCCGGGGTGGCCAGCGCCCGGCCCACCGGGCGCACCGCCGACCTGGTCGCCGTGGACGTGGTGCTCACCGCCGAGCCGGACAGCACCGCCAGCTACGACACCATCCGGGCCGTACGCGACCGGGTGGACGCGGTGCCCGACGCGCAGGCCAGGGTCGGCGGCCCGGTGGCAGCCAACCTGGACACCCGGGACGCCGCCGTACGGGACCTGACCGTGGTCGTCCCGCTCATCCTCGCCGTGGTGCTGCTCGTGCTGCTCGTGCTGCTGCGCTCGCTGGTGGCGCCGCTGGTGCTGGTCGCCACCGTGGTCGGCACCTTCTTCGCCGCGCTCGGCGCGAGCACCTTCCTGTTCACCCAGGTGCTGGGCTACGCGGCGCTGGACACCAGCGTGCCGCTGCTGTCGTTCCTGTTCCTGGTGGCGCTCGGGGTGGACTACAACATCTTCCTGGCCACCCGCGCGCGGGAGGAGGCCGCCACGGAGGGCACCCGGCGGGGGGTGCTCACCGCGCTCGCGGTCACCGGTGGGGTGATCACCAGCGCGGGGATCCTGCTGGCCGCGGTCTTCGCGGTGCTCGGGGTGCTGCCGCTGGTCACGCTCACCGAGATCGGCGACATCGTCGGCCTCGGCGTCCTGCTGGACACCCTGCTGGTCCGCACGCTGCTGGTGCCGTCGATCGTGCTGCTACTCGGTCGGCGCTTCTGGTGGCCGGGCCGACTGTCCCGGTCGGACCCGCCCGGTGACCCCTCCCTGGGAACACTGCCGACGCCGGCGCCGGCGGTGGCCCGCGACTGACCCGGGACAGGCAGACGACGGGGGGCAGCGGCGCCGCCGCTGCCCCCCGTCCCGTCAGGATCCGGACGTCAGTAGTCCAGGCAGACGCACTCGGTCATCAGGGCCCGCACGTTGCGCACGTACTGCGGGTTGGGGATGGCCAGCGGCTCGCCCTCCTGAGCGACCGCGCCGTGCCCGTAGTTGTACGCGGATATCACGGCGTTGAGCAGGCAGGAGTTCAGCTCGCTGGTGCACAGCGAGGCGTCCAGCCGGTAGTCGGCGTCGAAGTACATGTCGCCGATGTACTTGGTGAGCCACGCCAGGTAGGTGCCGCCCAGGTAGGCGTTGTCCTGGTAGGCATCGATGTCGTAGCTCTGCCCGAACCGCTGGTTCATCCACTGCGCGGTCGCCGGCATCACCTGCATCAGCCCGACACCGCCGTCGCAGGCGATGATGTGGGACTGCCACCCGCTCTCCTGCCAGGCCGTCGCCTTCATCAGGTTGAGCGGGATCTTGATGTCGGGGGCGGAGGTCGGCCAGTACGTCCGCCCGGCCGCGCTGGTCAGCGCCGTCTTGACCTGCGCGCGGCTGGCCTGGGTGCCCCGATAGGTGGGCTTGCAGCCGGTGGGGGCCTGCGGCGGCGGGGGCGGCGGGACCTTCGTCTCGGTGGGCGGCTTGGGCACCGGCCGCGGGCCCGCGGTGCGGGTCGTCTTGGTCTTCGGGGTCGGCTTCGCCGACGGCGACGCGCTCCATTTCGGCGCGCCGCCCAATCCCTGCACCGCGGAGGGGGTCGGCGCCGCGATCTCGGCCGGGTCGGCGCTGGCCTCGACCGCCAGCTCGGTGGCGACCGGGGCCGGTGCGGCCAGGTCCTGCGGACGGGCCCCCTCCCCGGCGCAGCCGGCGGCGGCGACCACCAGCATCCCGGCGAGCACCGCGGCACCCACTCCCGCGATCCGTCGGCGCATCCCTCGTCCCCTCCCCGTCGACGTCGCCGCACCCTAACAGGGTTCGACGGGCCGTCGTTGCCCCTCGGGCCGCGGCGGCACCGGGTCGGTGGGCTGCTCCGGCCCGCCGAGCGCCCGGTGCCGGGTGGCCCAGGCGACCATGAACACCGCCGTCCAGAGCACCCCCAGCAGGACCGCGGCGACCGTCCCGCTGCCCGAGCTGAGTCCCAGGTAGAGACGGGCGGCGGCCAGGTAGACCACCCCGGCCGCGGCGGTCGTCCACGCGGCCACCGCCAGCGGCCAGCGGGCCCCCCGGGACAGCAGCCAGGCCAGGGTGCAGAGGCTGGCCGTCACCACCGCGTTCTGCGTCGGGAACAGCGCGTCGTCCGGGCCGGGCCCGGCCGAGCCGGCGAGGTAGGCGACCACGGCCAGCACCAGCAACGGGACGAACGCCCCCACGGTGCCCACCAGGCCGAGCAGGTCGGCCCGCCAGGTCCGGTTCCGCCAGGCCAGAGCGGCCGCCACCACCGCCACCACGGCGATCAGCCCCGACCCGCGCAGCGCCGACACGGTGGCCTGCACGGCGTCGACCGCGTCCGGGGTACGCCGGTCGGCGAACCAGCCGGCGATCGCGCCGTCGACGGCGGCCAGGCCGCTGTGACGTACGACAACCTCCAGCAGCGCGGCGAACGCCAACCCGGCGACGAACAGCAGCAGCAGCCCGGCGACGAGGTTGAGCAGCAGCGTCCAGCCGGGCCCGATGCGCATGGCGACCAGGAAGAACAGCACCCCGTAGCGGCCGGCCAGCCAGCGCACCGGCGGCAGCGCGGCGGCCCGGGACAGCAGCGCCCGGACCGGGTCGGGGTTGCGCCCCAGCCAGCGGCCGGCGAGCACCACGGCGACCAGCGCGGCCAGCAGCACCAGCAGCGCGCCGGTGGCCCGCCCCAGCAGCCGGGAGACCGTCTCGTACGACTCACCCGCCAGGTAGCCGAGCAGCACCGAACCGCCCACCCAGGTGACCACGCCGGCCAGGTTCCACGGCGCGAACCGCCGGTACGGCATCCCGGCGGCGCCGGCCAGCCGGGGCACCAGCGTCCGGGCGAAGGCCACCCACCGGGCGGTGAACACCCCCCGGCCGCCGAGCCGGTTCAGCAGCGCGTCCGCCCGCTGCCAGCGGTGCGGCCCGACCCGCGTGCCGAGCCCGCTTCCGCGCAGTTTGGGCCCATACCGGCGGCCCGCCCGGAACGCCAGTGTGTCTCCGATCACGGCCGCGACCATCATCACGAGCAGCGTCGGGGCGAGCCGTAGCGTCCCCGCGTACGCTAGAAAACCGACCAGCAGCAGGGTCGCCTCGCCCGGCACCACCAGCCCGAAGATCACGGCGGTTTCACCCGCGACGATCAGCGCGGCGACCAGGTAGATCAGCAGGGGCGGCAGACCCTGCAACAAGGTCAGCAGATCATGCATCCGGCCCCCACCAGCACGAGGGCCAGCATGCCAGCCGCCGGCGCGGCTGGGACAGGAGTTTCACCAGAGATCCGGGCCATCTCCGGGGATGACCCCGAGTCGGGACCGGCAACCGCGGACAGGAGAGTATGGAGGGTATGCAGCTACGCACCGACCTCCGCAACGTCGCCATCATCGCCCACGTCGACCACGGCAAGACGACCCTGGTCGACGCCATGTTGCGGCAGGCCGGCGCGTTCAGCGCCCGGGCCGAGGTGGCCGATCGGGTCATGGACTCCATGGACCTGGAGCGGGAAAAGGGCATCACCATCCTGGCCAAGAACACCGGCGTGCACTACCTGCCGGCCGACGGCTCGGACCCGGTGACGATCAACATCATCGACACCCCCGGCCACGCCGACTTCGGCGGCGAGGTGGAGCGCGGCCTCACCATGGTCGACGGCGTCGTCCTGCTCGTGGACGCCAGCGAGGGTCCGCTGCCGCAGACCCGCTTCGTGCTGCGCAAGGCGCTCAAGGCCCGCCTGCCGATCATCCTGGTGATCAACAAGGTGGACCGGCCGGACGCCCGGATCAAGGAGGTCGTGGACGACACCTACGAGCTCTTCCTCGACCTGGACGCCGACGAGGAGCAGATCGACTTCCCGATCGTCTACGCCTGCGCCCGCGACGGCATCGCCTCGCTGACCCAGCCCGCCGACGGGGCCGTGCCGGACGACAGCCACAACCTCGAGCCGCTCTTCCGCACCCTCCTGGACACCATCCCGGCGCCCGCCTTCGAGGAGGACGCCCCGCTCCAGGCGCACGTCACCAACCTCGACGCGTCGCCGTTCCTCGGCCGACTGGCGCTGTGCCGGGTCCGGCAGGGCACCATCAGCAAGGGCCAGACCGTGGCCTGGTGCCGCACCGACGGCAGCACCCAGCGGGTCCGCATCTCCGAGCTGCTCATGACCGAGGGCCTGGAGCGCAAGCCGGCCGAGTCGGCCGGCCCGGGCGACATCATCGCCGTCGCCGGCATCCCGGAGATCATGATCGGCGAGACCCTCGCGGACGCCGAGAACCCGGTCCCGCTGCCGCTGATCACCGTCGACGAGCCGGCCATCTCGATGACCATCGGCACCAACACCTCGCCGCTGGTCGGCCGGGTCAAGGGCGCCAAGGTCACCGCCCGCATGGTCAAGGACCGGCTCGACAAGGAGCTGATCGGCAACGTGTCGCTGCGGGTGCTGCCCACCGAGCGCCCCGACGCCTGGGAGGTGCAGGGCCGCGGTGAGCTGGCGCTGGCCATCCTGGTCGAGCAGATGCGCCGCGAGTCGTACGAGCTGACCGTCGGCAAGCCGCAGGTCGTCACCCGGGAGATCGACGGGAAGACCTGCGAGCCGGTGGAGCGGCTGACCATCGACGCCCCCGAGGAGTACCTGGGCGCGATCACCCAGCTGCTGGCCAGCCGCAAGGGTCGGATGGAGCAGCTGGTCAACCACGGCACCGGCTGGATCCGGATGGAGTGGCTGGTCCCGGCCCGCGGCCTGATCGGCTTCCGCACCGAGTTCCTCACCGAGACCCGGGGCACGGGCATCCTGCACCACGTCTTCGAGTCGTACGAGCCGTGGTTCGGCGAGCTGCGGACCCGCAACAACGGCTCGCTGGTCGCCGACCGCTCCGGCGTGGTCACCGCCTTCGCGATGACCAACCTCCAGGAGCGCGGCCAGCTCTTCGTCGAGCCCACCACCGAGGTGTACGAGGGCATGATCGTCGGGGAGAACTCCCGCTCCGACGACATGGACGTCAACATCACCAAGGAGAAGAAGCTCACGAACATGCGCTCGTCCACCGCGGACGAGACCGAGAAGCTGATCCCGCCGCGCAAGCTCTCGCTGGAGCAGGCGCTGGAGTTCTGCCGCGAGGACGAGTGCGTCGAGGTGACCCCGGCCGCGGTGCGGATCCGCAAGGTGGTGCTCGACCAGACGCAGCGGGGCCGGATGGCCGCCCGCCGCAAGCACGCCGGCTGACCCACCCAGCCCCACCCGGAGCCCGGCCCGCCGACCCACGGCGGCCGGGCTCCGCCCGTTGCGCACCCGCTGGGGCCACTTCCCCTCGTTGACCATGAAGTTGTTGTGCGCCAGGTCGGCGTGTCGTGGCAACAACGCCATGATCAACCGGCGTGTGGCCGCCGGGGATGCGCAGTGAGCTAGGCGGGTTTGGTGGCCTGGAGGGCGAGGAGATCGGGGATGGGGGTGGATCCGGACTCCTGAACGCGGGTCAGGGTCAGGCCGGCGTCGGTCACTGCGTTGAGCAGGTCGGCGAGCGCGACGTGCCAGGCGCCGACCCGGGCCCGCACCCCGTCCGCCGACCAGGCGCGAAAGCTGCGCTCGCATTCGGCGTACCCGCCGTCGATGACGATCCGCGCCCGATCCGAACGGTCCGCGAACGGCCCGACGAAACACGGGTGCACGCCGACGTGGACGAACCGGCCACCGGGAGCCAGGACCCGCGCGACCTCCGCGATCACCGCCGGATAGTCGGGCAGGTCGGTGTGTCCGAGTACGCAGGTGACGGCGGGCATGCCGGCGTCGGCGACCGGCAGGCGCGCCGCGTCGGCCCGCGCCACCGACAGTCGTGGGCGGGCGTGCCGCAGCTGCCCGGCCGACAGGTCCACGCCCAGCGGGTCCCAACCCAGCCGGCGCAGCTCGGCGGCGTGCACGCCGGTGCCGCAGCAGAGGTCAAGGCAACGGCCCGGTCCGGGGCCGAGCAGGTCGGCGAGCTGACCGCGGACCCGGTCCATGTAGCCGGCCGAGGTGTCGGAGGCGAACTGTTCGTACCAGTCGGCGATGGCGTCGTACGCGGCGGTCGTCATCTCCGCACGCTAGACCCGACGCCGGCGGTGCCGCAGCCCGCCGACAGCCATCCGCTACGGTCACCGGCATGACCTGGGAGGATCTCGACGCGCGCCTCGACGAGGTGCCCGGCACCGTCTCCGCGTACGTGGGGCGGCCGGGCGCCGGGCCCACCTGGACCCGCCGAGCGGACGCCACCCACTACGCGGCCAGCACCATGAAGGCGGCGGTGCTCGCCGCGCTGCACCGGGCCGCCGAGGCCGGCGCCCTGGCCCTGGACGCCCCGGTCCCGGTGGTCAACGCGTTCGACTCGGCGCTGCCCGGAGCACCCCGGTTCGCCTGCGCCCGCGACTACGACAACGACGACGTGGTCTGGGACCGGGTGGGCGGCAGCGCGTCGCTGCGCTGGCTCGCCCACCGCATGATCGTGCGCTCCAGCAACCTCGCCACCAACCTGGTCCTCGGCCACGTCGGCCTTCCCGCCGTCGCCGAGGTCTGGGCACTCGCCGGCGCCCGGCACAGCGTCACCGGCCGCGGCATCGAGGACTTCGCCGCCCGCGACGCCGGCATCACCAACCTGGTCACCGCCGCCGACCTGGCCGCGCTGCTCGGCCTGCTGGCCACCGGGGCCACCCACCCCGGCCCGCTCGCCTCGCCGGCCGGCTGCGCCGACATGCTGGACGTGCTCGTCGCCCAGGAGCACCGCGAGGACCTCGCCGCCGGCCTGCCGGCGGGCACCCGGATCGCGCACAAGAACGGTTGGGTACGTGGCGTCCGGCACGGCGCCGGCGTGGTCTTCCCCGACGACGCGCCCCCGTACACGGTGGTCGTCTGCACCACCACCGACCTCGCCCACGGCGGACCGAGCGGTGAGGCCGACGACGACGCGTGCCGGTTGATCGCCGACATCTCCGCCCGGGTCTGGGCCGCACGACACGACCTGTGACCCGCCGGGCGCGACCGGGCGACGACGCTTCCGCACCGTCGCCAGCGCCAGCTCCCGCGGCGGTACTCGCCATGCCCGGCGGGCGCCCCGCGACCCGCGCGGCGGCCCGAGCAGCGCCGCGCACCGCCCGTTCGGCGCGGCTCAGGCCCGCCCGGCGCGGCTCAGACCCGTCCGGCGCGGCTCAGGCCCGCCCGGCGCGGCTCAGGCCCGCCCGGCGCGGCTCAGGCCCGCCCGGCGAGCGCCGCGCGGAACCAGTCGACGGTCGCCGACACCGCGTCCGCGAGGGGCGTCGGTCGCACCCCGAACCGCGTCTCGAACGCCGTGGAGTCCATCACCTGCGGCTCCTCGTACTGGTAGAACAGCTCCGCGTACTCGCGCATGAAGGAATCGTCGAACGGTCCCCAGGGGCGCGGCGCGTCGAGCGCCTCCACGGTGAACGGACCTCCGACCGCCCGCTCGATGAGCCGGTGCACCTCCCGGGTGCTGCGGGCGGGGGCGGTGGGCAGGTGCCAGACCCGGCCGGCCGCCTCCGGTGCGGCGCCGAGGCGGGCCAGGCCGGCGGCGACATCGGGCAGGTAGCTGTAGCTGTGCGGCAGGTCGATGTCGCCCAGGGCGAGAACCGGCCCGCCGGCGAACGCGGCGGGGAAGACGGTGCCGCCGAGGCTGGAGTTGAACACCCGCGGGCCGAAGAAGTCCGCCGAGCGGCCCAGCACCACCGACAGCGCCCCGTCCCGGTGCGCGGCCAGGTACGCCTCGTCCAGCTCGGCACGCATCCGCCCCTTGCGGCTGACCGCCCGCCACGGCGTCTGCTCGGTCATCACCGCTCCCCCGGTCGGCCCGTAGGGGTAGAGCGTGTCCAGCACGACCAGCCGCGCGCCCGTCGCGGCGACACCGGCCAGCACCGCGGTCTGCATCCGCGGCATCACCTCGACCTGGAGCTCGTACGCGACGTTGGCGCAGTGGTAGACCACCGCCGCACCCGCCACCGCCGCCGCGGCCTGGCCCGCGTCGGTGAGGTCGGCGGCGACCGCCTCCGCGCCCGGCACGGCCGGCACGCCGCCCCGGCTCACGGTCCGGACCCGGTGACCGAGGCCGAGCAGGTGCTCGGCCAGTGTGGTGCCGGCCGGGCCGGCGCCGAGGACCACGTGCAGTTCCTGGTTCATGACGACCTCCACGGTTATTGGCTCATTCTTCGGTTATAGACTCTAACCAGAGTTAGGCTGTGCGTCCAGGTGCCGCACGTCACGCGGCCCGATCCAGGAGGTGAACGGTGGCGAGCAGGTCGGGCGGTCCACGCGAGCGGTACCGCGCCCAGGTGCGGGCCGAGATCAAGCAGGCGGCGCTCGACCAGGTGGCCACCGGCGGCGCCGGGGCGGTGGCGCTGACCGGCATCGCCAAACGCCTCGGCGTCTCCGGCCCGGCGCTCTACAAGTACTTCGCCAGCCGCGACGACCTGCTGACCGAGCTGATCCTCGACGCGTACGCCGACGTCGCCGCCGCGGTGAGCGCGGCCGCCGAGGCCTCCGCCAGCGCCCCGGCGCGGGCCCGGCTGCACGCCCTCGCCGCCGCCTACCGCGACTGGGCCCTCGCCCACCCGCACAGCTACCTGCTGCTCACCGGCCCGCCCAGCCCCACCTACCAGGCGCCCCCGGAGACCGTCGACCGTGCCCGCGCGGTCCTCGGCCCGTTCCTGACCGTCCTCGCCGAAGGACGGCCCGGTCCCGCCGCCACGACCCTGCGGGGCCAACTGGACCGGTGGGCCGAGGCGACGCCGGCGGTCACCGCCTGGGTACGCGCCTTCGCCCCGGACGCCGACCCCGGCGACGCCCTCGCCGGCGCGGTGACCGCCTGGGCCCGCCTGCACGGCGTCGTCGGGCTGGCCACGGTCGGCCTCTTCAACGGCATGGGCTTCGACCCGGCCGCGCTGCTCGACACCGAGATCGACACCCTCGCCGACGGCTACGGCCTGCCCTGACCGGCACCCACCGGCCGGCCGTCGGGACCTGCCGGTTCGGACGGCCCGCACGAACGCGGTCGCGGCTACGCTGCCCGTACCCCCGCACCCCCGGAGCCGCCGATGCCCCGCAGCCGCCTCCTGCTGGCCGCCTTCGTCGCGGTGACCGCCGCGAACCTGGCCGCCAACGCCGCCGACCACACCCTCGCCGAGGTGGTCACCAAGCCGCTGCTCATGCCGCTGCTCGCCGGCTACCTGTGGCAGGCCGCCACCGAACACGGCCGCCGCCCGCACCGGCTGATCCTCGCCGCGCTGGCCTGCTCCACGGGCGGCGACGTGGCCCTGCTGGGCACCGGCACCGCCTGGTTCCTCACCGGGATGGCGCTCTTCCTCGGCGCGCACCTCTGCTACATCGCGGCGTTCACCCGGCACCACGCCGCCGCCGCGCTGCGCCGGCCGCCGCTGCTCGCGGTCCCGCTCGGGTACGCCGTACTCACCGCCGCCGCACTGGCCTGGATGTGGCCGGGCCTGACCGACGCCGGGCTCGCCGTCCCGGTGGCCGGCTACGCGGCCGCGCTCGCCACCATGGCCACCACCGCCGCCACCCACGGCTGGCGGGTCGGCCTCGGCGGCGCGCTCTTCCTCGCCTCCGACCTGCTCATCGCCACCGGAGTGGCCGGTGTCCTCGATCCACCCGGCGCGGCGGTGCTGGTGATGGCGACCTACACCGCCGGGCAGGCGCTGATCGTCACCGGCTGGGCCGCGCGACCCGCCATCCCGCCGACGGCGCCCATCACTCCAGCAGCTGCGCCCGCAGCGCCCCGATGACCTCGTCGGTCAACCCGAGCCCCGCACGCAGGTACGCCTCGAACGTGCCGTGCACCCGACGCACCTCGTCGTAGGCGGCGTCGAGATACTCCGGACGCACCTCCAGCACCGGCAGCACCACCTCGGCGTCCAGCTCCGGCTGCCGCCGCCGCATCGCCTCGACGATCACGGCGCGCAGGCTCTCCGTCAGCGGGTTGTTGCGCAGGTACTCGGCCCGGATCGCCGCCTCGTCTACCCCGAGCGCGGTCAACAGGATCACGGTCAACCAACCGGTGCGGTCCTTGCCCGCCGAGCAGTGGTACACCAACGGCAGGTTCTCCGCCCGGGCCGCCAGCCGCACCGCCTCGGCGAAACCCGCCCGGGCCGACTCCCCGGTGACGAACCAGCGGTAGATCGACTCCATCGCCGCCGGCGTGCCCTGCCGCGCCAACGGCGCGTACGCGCTCAGGTCGTGGCCGAGCAGCACCGCCGAGACGTACGTGAAGACCGGATGCTCCGGGTCGTGCACCGGCAGGTGCACCAGTCGAGGGTCGCCGACCAGCCGGTCCGCCGGGGCGACCCCGATCTCCGAGTGGTCCCGCAGGTCGACCACGCAGGCCAGCCCGAGCTTCCCGAGCACCGGCAGGTCCTCGTCGGTCAACCGGCCCAGCGCCGGCGTCCGGATCAGCCGCCCGTACCGCACCCGGCGACCGTCCACCCCGACCAGTCCGCCCAGGTCACGCGCGTTCGGCGCACCCACCAGCTCCCAGTCCCACTCGCTCATGCCGCCGCCTCCCTCCGGTCGGCGACGGCACGAGGCTCCACCGCACCGCGCCCGCTCATCCGGCCATCCCTTCGCCCGCCCGCCTGCGTATAGGGTGCCGCACATGACGATCGCCGCGGTACGCGCCCACCGGCTCACCGCCCCCCTGCACACCCCGTTCGTCACCGCGCTGCGCCGCACGACGACCGTGGACACGCTGGTCGTCGAGGTGGTCGACGCCGACGGTCGGTCCGGGTTCGGCGAAGCGCCGCAGGTGTGGCAGGTCACCGGGGCGTCGATCGGCGGGTCCGAGGCGTGCGTCCGGGACCTGCTCGGGCCGATGCTCACCGGCCGGGACCCGGACGAGCTGGTGGCCCGCTGCGCCGAGGTGCAGCGGGCGGTGGTCGGCAACGAGGCCGCCAAGGCCGCGGTCGACGTCGCGCTGCACGACCTCGCCGCCCGCCGGCTCGGCGTACCGCTGGTGCGACTGCTCGGCGGCACCGCGCTCGCCGTGCCCACCGATGTGACGCTGGCCGCCGGCGAGGCCGCCGACCTCGCCGACGTCGCCGGCAAGCGCCACGCCGAGGGCTTCGGCGTGCTCAAGCTCAAGGTCGGCACCGACGCCGCCGGCGACCTCGACCGGGTCCGGGCGGTGCGCGCCGCGGTCGGCCCGGGCGTGCGGATCCGCCTCGACGCCAACCAGGGCTGGACGCCCCGCGAGGCGGTCCGGGTGATCCGCGGCATCGAGGACGCCGGGCTCGACGTCGAGCTGGTCGAACAGCCGGTCGCCCGGTGGGACCTCGACGGCCTGACCTGGGTCAGCGACCGGGTGGACGTGCCGATCCTCGCCGACGAGGCGGTGTTCGGCGTCCGCGACCTGGTCGAGGTGATCCGCCGCCGCGCGGCCGACATGGTCAACGTCAAACTCGCCAAGTGCGGCGGCCTGCAGCCCGCCCGCACCCTGCTCGAGCTGGCCGCCGCGCACGGCCTCGGCACCGTGGTCGGCTCGATGATGGAGAGCGAGATCGGCATCGGAGCCGCGGCCAGCCTGGTCGCCGCGTACGGCACCACGGCCGTGTCGGACCTGGACGCCGCGTGGTGGCTGGCCTCGTCGCCGGTGCGCGGCGGGATCCGGTACGACAACGCGAGGGTGCTGCTGCCGGACGCTCCGGGGCTGGGCATCACCTCGATCGGCTGAAGCAAAGATTCAGCCCACCGGTTGAGGACCGTTGGTTTCTTTCATAGGGTCGCGGGAGCACAGGGCACCAGGTGGGGGTGAACGTGGAACTGCAAGCGGGCCGCGAGGCCGTCGTCCGCGTCGCGGTCGCGACGCTCTGGACCTCCCCCGAGGCGGTACGGGCGGTCGACCGCCCCGCCCTCGCCGCGCACACCGACATCCCGGCCTGGATCTCCGGCATGGACACCGACCAGCAGGTCGGCGACTGCGTGCTGAGCCAACTGCTGCTCGGCGAGCGGGTCCTCGTCACCGACCTGCGCCCGGACGGCTGGGCGCACGTGGTCGCCGTCGAGCAGCCCGCCGCGAAGCTCGACCCGCGCGGCTACCCCGGCTGGCTGCCCGCCGACCAGCTCGTCCCGGCCGAGACCGTCACTCCCTCCACGGGCGCGGCTCCCCTGGTCGTGGACGCCACGGTGAGCGCGCTGCGGGCCGCGCCCGACGGGCCGGTGGTGCTTCCCGGGGTGATCCTCGGCACCCGGCTGGCCACCGCCGGCCCGGCGCGCGACGGCTGGCAGCCGGTGTGCGTGCCCGGGCATCCCGATCCGCTCTGGCTGCCCGCCGAGCACCTGTCGGAGCTGCCGACGGCGCCCCCGTCGGCCGAGCAGGTGCTCGCGGTGGCTCAGCGGCTGCTGCACGTGGTCTACATCTGGGGCGGGGTGTCCGCGTACGGGATCGACTGCTCCGGGCTGGTCCACCTGGCCTGGCGGCGGTTCGGCGTGCAGCTGCCCCGCGACGCCGACGACCAGGCGGCCGCGACCACGCCGGTGCCGCTGGGCGCCGAGCGCCCCGGCGACCTGTACTTCTTCGCCCGGCCCGGCCGGAAGATCCACCACATCGGCATCGTCACCGCCGAGGCCTGCGACAGCGGTGACCGGCGGATGCTGCACGCCTGCTACCGGCAGCGCCGTGTGCTGGAGGAGCCGCTGCCCGCCGAGCGGACGGCCACCCTGGTCGGCGCCCACCGGGTCTGACCCCGTACGCGTCGAGGGGCGCTCCCGGCTACCCGAAAGCGCCCCTCGCCCACGCGTACGCTCAGCCGCGCGCCTCGGCCAGTTCCCGGCGCCGGTCCCGGGCGGACTTCACCAGGCTTGCCGCGGTCGCCACCAGCAGCGTCCCGAGGATCACCAGCAGGGACAGCCAGATCGGGATGTGCGGGGCCCAGGCCACGTGCTCGCCGCCGTTGACGAACGGCAGGTTGTTGTCGGCGAGCGCCTCCAGCACCAGCTTGACCCCGATGAAGCCGAGCACCACGGCCAGGCCGTAGCTGAGGTAGATCAGCCGGTCCAGCAGACCGCCGAGCAGGAAGTAGAGCTGCCGCAGACCCATCAGGGCGAACACGTTCGCGGTGAAGACCAGGTACGGCTCCTGGGTGATCCCGAAGATCGCCGGGATCGAGTCCAGCGCGAAGATCAGGTCGGTGGTGCCGATCGAGATCATCACGATGAGCAGCGGGGTGAAGAGCCGTCGAGCGCCCTCGTGCGTGACCAGCTTCGCGCCGTCGTACGACTTCGAGATCGGCAGCGCCTTGCGGCTCCACCGGATCAGCACGTTCTCGGAGAACTCGTCCTCGTCCGGCTCACCCTGCCGCGCCAGGTTGATCGCGGTGTAGATGAGGAACGCGCCGAAGATGTAGAAGACCCAGGAGAACTGGGAGATCAGCGCCGCACCGGCCGCGATGAAGGCACCGCGCATCACCAGCGCCAGCACGATGCCGACGAGCAGCACCTTCTGCTGGTACTGCCGGGGCACCGCGAACCGGGCCATGATGATCACGAAGACGAAGAGGTTGTCCACCGAGAGGCTGTACTCGGTCAACCACCCGGTGTAGAACTGGCCGGCCGCGCTCGCGCCGGACGTCAGCCACACTCCCGCCCCGAAGAGCAGGGCCAGGCCGACGTAGAAGCCGACCCAGAGGCTCGACTCGCGCACGCTCGGCTCATGCGGTCGTCGACCGATGATGAGCAGATCGACGGCCAGGACCGCGATCAGCACGACGAGCGTTACCGCCCACACCAGTGCGGACACGTCCAACGTTCATTCCTCCGGCAGACACGCGGCGACGGGCACACCGTACGCCCCTGTGCGGGCCGGTGTGCCGCTGTCGCTCACTCTGGTGACTGTCGGAGGTCTCTTCCGTCGCCGCGAGAGCGACGACCGACGGGGCCGGGTCGCGCCACCGGGTGTGGTCGACCGTGCTGACGACTCCGTCGCGGGGGAATACTCCCCTCCTCGATCACCATTGTCGCGCACCGCCTCCCGTGATCGCACGCCGGGCACCGGTGGCGCCAGCCACGTCCCGGGGCGGGAATACCGCGCCGTCCTCAGCGCCGGTCCCCGACAGTCTGCGGGCCCGCGGGCGGCCGCACATCCGCTACGGCATCCTAGGAGGCTGGGTTGTCGACCGGCGGCAGCAGGGGGTCGGCCAGCCCCCAGCCGGCGGCGAGCAGCGCGTCGCAGGCCGCCACCGCACGGTTCAAGCGCTCGTCGTACGACCCGGTCAGCTCCACCACCGGCACACCGCAGCCGGCCAGTTCGGCCCGGAACCGCTCGGTCATCCAGGCCCGCAGGTGCGCGCCGTCGCGCAGGCCGTCGTCGGTGAACGGCACGTCCCGATGGTCGGTGAGCAGATACAGCGCGGGCCACCGGGCGGCCGCCCGGACCGCCGCGGAGGCGGAGCCGAGGTAGCGCTCCTCCCAGACGGCGGTGGCCCGGGCGTCGGTGTCGCAGATCAACAGTGGGCCGGAGGACCGGGCCGCGGCGTCCTCGGCCGCCTGCTGCTCGCGGACCACCTCCCGGAAGTCGTCCCGGTCCCAGGTGACGTCGAACACGGTCGCCGTCGGCCGCTCCTCGCGCAGGCGGGCGAGCTTGCGGGCGGTCAGCTCCCGGCCGTACTCCGGCACCCACGTCGTGCGGTAGTGGGCGGCGAGCGCGGCGGCCATGGTCGTGGTTCCGGTGGACTCCGCGCCGACCACCACCACCCGCCTCACGAACCAGGCCCGCACCGGCGGGGCCAACCACCGCCAGTGCGCCACCGGGTCCGCGCGGACCGCGGTGCCGGAGACCGGCACGGTCCGCCGGTCCGGATCCACCGCCACGGGTACGGCGTGGAAGCGCCGGGCCAACTCCTCGCCGTACGCCTCGGAGGTGAACACGGCGTCCACCGGGCGGTCGCCGACGGCCTCGCGGAACACCGCGCAGTGCGCGTCCCAGACTGCCGGGGCGGCGTAGTCCACCGGGTGGTCGTCGTAGCGGCCGACGAACCGGACCCAGGGCGTGCCGGCGTGCGCCTCCCGCAGCCAGCCGAGCCGGGTGTCGAGCGGGATGGACTCCCGCCGCGACGGCGCCACCACCACCGTGACGGCCGCGCAGCGGGCGGCCGCGGCCGCGATCAACGCGTGGTGCCCGGCGTGCGGCGGGTAGAACTTGCCCACCACCATGCCGTGCCGGAACTCGGGCGGTGCCGGAGTGCCGCCGGCCGGCAGTTGGCCGGCTCCCCGGTCATCGGCCCGATCCCGCGGTGCCGGAGCCGGGCCGGTCACGCGGTCACCGGGGCCGGCCCGGGCGGTACGGCGGTCGGCAGAGCGCGGCGGCGCAT
Organism: Micromonospora sp. WMMD812; assembly: GCF_027497215.1. NCBI lineage: Bacteria > Bacillati > Actinomycetota > Actinomycetes > Micromonosporales > Micromonosporaceae > Micromonospora > Micromonospora sp. WMMD812. The sequence goes on along the minus strand of NZ_CP114904.1, from coordinate 6,596,018 downwards.
CGGCCCGCCATGCGCGCAGCCCGGCCACGCAGAGGGCGAGGAAGACGAGGTAGAGGGCGGCGGTCAGGTGCAGTCCCTTGTACGCGTAGAGCGGGATGTAGACCAGGTCGGCCGCGATCCACAGCCACCAGCTCTCCACCCGCTTGCGGGTCTGCCCGTACGTGGCGAGCAGGGAGAGCGCCGTGGTCAGCGCGTCCGGCAGCGGGACCGTGGAGTCGGTCGCCCGGTCCAGCAGCGCCCACAGCCCGCCGGTGAGCAGCACGCCGGCGACGACCAACCCGACCCACTCCCGCCGGCCGGTCCGGCTCACCGTGAGCCGGGTCCTCCGCTCGCCGCCGAAGAGCCAGTGCCACCAGCCGTACAGGCCGAGTCCGACGTAGACGACCTGGAGCCCGGCGTCGGCGTACAGGCCGGCGGTCCAGAACAGCAGCATGAGCAGCAGCACGTTGGCGATGCCGACCGGCCAGTTCGCGATCCGCTGCCGGGCCACCAGCCAGACGTTGACCACGCCGGTGGCGAAGCCGAGCAGCTCCGCCCAGGTGGTGCCGATGCCGGCCACGGTGAACGCCGTTCCGGTGAGCCAGTCGATCATCCCCACTCCCTCCGCGCGCCCACCCTAGGGCCGACGGGGGCAGGGCGATAGACCCCACCCGACCGCCGCGCACGGGCGGCGTGGGAGGCTTCCGGCATGGTGCTCGAGGTCGCGCTGATCGACGTACTGCCCGGACACGAGGACGCGTTCGCCGCCGCGTACGCCGAGGGGCATCCGGTGCTGGCCGGCACACCCGGCTGCCGGTCGGTGCGGATGACCCGTGGCATCGAGTCGCCCAGCCGGTTCGTGCTGCTGGTCGAGTGGGACTCGGTCGAGGCGCACACCGCCAACTTCCGGGCCACCGAGCGGTTCGACCGGTGGCGGGCGCTGATCGGGCCGCACTTCGCCAACCCGCCGGTGGTCGAACACTTCCTGGACGTACCGGCCTGACCGGACGCTGTCGTACCCGTCCCCTATGGTCCGGAAGCACGCGCGGACCACCGGTCCCGGCGGGCTCGGGGGCGCCGGGCCTGGTGGCCGCGCGGGCGGCGTCAGTCGCCGATGCGGCCGGCCAGCGCCGTCACCGTCTCCTCCGCCGACAGCGCGGCGCTGAGCAGGGCCTCGGTGACGCGCTCATACCGCTCCACGTCGAGCACGGTGGCCAGCCGCACGTCGGTGGTGAGCGCCTCCAACATCACCGTGCGCGGGTCCGCCGGGTCGGGAAAGGCGTAGCAGGAGTACGGGGTGAGCGGCTGAAGGCCGCCGTGCGCCCCCGCCCCGGGCAGCAGTCGCAGGGTCACGTTCCGGAGCCCGGTCATCGTGATCAGGTGCCGCACCTGCTCCCGCCAGACCTCGGCCGGGGTCTCCCCCGGGTCGCAGGCGGTCGCGGTCAGCAGCGCCGTGTACCGGGGCGGGTCGGCCCGCCGCAACACCTCCTGCCGCACGGTCCGGGCACGCACCTCGGCGTCCACGTCGATCTCCGGATCGAACAGCGCGGCGGCGGTGACCCGCAGCCGGGCGTACGCCGGGGTCTGCAACAACCCCGGCACCAGGAACGGTTGGTACTCGACGATGCGCGCCGCGCCGGCCTCCAACTCGGCGTAGGTGCGTTGCCGCTCCCCCATCTCGCCCAGCGCCTTCCACCAGCCCCGACTGGTGGCGGCGTCGCGGGCGATGACGATGAGCGCGTCCCGCGTCGGCCCCGGCACCTGGTAGACGTCCAGCAGGTCGAGCACGTCGGCCAGGTCCGGACGGCTCTGGCCCAGCTCGATACGGGACAGCTTGGACGTGGAGGCCCACCCCAGCCGGTCGCAGACCTGCTCCAGGGTCAACCCCTCGCGTCGGCGCAGCTGGCGCAGCTCGGCGCCGAGCCGCACGCGGCGAATGACAGGACTCGTTGGCAACGGCATTCCCGGCCTCCCCATCGAGGGAGCGTACGCAGGACCGTCACGCACGGCAATACCTCGCTCGCTCAACGCAACCGAGACGGCTTGTCGCGTTGCCGACCGAACCCGGCCGTCGCGGTCGGACGCGCAGGTCGCGGGGCGCTCGTGCCGGGAGTGCGGCGCGACGCCCGTGAGTGCGGCGCGGCGCCCGTGAGTGCGGCGCGACGCCGGGAGCGCGGCGCGACGCCGGGAGCGCGGCGCGACGCCGGGAGCGCGGCGCGACGCCGGGAGCGTGGCGTAGGCCGACAGCGCGGCGCCCGGAAGTGCGGTGCTACGCCGGGAGCGCGGCGCGGCGTGGCGGAGGTCCGGCCGATCGCCGACGTGGAGGTCCTGCGGTCAGGGCCGGTAGGTGCCGAAGGTCCACACGTTTCCGGCCAGGTCACGGGCGGCGTAGTCGCGGGAGCCGTAGTCGGTGTCGAACGGCTCCCGGGTGACCTCGGCGCCGGCGGCCCGGGCCCGGGCGCAGTGCGCGTCGACGTCGTCGACCGTGACGTAGACCGCCCAGTCGTCCTCGGCGGGCCTCGGTTTCGGGTCCGACCGCCCGCCGAGCATGATCATGCCGGTCTCCAGGACGAGCTCGGCGTGGGCCACGGCGCCGTCCGGCGTTTCGTGGAGGGCGTGGACCCGGAAGCCGAAGGCGTCGCAGAGCCAGTCGACGGCGGCGCGCGGGTCGGGATAACGGAAGACGGGATACACGGTTCGCATGCGCCGAGTATCCCGCCGGGCCGGCTGCTCGGGATTGGACGAATGTGACCTCAGCCCGGCGCGACGGCCGGTGACCTCGCGGCGAGCAGGGCGGCCGGGGTGTCGCCGGCGAACTCCCGGAAGTCCCGGATCAGGTGCGACTGGTCGTAGTAGCCGCAGCGCGCCGCCACCTCCGCCCAGCCGCCGGCCGGCGCGAGGAGGCCGCCCTGCCGCTCCGCGGGGCCAGCGGGCGCGGTCAGGCCGCCCTCCCCTTCCGCGGGGCCGGCCGGCGCGGGGAGGCCGACCTCCCGCTCGGCGATGTGGGCCGGCGCCCCGCCGGTCGGGCGGGTCAGCGCCGCGCAGGCGCGCTGGAAGCGCAGCAGCCGCGCGGCGGTCTTCGGGGTCAGCCCGACCTCGTGCCGGAACCGGGCCGCCAGGTGCCGCCGGCTCCACCCCAGCTCGCCGGCGAGCAGCCCGATCCCGGCCCGGCCCCCGGTCTCCACCAGCCGCCGCCACGCCCACCCGATCCGCGGGTCCACCGGCGCCGAGCCGGCCAGCCGGGCGGCGAGCGCCGCGTCCAGCAGGGCGAACCGCTCCGGCCAGCCCGACGCCTCGGCGAGCCGCCGCCGCAGCCGGTCGAGCCATCCGCCGGGCAGCGACGCCACGTCCACCGCCCGGTTGGTCAGTTCACCCATCGGCAGGCCGAGGACCCGGCGGGCGGCCAGCGGCGCCAGCAGCAGCTCGACCCCCTCGCCGACCCCGACCGTCCGGGTGCGGCACCACCGGTCGAAGGTGCCGGCCACGAAGGAGTCCACCCGGTACGCGCTCCGCTCCGCGCTGCGAGGGTCGACCACGTCGAGCGGAGCGCCCCAGCCGAGGATGAGCACCACGAAGGCGCCGGCCGCCTCGCGGCGCACCCAGGGGTATGTCGGCGCGCTCGCGGTAGCCGATGTACCGGTCGACGTACGGACGCAACCCGGCCGAGGGCAGCCCGAGGATTACCCCGTCGACCGGCCCGTCCGCCGTCGCGGTCACTTCACGCCGGCCGCGTCCATGCCGCGCAGCTCCTTCTTGAGATCGGCGACCTCGTCCCGGATCCGGGCGGCCAGCTCGAACTGCAGCTCCCGCGCGGCCGCCAGCATCTGCTCGTTGAGCTCCTGGATGAGCTGCGCCAGGTCGGCGCGGGCCATCCCCTCGCGGGAGGTGCCGCCGGTGGCGGCCCGCCCCCGGCTGCGGGTCTCCTTGACCGGCGCCTTGCCCCGGGACAGCTGGCGCACCGCGCCACCGACCCGGGTGTCGGTGTCCTCCGCCTCCCGGTAGATGTCGTCCAGGATGTCGTGGATCTTCTTCCGCAGCGGCTCGGGGCTGATCCCGTGCGCCTCGTTGTGCGCGATCTGCTTGGCCCGCCGCCGGTTGGTCTCCTCGATCGCGTCCGCCATCGACGGCGTGATCTTGTCGGCGTACATGTGCACCTGGCCGGAGACGTTCCGGGCGGCCCGACCGATGGTCTGGATCAGCGAGCGGCCGCTGCGGAGGAAGCCCTCCTTGTCGGCGTCGAGGATCGCCACCAGCGACACCTCGGGCAGGTCGAGGCCCTCCCGCAGCAGGTTGATGCCGACCAGCACGTCGTACTCGCCCTTGCGCAGCTCGCGCAGCAGCTCGACCCGGCGCAGCGTGTCGACCTCGGAGTGCAGGTAGCGCACCCGGATGCCGTTCTCGAGCAGGTAGTCCGACAGGTCCTCGGCCATCTTCTTGGTCAGCGTGGTGACCAGCACCCGCTCGTCCCGCTCGGTGCGAAGCTTGATCTCGTGCATCAGGTCGTCGATCTGGCCCTTGGTCGGCTTGACGATGACCTCGGGATCGATCAGGCCCGTCGGGCGGATTACCTGCTCGACGAACTCGCCCTGCGCCTGCTCCTGCTCCCACGGGCCGGGGGTGGCGGACAGGAAGACCATCTGGCCGACTCGCTCGAGGAACTCGTCGAACCGCAGCGGCCGGTTGTCGGCTGCGCTGGGCAGCCGGAACCCGTGGTCGATGAGCATCCGCTTGCGCGACGCGTCGCCCTCGTACATGCCGCCGATCTGCGGGATGGTCACGTGCGACTCGTCGACCACCGTGAGGAAGTCGTCGGGGAAGTAGTCCAGCAGGCAGTGCGGCGGGCTGCCGGGCAGCCGCCCGTCGATGTGCATCGAGTAGTTCTCGATGCCGGAGCAGAAGCCCACCTGGCGCATCATCTCGATGTCGTAGGTGGTGCGCATCCGCAGCCGCTGCGCCTCCAGCAGCTTGCCCTGCTGCTCCAGCTCGGCCAGCCGCTCGCCCAGCTCGGTCTCGATGTCGCGGATCGCCCGCTCCATCCGCTGCGGGCCGGCCGCGTAGTGCGTGGCCGGGAAGATCAGCAAGTGGTCCACCTCGCGGACCACATCACCGGTGAGCGGGTTGAGGTAGTAGAGCTTCTCCACCTCGTCGCCGAACAGCTCGATCCGGACCGCGAGCTCCTCGTACGCCGGGATGATCTCCAGCGTGTCGCCGCGGACCCGGAACGTCCCGCGGTTGAACGCCATGTCGTTACGGGTGTACTGGATGTCGACCAGCCGGCGCAGCAGCTGGTCGCGGTCGACCTCCTGCCCGACGGCGACCCGGACCGCGCGGTCGAGGTATTCCTCCGGGGTGCCCAGCCCGTAGATGGCCGACACGGTGGCCACCACGATCACGTCGCGCCGGGTGAGCAGCGACATGGTCGCCGAGTGCCGCAACCGCTCCACCTCCTCGTTGATCGAGGAGTCCTTCTCGATGTAGGTGTCGGTCTGCGGGATGTAGGCCTCGGGCTGGTAGTAGTCGTAGTAGGAGACGAAGTATTCGACGGCGTTGTGCGGCAGCAGCTCGCTGAACTCCTTCGCCAGCTGCGCGCAGAGCGTCTTGTTGGGTGCCAGCACCAGCGTCGGCCGCTGCAACCGCTCGATGAGCCACGCCGTGGTGGCGCTCTTGCCGGTGCCGGTCGCGCCGAGCAGCACGGTGTTGCGGTCGCCGCGCCGGACCCGCCGCTCCAGGTCGTCGATGGCCGCCGGCTGGTCACCGGCGGGCTGGAACTCACTGACGACCTCAAAGCGGCCGTCGAGCCGGGGAATGTCGAGCGCCATGACCTCAACGGTACGCCGGAGGTCCGACACGATCGGCCGTCACGGCAGGTACGTGACCGGCTTCGATATTTTCATTGTGTGGCACATGTCACCGGACTACGCTCTCCGTGTAGGCCGCTCGCGGCGGCCGACCGGGCCGGTGGCCAGGCCGTCATCACGGCCGGCCCGCCCCCGGCACCAGTGGTCGCAGCACCCGGCGTGCCCGGCGTGCGCACCGAGGTGGTCGCGCCCACGGCGCAGACCGGCCGCCGCGAGCGCCCCTACTCGTCACCCCGGCGCTTCCCGCCCGTTCAACAACTCGTGGACACCTCCTCCGCCCGGGCCGCCCGCCCGGGTCCCGCGGCCACATCCCCGACCACCCGCACCGGCGACGCCGCCCCGCCGCCCAGCGGCGACACGGCACCGCCCACCGGCGCCAACCCGCCCGGCACCGCCGGCCCGGACGACACCGGTCTCCTGCCGAAGGTCGTGTCCCGCCGCCGGCGGGGCCTCCTGGCGCTGCTCGGCCTGGTCGCGGCCCTCGCCGCCGGCGGGCTGGTGCTCGGGCTGCTCAGCTGGTCGCCCGACCCGCCCGACCGACCGCGCCCGCTGACAGTGGCGGAGAGCGAACGGCTGGCCGCGATGCGGGTCACCAACTACCGCGACCTCCGCGCCGGGCTGCACGTGACGGTCGGCACCGACGGGGCCCGCACCGAGTTGGTGGGCTGGGTCGACTGGTCACGTCCGCTGCTCTACCTCGACGTCGGCGGCCCCGGCGCGGGCGCCGAGCGCGGTCTGCTTCAGGCCACCCCCACGGTGCTGCTGATCCGCCCCGACCCGACGGCGGTGCCCACCGCCGCGCCGCCTCCGCTCGTGCCCCCGGCAGACCGTTGGCGGCTGCACGACCTGCCCGCCGGCAGCACCCTCCGGCCCGTTCTCGACCTGCTCTTCCGCCTCGCCGCCGACCGCCCGGAACCCGCCGCGGCGCTGCGCGAAGGTGCCCGCTGGGTGGCCCGGGAGACCGTGACCGCCGGTCCGGTGGACGTCCTGGCGGCTCCCCTGCCCACGTCGACCATCGCCGGCGCGCCGACGACCGGCGGCCCGGACGAGCAGCCGCGGTACTGGGTCGACCAGGACGCCCGGCTGCACCGGCTGACCGCCCGGCTGCCCGGCGCGGGGCCGGTGACCGTGACGCTGAACCGGACCGACCGGCCGACCCTGCGCCCGGTCGACGCCCTGGGCGGCCGGCAGCCGCTGCCCCGCGGGCTGACCGCGGCCGAGCGGGCCCGGCTGGACGGCCTCCGCGCGCGGCTCGTCGCCCGCGGCGGGGCCACGGTGACCCTCACCGCGCCGGCCGGCCGGGAGACGAACCTGCGCGGCGCGGGCTGGTTGAGCTGGACCGGCCGCAGCGCGTACCTGGCGGTGGCGGACCTCGGCGTACCGGAGCGCCGGACGCTGCTGCGCCGGGACGCCGGCGGGTGGTCCCGGGCGGAGGTCGCGGCCACCGGTGACCCGGAGAAGCCGGAGCGGCCACCGTTGCCGCCACCGGCGGGCGCCGCCTGGCGCGCCGGCCGGGCCGGGCCGGGCGAGCTGACCGCGCTGGTCGACGCGGCGCTCACCGCCGCCCGCACGGCGCCGACCGGCGCCGTGCAACGGCTGCGGGAGGACACGCTGGGCGGCCGTACGGTGGACGTCGTCGAGCTGCGCTCCGCCGGGAACCGCGTGCGCTACTGGGTGGACCGCGCCGGCCTGCTCCGCCGGGTCGAGCTGCAGACCCGGGCCGGCGCCTGGGCCCAGCTGGAGGTCAGCCCCGGCCCGACGCCCCGGCTGCCCGCGCCGAAGCGGCCCGCCACCGCGCCGGCCCGCTAGACCGGCGGCAGCGCGGCCGGACGGGCGTTCACGCAGCGCGGCCGGACGGGCGTTCACGCACCCGCGGCCGGCCGGGCGCTCGCGGGCCGGTGGCGCCGGGCGGGCGCTCGCGGGCGGACGACCCGGCGGCGGGGCGGACGACCCGGTGGGCGGCCGGTGGCCGGGCGGGCGGGCGAGCGGGTCGTCAGGGCCGCCAGCCGGTCTGCGCCGCCCACTCCTCGGCCCGCAAGTGCTCCTCGTCGAACCACGGGTCCCTGGCGGTGGAGTAGGTGGCGCTGTCCGGCGCCGCCGCCGCCAACTCCCGCTTGAGCAGCAGGTACGCGGCCCGCTGGTCAGGGTCGGCGCGCAGGTGGTCGCGCATCAGCAGGGCGTACCGCCAACCCGGCGAGTCCGCCGCGCGGACGTGCAGGTGGACCGGGCGGCCCGGGTCCGCGCTGCCGTGCAGCCGCTTCTCCCAACGCCCGCCGCGGGCCGGCCGAGGGCTGTCCCACCACTCCCCCGGCACCCGTGGAAAGCCCGCGCCGGCCAGCCGCTCGGCGAGCGGTCCGTCCGCCTCGGCGAGTGTCGGCACCGTGAGCTGGATGTCGATGACGTCCTTGCCGGCCAGACCGGGAACCGCGGTGGAGCCGATGTGGTCGATCCGTGGGTCCGCCGGGGCGAGCGCGTGCCGGATCCGTGCGGCCAGCCGCACGTACTGCTGCGGCCAGCTCGCGTCCGGATCGGCGAGCACCACACGCTGCGGCCGGGCCACCCGCCGTTCGCGCACGTTTCGTTCATAGGGCAGCAGCCGGTCGTGCCAGAGCGCGTCGACCGCCGCGTGCAACTCCGGCAGACTGCCGTCGTTGGTCAGCAGCACGTCGGCCGCCGCGCGTCGGCGCGCGTCGTCGGCCTGCGCCGCGATCCGCCGCTCGGCCTCCGCCCGGTCCATCCCGCGGGCCCGGGCCAGCCGCTCCAGGCGGATCGGCACGGCCGTCTGCACCACGACCACCAGGTGGTACGTGGACGCGAGTCCCACCTCGACCAGGAGCGGCACGTCGTTGACCACGACCGCGTCGGGCGCCGCCGCGGCGGCCAACTCGGCGGCTCGGGCTCGGACCCGGGGGTGGGTGATCGCCTCCAGCCGGCGCCGGGCCGCCTCGTCGCCGAAGACGATCGCGCCGAGCGCCGCCCGGTCGAGGCTGCCGTCGGCGGCCAGCACCCGCGGTGAGAACGCCTCGACGATCTCGGCGAGGCCGGGTGTGCCCGGCGCGACGACCTCGCGGGCGGCCTGGTCTGAGTCGATCAGCACCGCGCCACGTTCGACGAGCCGGGCCGCCACCGCGCTCTTGCCCGACCCGATCCCGCCGGTCAGTCCCACCATCAGCACGGCACCAGTCAACCGGATCGCGGGCGGCGTGCCCACACCCGCCCCCTGCCCGTCTCGGACGCCGACAGGCCGCCGCCGAAGGCGGCCGCCGTGAGCACGCACCCCGCACGGCAAGATCCCCGCCAGCGCCCGGCCCGCAACCACCCACCTCCGCAACCACCCCACTCCGGAGCCGGCGCACACCGCGCGGCCGTCCACGCGAAGATCACGCATTCCCCGAGATCGCGCTACATCGCGGAAGTAGTCGCCTCCGACGCGCGCGGAGGCCACTAGATCAAGGATCGAGCACGATCGTGTCCGTCGAGCGGCAACCGCGCGGCAGCGCGGGTGGAGACGCAGACGTGCGGGCGCGCAGGGGCGCGGGGGCCCGGCGGCGCGGGGGCCCGGCGGCGCGGGGGCCCGGTGGCGCGGGGGGCTCGGGGACACGGGCGGGCGGGCGCGGGCGTGCCGGCGCGGGCGTGCCGGCGCGGGCGTGCGGGCGGCGGGTCACCGGTGGCATCAGTGGTGACCGCGGGATGCGCGGCGGAAGGGTGGATCGAAGCCGGTGCGGTCCGGTCGCCGACAACGGCGAAGGCCCCGCCCCCGGCGATCCTGGGATCGCGGGGACGGGGCCCGTCGTCGTCAGCGACGGCTCCAGGTCCCGGCGCGGCGTCAGACGCGCCGGGTTGGAGCTACCGTGCGGGTCACTTACCGCCGGCGAGCTTCTCCCGCAGAGCGGCGAGCGCCTCGTCGGTGGCCAGCGTGCCGGCCGGCTCCTCGGCCTGCCGGCTCGGGGCCGGGGTGGTCGAGGTGGTGCCGCCAGCAGCGGCTGCGGCCGGAGCCGGGTTGGCAGCGGCCTCGGCGTCGGCGGCCCGGGAGTTCTGCACCTGCTTGGTGTGGGCCTCCCAGCGCTGACGCGCCTCGGCGTACTGGTTCTCCCAGGTCTCGCGCTGCTTGTCGTAGCCCTCGAGCCACTCGCCCGTCTCCGGGTCGAAGCCCTCGGGGTAGATGTAGTTGCCCTCGGCGTCGTAGGTCGCGGCCATGCCGTAGAGGGTCGGGTCGAAGTGCTCCTCGCCCTCGACGAAGCCCTCGTTGGCCTGCTTGAGCGACAGCGAGATCCGGCGGCGCTCCAGGTCGATGTCGATGACCTTGACCATGACCTCGGAGCCGACCTGGACGACCTGCTCCGGGATCTCCACGTGACGCTCGGCCAGCTCGGAGATGTGGACCAGGCCCTCGATGCCGTCGTCGACCCGGACGAACGCACCGAACGGCACCAGCTTGGTGACCTTACCCGGCACGATCTGCTGGATCGCGTGGGTGCGGGCGAACTGACGCCACGGGTCCTCCTGGGTCGCCTTCAGCGACAGCGAGACCCGCTCGCGGTCCAGGTCGACGTCCAGGACCTCGACCTCGACCTCCTGGCCCACCTCGACGACCTCGGACGGGTGGTCGATGTGCTTCCAGGACAGCTCGGAGACGTGCACCAGACCGTCCACGCCGCCGAGGTCGACGAACGCGCCGAAGTTGACGATCGAGGACACGACGCCCTTGCGGACCTGGCCCTTCTGGAGCTTGTTGAGGAACTCGGTGCGCACCTCGGACTGAGTCTGCTCGAGCCAGGCCCGGCGGGACAGAACCACGTTGTTGCGGTTCTTGTCCAGCTCGATGATCTTGGCCTCGAGCTCCCGCCCGACGTACGGCTGGAGGTCCCGCACACGCCGCATCTCGACCAGGGAGGCGGGCAGGAAGCCGCGCAGACCGATGTCGAGGATGAGGCCGCCCTTGACAACCTCGATGACCGAACCGCGGACGACGCCGTCCTCGTCCTTGATCTTCTCGATCGTGCCCCAGGCCCGCTCGTACTGCGCGCGCTTCTTCGAGAGGATCAGACGCCCCTCCTTGTCCTCCTTCTGGAGGACAAGGGCCTCGATGTGGTCGCCAACCGAGACAACCTCGGCCGGGTCCACGTCGTGCTTGATCGACAGCTCCCGAGAGGGGATGACACCCTCGGTCTTGTAGCCGATGTCGAGCAGGACCTCGTCCCGGTCGACCTTGACGACGGTGCCTTCGACAATGTCGCCGTCGTTGAAGTACTTGATGGTCTCGTCGATCGCGGCGAGGAAAGCTTCCTCGGAGCCGAGGTCGTCGACGGTGACCTTGGTGGCGCTCGAGGGGGCCTCGATGCTGCTCGTCATGTGGGCGGTTGCTCCGGTCGGATGGGTTGTCACAGCAGGCTGGTGTGTCGCGGTGACCCGGTCGCGCCAGCGGATCCGTCGCCGGGCACACCGAACGATTGCCAAGTGAGATGATGTGGCGCCGTCAGGTGGCTTCGTCGACCGCGCACCTGCTCCCTGCCGAGGCACACGATCCGCGAGCGCATCGTCAAGCCTACCTTGCGCATTACCACAGCGTGCAAGCCCTCCCATCTAGCTCATCGGCTCGTGACCTGCGAAAGCCGAGAAATCACCCCGAAACCGTCCCGCCTGTCTCGTGGGTCACACCCGTCACAAGCGCAACACGGCCGTCCGGCGGTGGCCCCAGGCGTGTGGCCGCCGGCGAGGGGCCCTAGCGTGAGCGGGTGGACGACGACAGCCGGGTGACCCGGCGCCGGGTCAGCGACGCGGAGGCCCGCCAGGCCAACCGCGGATGGTGGGACACCGACGCCGACGACTACCAGGCCGAACACGGGACGTTCCTCGGCGACGTGGACTTCGTCTGGTGCCCGGAGGGCGTGCGCGAGGCCGACGCGCGGCTGCTCGGCGAGGTGGCCGGTCGCCGGATCCTGGAGGTCGGCTGCGGCGCCGCGTCCGCCGCCCGGTGGCTCGCCACCCAGGGCGCCCGGCCGGTCGCCATGGACCTGTCCGCCGGCATGCTGCGGCACGCCGCGCTCGCCGCCGACCGCACCGGCGTACGCGTGCCGCTGGCGCAGGCCGACGCGCTCGCCCTGCCGTTCGCCGACGCGGCGTTCGACACGGCCTGCACGGCGTTCGGGGCGATCCCGTTCGTGGCCGACTCCGCGGCGCTGATGCGCGAGGTGTTCCGGGTGCTGCGCCCGGGTGCCCGCTGGGTCTTCTCGGTCACCCATCCGATGCGGTGGATCTTCCTCGACGACCCCGGTGAGGGCGGCCTGCGGGCGGTGCACTCGTACTTCGACCGCTCCCCCTACGTCGAGCAGGACGACGCCGGCGTCGCCACCTACGTCGAGCAGCACCGGACCCTGGGCGACCGGGTCCGGGAACTGGTCGCCGCCGGGTTCCGCCTCGTGGACCTGGTGGAGCCGGAGTGGCCGGCGGGGCACGAGGGGATCTGGGGGCAGTGGAGCCCGCTGCGCGGCCGGCTCTTCCCCGGCACCGCCATCTTCGTCGCCGAGAAGCCGGCCACCTGACCGAGCGCCGACCCGCCGGACGCGGCCGCCCGGCCCGGCCCGCCTGGCCCGGGCGCCCCGGCGTTGACGCCTGGGCGTGGCGTCCGGCGTGGGCGCCCGTTTCGTCCGGGCGGGCCCGGGTAGCCAGAGCGCATGGCCGAGAAGAGGGAATTCCGCGAGGGCGACCACGTCTCCTGGGCCAGCCACAGCGGCCGGGCGCACGGCGTGGTCAAGGAGAAGCTGGTCGACCGGACGCATGTGCGCGGGCACGCCGTGAACGCGTCGGACGACGAACCGCAGTACCGGATCCGCAACGACGATTCGGGCCGCGACGTCGCCCACCGGCCGGAGGTGCTGCGGCATGAGCCCGAGTGACGACGGCCGGGACACCTATCGGGAGTTCACCGAGGCGGTGAACATGAGGCCCGGTGAGCTGTCGAAGTGGCTGGAGAGCGACGAGTCCAAACACGTCGGCTGGCGCCGGAAGGGCAGCCGGAGCGGCGAGTCGGTAGGCCACGAGTCCGGTCGGAAGATCATCGACCTGCTGCGCCGCAAGCGCGGCGACCTGTCCGAGGCGGACTTCCGGCACATGCGCAAGGTCGTCGGCTACGTCCGGCGGCACATGGCGCAGCGGCCGAGCGGCGACGTCCGCGAGACCCGGTGGCGGTACTCCCTGATGAACTGGGGTCACGACCCGCTCAAGGCACCGCTGCCGCCGCCCGGCGGGCCGTCCCGTCGGGCGTTGGAGAGGCGCGGCGCCCCGCCGAAGGCGCGCCGGGGCCCCGGACGCTAGATCCTCGACTCAGTGGTCGGCGCTGTTCCAGTCCCGCCCCTCGCCGACCGAGACCTCCAGCGGAACCGAGAGCGGATAGGCCGCGCCCATCTCCTGGCGGACCAGTTCCTCCAGCGCCCGCCGCTCACCCGGCGCCACCTCGAAGACCAGCTCGTCGTGCACCTGGAGCAGCATCCGGGAGCGCAGCCCGGCCTCGCGCAGCCCGCCGTCGACCCGCAGCATGGCGACCTTGATGATGTCGGCGGCGGAGCCCTGGATCGGGGCGTTGAGCGCCATTCGCTCGGCGATCTCCCGCCGCTGCCGGTTGTCGCTGACCAGGTCGGGCAGGTAGCGGCGGCGACCCAGGATGGTCGAGGTGTAGCCGTCG